>RECI01000031.1 GCA_007694095.1 Balneolaceae bacterium | reverse complement strand
CCAACAAGACCGTTTTAAAAGACATCTACCTTTCATTTTTTTATGGTGCCAAAATTGGTGTATTAGGCCTGAACGGATCAGGTAAAAGTACACTGTTGCGAATTATTGCCGGGGAAGAGGAAGATTATATCGGTAATATTTCACGCCAAAAAGGGATCACATTCGGTTACCTTCCCCAGGAACCGCATCTTGATGAAACCAAAACTGTACGTGATATCGTGGAAGAAGGGGTTCAGGATACGATGGATCTCATCAAACAATATGAAGCTGTAAACGAAGGTTTCAGTGATCCGGATGCCGATTTCGACGCACTGATTTCCAAACAGGCAAAGCTACAGGAAGAGATAGACCGGATAGGTGCCTGGGATATCGACTCGAAACTGAACCAGGCGATGGATGCACTGCGTTGCCCGCCGGGTGACACTGCCGTATCGGTTTTGTCGGGTGGAGAACGCAGAAGGGTGGCGCTATGCCGGCTTTTACTAAAAAAACCTGATGTTCTTCTGCTTGATGAGCCAACCAACCATCTTGACGCAGCCTCTGTAGGGTGGCTCGAGCAGCACCTTGCCCGCTATGAAGGCACCGTAATTGCTGTAACACACGATCGTTATTTTCTGGATAATGTTGCCGGCTGGATACTGGAACTCGACCGGGGGGAAGGCATTCCGTTCAAAGGCAATTACACTTCCTGGCTGGAACAGAAAAAAGCCCGCCTCGAACAGGAAGAGAAGCTGGAATCGAAGCGACAGAAATCATTGGAGCAAGAGCTTGAGTGGATTCGGCAAAACCCAAAAGGGAGGCGCGCAAAAAGCAAGGCAAGAATCAGTGCCTACGAGGAGATGCTTTCGGAGGATTATCAGAAAAGAAGAGACGAAATGGAAATATTTATTCCGGCCGGCCCCCGTCTTGGAGATAAAGTTATCGTAGCAGATAATGTATCAAAAGGTTATGGCGATACCCTTCTTGTCGAAAATATGAATTTTAGCCTGCCCCCGGGCGGTATTGTGGGTGTGATAGGGCCAAATGGCGCCGGAAAAACAACACTGTTTAGAATGATTACCGGGGAGGAAACTACCGGCAAGGGTAAAATTATTCTCGGTGATACAGTTGAACTCGGATATGTTGATCAAAAGCGTCCGCTCGACCCGTCTAAAACCATTTGGGAAGAAATTTCCGGAGGACAGGATTTGGTGAAACTTGGCTACCGCGAATTGAATTCCCGTGCCTATGTAGCCAGGTTTAACTTTAGCGGCAGTGATCAGCAGAAAAAAGTGAACGAAATTTCGGGTGGCGAGCGGAACCGGGTTCACCTCGCTAAAATGCTGAAACAGGGTGCCAATGTCCTGCTTCTTGACGAGCCAACAAACGATCTTGACGTGAACACCCTGAGGGCACTTGAAGAAGCATTACTCGGGTTTGCCGGCTGTGCTGTGGTGATAACTCACGATCGGTGGTTTCTTGATCGTGTATCCACCCATATCCTCGCCTTTGAAGGTAACAGCCAGGTATACTGGTTTGAAGGTAATTACCAGGAGTATGAAGAGAACCGGCGGATGAGGCTTGGTATTAGTGAAGACCAGCCTGAACGAATTCAGTACAAAAAGTTGATGCGGGATTAACGTGGGTAAGTAACACGGAAAAATGGGTTTTGTTCTGATTGTCAGCGCTTTGGGTGTTTGGGATCATCTTTTCAAATGATAGTTCTTACTCTAGGTCACGACTGAAAGTATCTCTGTCAGTTGGCTGGTTTCATTATTGCCACAGATAACACTGATTATCACAGACGATTCTGTGTGTTAATCTCAGCCATCTGAGGCAAAACAGCCTGATCAATATCACTTTATCTGATGCATAATTCAGATGAGTGGCAATGCTATATGCCGGAGTTATTGAGCTTTCGTTGCAGAAGATGGAGAGGCGAGAGTTTTTTTGTATATTAATTAGACAAGAATATCTAAATTTATTTTAAAAATGGGTGGCTGAATCGCAGTTTTAAAGAATTTCACCCTTGAACCTGAAAACTGTAACTGATATGGCTAAAAAAAGGATTCTTTCTCGTCGTGATTTTATGAAATTATCAGCTGCTGCAGCGGCTGGATTTACAGTTCTTCCGGGATTTACATATGAAACAAACCGTTTCCCGGAACCAATGAAAAGGCGCTTTGGCCGCACAAATTTTAATGTAACAACATTTGGCCTTGGCGGTCAATCTTCCATACAATGGACACCTGATGATGTAAATCCGGTAGAAATTATTCTTAAAGCATTCGACCTGAAAGTGAATTATTACGATACATCAAATGTCTACGGCCCAAGCCAGGATAATTTTGGAAAGGCGTTCAGAAAACTTAACCTGATTCCGGGCACACGGAATTACAATGATAAGCTGCGCTCATCGGTTTTCCTGACTACAAAATCTATGGTTCGATGGGCAAAAGGGGGTTATCCGGAACTGGATAACGTTCGTAACAGCACACAGGGTGATCACGGCGGTGGTGCAGTTGCTGATTTGAAACGCTCTCTTTCACAAATGTTTGGTGATGGCAAGGGATATTATCCTGAAGGGGCATATGTGGATATGATGATGATTCATAACCTCACTACATTTGAAGAAATTGACGTGGTTTACAATGGGTTGGAGGGGTCGTTTGATCCGGACGGCAATTTCGGAGCACTCATTGCATTACGCGATTTCAGGGACGGTACCAACATAACCGGCATGAACCCTGGAAATGAAAAACTTATTCGACATCTTGGTTTTTCCGGACATTTCTCGGCTCCTGCAATGATGGAGATGATTCAACGCGACAAATATGATCTGCTTGCCGGGATGTTAGTTTCGATAAATGTGAATGACCGCAGGTACCTCAACATGCAATACAATGTAATCCCTGTGGCCCAGGCAAAAGATATCGGAATTGTGGGAATGAAGGTTTTTGCCGACGGAACCATGTATGGAAAACACGCAGGATGGAGTAACCGGCCTGAACATGTGATACGTAATGTTGGTACTGATGAACTGCCAAGCAAACCACTCGTTGAATATGCACTAACCACCAAAGGATTAGATACCCTGATTATTGGAATAGGCCATATTGACAATGATCCGCTTAAATGTCAGCTTGTTCAGAACTTTTATGCTGCCCAAATAGAAGAGGATGAACTCACAGAAAAAGAAAGGCGCCAACTTGAAAAACTTGGGCTGCGTGCCCGGGAAGGTGATACCAACTACTTTCAGCTGGCCGACCACGGATTAACTCCACCAAGGAATCCGGATATTTTAGTGGATGACCAGGTTCGTCTTACCTGGCACACATCGTATGCCGGCGATGAGCCAATCTCTCACTATGAGATTCTGAGAGATGGAGCTGTTATCGAAAAGGTGGCACACAGGCCACAGATTTCACTCGAGCAGCCATTCGAATGCCGATTATCCGGACAGGGTAATTCATACCAGATTGTTGCCGTGGATATGGCCGGCAGACGGGCCGGGACTGATCTGATAACTGCCTGAATTTGAATTCATAAAAGCCCCGAAAGTGGGGCTTTTATGTAATGCATAGGTTTGTAAATTATGATGGTTTCAATTCAGAAATTTTACTTTCCAATTTTTTCATTAACCGTTGGGCGTCTTTTTCGTGCCCCATTTCTTTCAGTTTGAAAAAGATCATTGCCAGGGCAAAAAAAGTCTGAGGCCACAAGCCGATGAAAAT
>RECI01000274.1 GCA_007694095.1 Balneolaceae bacterium | reverse complement strand
TTCTGTCACCGGCTTCCTCTTTCAGAATATTTAATTGAAGTGCAATGAGTATCCCGAACACAACCAGCAGGATTTCGCCTACGGCATAGAAAAGGTACTTTCGAACATTTTCCTGTTTGATGAGTTTTTTGCGGATGGTGCGGAAGAATTTTAGCATGTCTGAATCGCGGATTTTAAAGATTAAGGGATTTCACGGATTATTCTGGGATAGCACTAATCGTTTAAAAGTTAAACTTTTGGAGCCAAAATTGATTAGCAGTCCAACTTCCAATCGATATGCTTTCAGATAATTTAGAGCTTGAGCGAGATGGACATCCTCAAGCTCTTTAATCGCTTTTATTTCCACTAAAACTTTATTCTCGACAACAAAATCAGCACGCCTTGTACCGATTGGTTCAGGCAAATCTTTATAAAATATGTGCTGATCGATTTCACGGTCGAAATCCAGATTCTTCTGAGACATTTCATAAGCTAATGCACGCTGATAAATGACCTCCTGGAATCCATTTCCCAAAAAAGAGTGTACTTCAAATGAAGCCCCGATAATCTTTTCGGTGATATCGCTGTATTTTAGTTCTGTAGTCATTTTTTTTAATGAATTCATCATTGTTTGAAATGCACAAGTACATAAATTTCTATATATGAAAATAATCTGCGAAATCCCTTAATCCCATAAATCCGAGGTTCAAATGGTGTGGTGCGGAAGATTTTTAGCATGGACTTAGTTTATAATCAGGTATCCTTTGTTAACAGCAATAAATCTTTCAATACAATTACCTTGTGCATCGGTTTGCTCAGCAATAACCGTATAGTCGCCATCCAGGCCGGCATATTCGGAGCGTGTGTGTCTAAATTGGTAAGGCAGCAGCGTATAACTGCCGCTTACTTTACCGTCGTTGATTATACTGAGATGGACCACTTCTGAGCTTACATTACCTATGAGGTATCCGCTTCTTAATTCGTTATTCCTTTCGAAAAAGTCCTGCACGCAATCATACGCCTTAAAGGGTTTCATACCGATTTCCGCATACAGTGTCTCCAGTTCTTCCGGGTCATAATCTTCCTGCACAACTTTAATGGTACTGAGAAGGGCGATGGTTTGTGCACGATATCTCGAAATATAGTCGTAATAATTTTGGATTTTGACCCAGTTTAGCTCAACGCTTCGTTTATAATCAGGATCGGTGAGTAAATATTCGTAACTGCGAGCCATTGATAGGCTGTCTGATCGTACCAGGCCGATGTTACGGACAACTGTCGCCAGATTTTCATCAAGATTTCGTCGGAGAATTGTCCATTGCTCATCCAGTAAATTTCCTGTGTTTCTCAGACGTTTAGCGGTACTTATAACAGGCTTGAGTCTGTCATCGGCATACGTTTCATTTTCCAGAAGCAAATTTAAATTTTCCATATCGGGCATATAGACAAACCAGTTTGTAGATACAATACTGAGAAGGTCGTTTTTTCTATAGTCATCAATCGTCAACTGATCATAGATCACCCGTTTGCTCAGGGAATCCTGCACGCTCCAAAAGCCCAGAACTAAGTTGGCATGCTCATAATTGTTGATGAGTTCCGTTTCCAGTTCAAGGATGATGTTTGTTACGGCTTCTAAATTCTTTTTCTTTTCATTCCAATTATTAATCTGCAGGGCAATCAAAATACCAATCACAACCAGCAGGATTTCACCGATGGCATAGATCGTGTATTTTCGAACATTCTGCTGTTCGATCAGTTTTTTGCGGATGGTGCGGAAGAATTTTATCATGGGATCACGGATTTACGAAGATTAAGGGATTTCACGGATGGAGACTGTCCCGGAGGGACATGATATGGGTAGAAGAAAGATGCGCCACAAACCATGGCGTGCCGTAGGCTATGTCCGACCGCCGGCTGATACGCAACATGGTTAATGATGGGTATTGAGCTTTGTAGCAAATTACGGCATATGCCGTACCTGACGGCACGGTGGGAGAGGGGATAATTCGTTTTATCTACCCATATTTCGTCCCTAACGGGACGCAGAAAAATCCGTGTAAATCCAAAAATCCGATTAATCCGTGGTTCAAATGGTATGGTTCGGAAGAATTTTAGCATGAGTAGTTTCCCAAAATCTTTTTGTGGATAATGCAGCTTAATGGTTCAGCAACGGTTGCCGGCGGTGCCGGGTGGCCTGTTCAAACGCGAATGCCATTCCCACCAGGTGCATATCATGCCAGGGGCGACCCATCAGTTCAAGGCCTATGGGCATTCCCTCGTCGCTAAATCCGGCCGGAACGGTGATGGCCGGAAAGCCCGAATTCGCTGACAAATGGCAGCTATCATCAGATTGTTCCTCACTCACTCCGGCAGCGATTTGCCGGATGGTTGGGTAAGCCAGCGCGTCCAGTTCATATCGCTCCATCACTTCATTTATCGCAGCCTTCAATCGCTCTCTCTTTGAGAACTCTTCAAGGTAGATCTCTTCCGGGTCATCTTGTAAATCAAGCGAAACCTGTAAGCGCTCCTGAACTTGTGGGATGACTAATCCGGTTTCTATGATTTCCCGCAAAGATCGAACGGGCGCCTCAGGCCTCGAAGAGAGGTAAGAATTCATGTCGGATCCAAAATCGTGCTGGAGTACATAGAACCCTCCGAACACCTGGTGTATCTCTTCCTGTAAAACCGGCAGGTTAACGATTACTGTTTCGACACCCAATCCTTCCATCTGCTCGATCGCAGTGTCGAAAACCGAGGCAACCTTGCGATCCTCCGGGCCCCGATAACGCAGCTCACTAACAATTCCGATTCTCTTTCCGCTCAAGGCATCTGGGTCGAGCGCATCCATAAAGCTACCTTGTAGCTGCGAGGAAACGGGTATAGTTTGCGTATCCTCCGGGTCATGGCCGACCGTTATATCGAGAATGAGAGCCAGATCAGTGATGCTGCGAGCTAACGGGCCGCCGATATCCTGCGTCGATGAAAGAGGAATGATGCCTCGCCTGCTGGAAGAACCTTGCGTTCCGCGAAGGCCAACCAGAGAATTATGCGAGGCCGGAATCCGTATGGATCCACAGGTATCGCTGCCCAGTCCCGCAACGGCAAAATTCGCCGCAACCGCTGCGCCTGTTCCGCCACTGGAACCACCGGGATTTCTTTCAGGATTATACGGGTTGCGGGTTTTGCCAAAAGCTGATCCCCAGGTTTCAATCCCGTACGCAAATTCATGCATATTTGTCTTTCCAAGAATAATGGCACCGGCAGCACGCAAGCGTGCCACCAGTTCAGCGTCATTCTCAGGCGCAAAACCGGCAAGTGATTTTGAACCCGCCGTGGTTGGCATGCCTCGCGTTTCGTAGTTGTCTTTTACAAGTAACGGAATTCCGTGCAACGGACCGCGCGGCCCGTTCTCCATCCGCTCCAGGTCAAGTATCTCCGCTTGTACTCGTGCATTTGGGTTGATATATGCAATACTATTCAGCGCAGGCCCATTCTTATCGTAGGTTTCAATACGTGCCAGGTAGAAGTCAACCAGATCGACTGACGTGATCTGACCAGCATCAAGTTTAGACTGCAATTCTCCAATTGAAGCTTCAATAAGGTCACCTTCGTTTTCGTCCTCACTATCCGGACGGTCGCAAGCACTCAACTGCAAGACAACCAGCATACTTGCTATTAAAAACAGAGGATAAATTTTGTTTTGATACATGTAAAGCATTTTATTTTTTGAGGGTAGCATGATAGCCGGGTTCGTTATTTGTTAAGCATTACAAA
>RECI01000293.1 GCA_007694095.1 Balneolaceae bacterium | reverse complement strand
AACCGTTCACATTCGTATCCCATGCTTTGCATGTCAACTCCATCGAACAACCGCTCGCCTTGCCCAAGCACTACTGGCGCAATGGCAATATGAAGCTCATCGATTCCAGTTGTACCATTGTCGGAATTAAACAGGATGTGGTGCAGATGAAATTGGGTCAGGAGAGGATGTATTATTTGTTGACTGCTCATTTCTGTTGCTTTAGGGGTTTATCTGTTTCTGGCCTTTTTCTGATAAATTTTTGACTTATTGAAGTGCTTTTGGCCAGGTTTCCAGGAGAGAGAAAATGGATTTTGCTCCCTTCATTCCAGTTGCCAACAAAGTGAGAACCTGGCATAAATACATCCGTCCATTCCCGGTAGGTATTCTCGCCGAGCATAATGTGCCAAACTGTTTCTTTCGGAGCGTTGATCGTGATTGAAAAATGAAGTGTTTCCATAATATTTTTACTTATTAATATTTATTGACCTTCGTATGCTTTTAGTAATTCAGTAATGATCAGTTTCTTCATTGGCAGGAACGCCTGCGTTACACGGTCCACCTGCTCTCTGGTGCCATTATTCATCATTTTGTCCATCTCACGCGGTGCAATTTGCCACGAGACACCGTATTTGTCTTTGAGCCAACCACATTGTTCGGCTTCGGGAACGGCGGAGAGTTTCTCCCAGTAATCATCAATTTCTTCCTGGGTGTCGCAATTAACCATTAGTGAGATCGCTTCATTGAATTGGAACGCATGGTCCTGTGCGCTGTCCATGGCTGCAAACCACTCTCCTTCCAGCAAAAAGTCTGTGAACATGATTGTGCCTTCTTTATCCGGCTCCATCCCGGCCGGATAACGGGCGATGAGTCCCCGGCGAGTATTTTTAAATACGGATAGGTAGAAATCAGTGGCTTCTTCCGCTTTGCCACATACATCTCCAACGTATAGCAACGACGGGACGATGGCGGGCCGCGGCTCACCTTCGGGGTCGGTGAGAATGAGCTGCCATGAAAGGCCGAATTTATCCTGTATCCATCCGTAGCGTTTACTGAACGGATATTCCTGGAGGGGCATAAGTGCTGTTCCTCCTTCAGATAGTTTTTCCCATAGAGTGTCCAGTTTTTCACTCGCTCTGTCATCACGCGACGGATCAAAATTCACAAAAAAAGAGATCGAAGGGTTGAATGTGAACAAAGGTCCGGCAGAAATGGCCATGAACGAGTACCCAAGGAGTTCAAATGTAACCGTATCCACGTCACCAGAAGGGGTGTTGTGGAGTGTGTTGATGTTGTTAATTTTTGAACCGTTTCCAAAAGCGGATACATAAAACTCAGCGGCCTCTTTGGCCTGGGTGTTGAACCATAGATGGGGTGTTATTTTTTGCATAAGTATTCTCCGGTTTAGTAAGACCTGCTGTTTTATGAAATATCGAATAATGAACACCGAATATTGAATGTCGAAGTGGAACTTCTGCAACATTCAATATTTCCCATGGGGATCCATCACGGGGTAATATTCAATATTCAGTGTTCAATATTTTTTTCAGGTTGTTAAACCCTGAAGGTCTTTGTTACTTTTTATCGTTTTACTTCATATCGGGATTGTACAAAACCGTTTTCATAAGCTGTGTTTTCAATCAGACGCAGGGCAGTATCCACCCCGGTTTTCCCAAAAAGGGGGATGCCATCGCCCAGAAGAACCGGTATTTGGGTTATGGTAATTTCATGAATCAATCCGTTTTCCAAAAAACGCTGAATTGTTTTTCCGCCATCGATATACAGGTGCTTCTTCCCCTGCTCTGCAAGTTTTTTTACCACTTCTTCCGGCTCACCAGATTCAATCATCACCTTATCACTCAGGTGTGACGGGATTTCCATCACACGGCTTGTCAGCACAACCACAGGTGTGCCTTCATATGGCCAGAAATCAAAACTCAGCACCTTTTCAAACGTATTTCGACCCATTACAATCGTATCGACGCCTGAAATAAACTGTTCATAACCCAGCCCTCCTTCACCCATCGGGCCGTATTCCGGGTTATTAAGCCACTCTATATCACCGTCAGTTTTTGCTATATAACCGTCAAGGCTTGCTGCGATATATACGGAGCATTTTACATTCATTTGTTCAATCCTCTGAAATATGATTTTTGACTCTTGTCCAGTTTCTCAATGGCTGTGCTCAGTATGGCACGCGGCATTCCGGCCGCGTAATTTTCCAAAAATTTTAACAACCGTTTCTCATCCTGTTTACCGGCATGACGCAGCCAGGTTCCAACTGCTTTTTGAACATATTCATGTTCATCCTGTATCAGGGTTTCAGCAAGCTTAAACGTATCATCTGTTTCACGTTTTCGCAAAAAGTAGCCGGTACTTACGATCGCAGTGCGCCTTTCCCAGGGGTTGCCGGACCTGGCTAGGTCGTATAATATCTTTCTGGGCTTATTGCATTCATACAGATAGCCGCCAATCACCCTCGGAGCAGCGCGATCCATAAAATCCCAGTTGTTGATGCGATCATGGCGACGTATATAAAGATCAAACAGTTCTTTCCGTTGCTTTTCGGTGATGCCCTTTCGTTGCGCCTGGAAATCCATGATACTCATTGCGCCCATCCGGGCTTCATAGAACGGGCTTTCCAGCAACTTTTCAATTTCATCCAGCGGCATATCAGTGTACTCTTTTGCCAGATCAAAGACGTGTTTCATTCGAACACCGATCACCCTGTTTGCCGGGTCATCGGCTTTAAAATAGCACCGGATTTTTTTGTATTCGGCATCTGATTGATGCTCTTTTAGCTCTTTAATAAATGTTATGGAACTGAGTTCGTTCATTCTGAAAATTGCCCGGTCTCAGGGTTTTGATTGTTGGTTTGAATATCAGAGCGTATTTTGTTGTCCATAATTCAAGCCGTATTTGAATCGGATTTAATATGTAATAAGAAGCATTACAAGAGGTTACATTGAATTTAATCTATCACAAATAAAAGTAAAGGGGGTGAATACGCCAATTCAGCGGGTTGATTACGACATTTTAGTTTTTTAGATTTTTGACATGAAACACGTCTCGATACTTATTCCTAATGGCCACACGAGCCTTGTAAACATTGCAGGTACCCACCAGATTTTTAACCAGATCAACGGGATTTCCACAAAAATGGGGGGGAAGCCCGTTTTTGATGTTCATCTGGTTGGCCTGTCGAAAGAAGCAAAACAGGATACAGGATTGTTTACGGTATATCCTGACTGTACTATCGGCGAAGTAAAAAAAACGGATATGATTATTATTCCCGCTATCCATAATGAGCAGTATGAAGGAATTGAACGAAACAAAGAATTTATTCCCTGGATGATTGATCATTACAAAAACGGGGCTGAGCTTGTGAGTTTTTGTATAGGGGCATATTTGCTTGCTGCCACCGGTTTACTGAAGGGGCGTAAATGCGCCACACACTGGGCTCATGCCGCAAATTTCAGGAAAATGTTCCCGGATGTTGACCTGGTAGACGACCGGATTATGACAGCTGAAGACAGGATCTACACAAGTGGCGGTGCCTATTCCTACCTGAATTTGCTTCTGTACCTGATTGAAAAAAATGCCGGCAGGGACGCAGCAATCCTTGCCTCCAAAATGTTTATGATCGATATAGATAAAGACAGCCAATCGCCATTCATAATTTTTGAAGGGCAAAAAGATCATGGTGATGAACTTATTATGGAAGCTCAACATATTATCGAAAACAATTACACTGAAAAAATGACCGTTGATGAACTCGCTGCGGAACTTGCATTGAGCCGCCGAAGCCTGGAACGGCGCTTTAAAAAAGCAACGGCCAATACGGTTTTTGAATATATGCAGCGTACCAAGGTGGAAGCGGCCAAAAAACATCTGGAATCGGGCCGTAAAACTGTTCATGAAGTGATGTATGATGTGGGATACAATGATCCCAAGTCATTTCGGGATCTTTTTAGAAATCATACGGGTATGTCTCCGGCAGATTATCGAAGCAAATTTGCCTATTGATTTCATCCAGGCCATCAACTAAAAATTTTGGTTCGACCACAAATTTTGTCATAGGTAAACCAGTTAAAATGGTTACTTCAGGCTCCCGTCTTCGGTCTTTTCAGATCTATCCATTATATTCATGGGTGTACCAAAATTAATAATTCCTTATGAGTACTCATTATACCATTCCTGCTCAAACAAGAATAGGCCATGTTCATCTGAAAGTATCTAACCTGGAACGGGCGATCGCTTTTTACCGGGATTTGCTGGGTTTTGAACTAACTACGATGTACGGCAGTCAGGCAGCATTTCTTTCTGCTGGCGGATACCACCATCATATTGGCCTGAACACGTGGCACAGCCTGGATGGTCCGCTGGCACCTGTTCGCAGCGCAGGTTTGTATCACACTGCCATACTCTATCCCTCAAGAAGAGACCTCGCTGAAATATACAAACGTTTGCTGGATGCAGGTTATCCGATTACCGGAGCCAGTGATCACGGTGTTTCGGAAGCCATCTATCTGAATGATCCTGACGGCAACGGTGTTGAACTTTACCGCGACAGGCCGTCAGAGGAATGGACGTACCGAGCCGATGGGACCATCGAAATGGTTACACTTGCACTTGATCTCGACAATCTGCTTGAAGAATTGGAAAGGGCATCAAAAGAATCAAAAAATGTTTAAAATTACAAGACTTTATAGCGATGACAATGGTGACAGCCGCTTCGAAGATATTGATCTCCAATTGAAGGAGATGGGCGAGATTGGGGCGCTGTCTGATGGCATCCCTGCCGGGGAAATCATTTTCCGGGAAGTGGAGCCATCCTACGATTACGATTTCCACAACGCCCCTCAGCGCCAATATATCATTTTGCTGGATGGAGAGATTGAAATTGAAACATCACTCGGTGAAAAACGGACGTTCGGAGGGGGGGAAGTTTTACTTGTTGAGGATACTGAAGGAAAAGGCCATAAAACCCGGAACCTGCAGCCGATCAGGAGAAAATCCGTTTTTATCACGCTGCCTGAATAGTGAAGCGTATCACTTAAAAATTGTTCAGATAGTTGAGGTACTGTGGCAGAATGGAAAGTTTTCTGAGACGGGAGACGGCACTATTACATAAAATTTGTTTACTTATTCCAATCAGCCAATAAGAATCAGATGCCCCGGCGTTGGTTATTCATTCTTCTATTACCGGTAGCCCGAATTTTACCCCAATACCGGAAGGTACAATGGAGAAGGTGACTGGAAAACTTAGGTCAGTTTCGTGCGATCCCACGGCATTTTGTCTTATATCCGGAGACGGTCTATGACCCCCTCGATTCGGGCCTTCGCTTTAACGGGACCATCACTCGGGGGCACTTATTGCCTCTCCTGTCCCGGGGCGACGTTCGCTTGCATTCACTGCGCTCACTTTGCCCCGGGCTCTGTGATTTCGCCCTTTCAGGGCTGGAAACAACACCGAATATCGAATGTCGAATACTGAACGCCGAATATCGAACGGGAGGCGAACTGAATACAATACAATTACCGACTGCTTTAGCTGATGGATTGAAAAGCTCAGCAAATAACTCCTCCTTTTGTAAAGACCCCCTGGATTTTAGAACAAAAACTTCGCGGCAAAAAAATTATCGCAGATTATTACGCAGCCGGCCGGATTCATTTTGGTGGCGTTCTTCTTCAGGGTCCGACCGAACCTCAATAATTTCAATGGTTTTATCTTCTTTTGCCTTCTGTTTCTCTTTTATACGAGTATCATCGGATAGCTGAAGGGTGAGCGTGGCTAAATCGTTGGCAGTGTCAGTAACCTCTGATTTATGCTTATTCAATCTGCTTGTCTGAATATAATTTATCACAGGCAATGTTAAAACGGATGTCAAAATTCCCGAGATGATTCCGGGCCATGCGAATCCGATAGTGGAAAATGATAAAACACCACCGATGGGTGCGAGGACAGCCAAGAGAGGAATCAGGAGCCAATAATTATAACCTTCAGCCCCCCAGTTCATACCCCATCTTTGCCGTTTGCTGACCCTGATTCTGAACTTTTCTCCCCGCTTTTGAAACAGTACGCGTGTTGTATAATGCTGCCATTCATCCATGTACTGCCATTCAAGGGTAGTAGGTGTTCGCCTTATTTTGGCTTTGCCGGCGTAATCGTCCCACAATTTATTCCACCAGCTTACATCTTCGTGCGAAGTACCATAGCGATGGTTCAGTTCCGTAATAAGGTCGTCAAGGACTTTATTATCAGGAACTGCATTTATCCAGTGCTCACAAACAATTTCATCACGTTTAATTTTGGTGTTGTTTGAAGACCGGATTGAACGCACCCCTGAATACCCCTCGAATTCCTGTGCTGCACGCTGAATGAGTTCGGGATCAATCCCGGCATCGGCCGCCACCTGTTCCAGTTCAGAGATCGTTAAACCGGCATTTAATCCGCCATCTCTGGAAACCGACCGGGTAGCCTCCAACTCTACAGCCCGGCGGATTAACTGTGCAACTTCTTCTTCGGTATAGATACGATTTGATTCCATATTCAATTACAAAATTGATTCATCATCCCAAATTTACTGAAATGAACGGCCACCAACACAAAGATTTATAACTACGGGATAATAATTCTATTGTTGCAATGGAAAATGAGAGGCACATTATTCGGCTGTTACTGAACTATCACAAAAAATAACAAGGGGCAGGGTCACGCCAGATCTACAATCATTACGACCACAACATTTCTTTTCACCAATAGAGCAAAGTTAATATAGCTCCCATAGGCATAACCACTCCAACAATGTGAGCAAGATTCCATTCTGCGGCATGTTACAGGAAAAAAGAAAAGTGCAATGAAGGAACCGAGCCATTTAGGAATTGGAGCTTTAAGTTTCCTGCGTACTGCTGAGCTATGGACTCTATTTATAAAATTTTCAATGCACAAATCACAAATTCCAAACATGCAATATTTGGAACTTGATTATTGGAATTTGGAATTTGCTTTGCATGGCAAAGGATTGTACCGCGTACGGGATTCGAACCCGTGTTACCGCCGTGAAAGGGCGACGTCCTAAACCCCTAGACGAACGCGGCATATTCTCAAATATGAGAAATAAGTCTTTAGATATGAGGATATTGCTCTCATATCAAAGTACTCAGATCTCATTTCTGATAAATGGGAGCCCGAGGGGACTTGAACCCCCGGCCTCCAGGGCCACAACCTGGCGCTCTAACCTACTGAGCTACGGGCTCCATTTAAAAATTTCAAATCCCAAACAATTATTATTTGGGATTTCCTTTGCATAGCAAAGGGTAGTACCGCGTACGGGATTCGAACCCGTGTTACCGCCGTGAAAGGGCGACGTCCTAAACCCCTAGACGAACGCGGCATATTCTCAAATATGAGAAATAAGTCTTTAGATATGAGGATATTGCTCTCATATCAAAGTACTCAGATCTCATTTCTGATAAATGGGAGCCCGAGGGGACTTGAACCCCCGGCCTCCAGGGCCACAACCTGGCGCTCTAACCTACTGAGCTACGGGCTCCATTTAAAAATTTCAAATCCCAAACAATTATTATTTGGGATTTCCTTTGCATAGCAAAGGGTAGTACCGCGTACGGGATTCGAACCCGTGTTACCGCCGTGAAAGGGCGACGTCCTAAACCCCTAGACGAACGCGGCTTGTTAGATGTGAAACGTGAGTCTTGAGAGTGAATAATCTCGCGACTCAAGACTCACGTCTCAAGAATCTTAAAAGAGGCGACAAGCGGATTCGAACCGCTGTACGAGGTTTTGCAGACCTCTGCCTAACCACTCGGCCATGTCGCCCGGTTGAACCTTAAATATCGTATAAAGATTATTAAAATTCGATCTATTATTTTAACGTAATTCTTTAATCAATATTTAGGTACTTCTGTACGCCCGTCAGGACTTGAACCTGAAACCTACTGCTTAGAAGGCAGTTGCTCTGTCCAGTTGAGCTACGGGCGCAAGTGTGACAACTGCAAGGATCGAAAAGTGTGCAAAGGTTTATTTAATAACAATTATAGTTATAATCATTACTGTTCCCGTTAAATGGGAGCAACTCTGTTCTTATGTCTGGCCTCACGTCAATGATAAAATGACGGTAAAGTCAAGTGACAAGTCGATCCGGGATTATCCCAATCATCTAAAAGGGCTCATTTTTTGAAAAATCCGACAGATGACTAAAAGGTATTTTATCCATGGCATTACACTGGAATTAAATACTTACTTGTCTAAACCCGGCAGTTTGGCCGATTACAGATCACTTATAAAAAATATGTCAAAGAAACAAAAGTCGGGGAGACAGGATTTGAACCTGCGACCCTTCGCTCCCAAAGCGAATGCGCTACCGGGCTGCGCTACTCCCCGAAAAACTACGTCAATAAGGTTTTGAGCCATTGCCGGCAGCTTATTTGAATTCGCTGTTCCCAATATCTCAATACATTTATTTAAGTCAAATTGTCAAAAGAATCCAAAGATAAAGGTTTTTGATTCTGTATGCAATTCACTTGATTTGATTTTTCATTTTTCCGTTTGATATTTTAACCCAATATTCCGATAAGAAACCAATACCGTAGGCTGAAAGTTGTGTATAAGATGCTGCAACTGACAATATTGCAACCATCAAATTCTTTTCTCTGTATAGTGCAGCTAAAAAAAGGATGATCCCATACACGAAATAAAGTGATAAAAGAGCCTTAAAGAAAAGAAAACCCGCAGCCGAGAAAATTACTGAAGTAACGAAACCGGCAACGAAAACAGTTGGAAACAGATGAACCGCAGTTATTTCATCAGGATAAAACCGGGATATGTTTACACGTGCCCGCCCGAAAAAATGGAGTTGCCGGAAAAATTGGGTTAAATTTGTTCGCCTTTTATGGTAGACACATGCATCATTGATCAGGGTCGTTTTAAATCCGCTTCTTATAATCCTGATGCTGAACTCAAGATCTTCACCCATCCTGGTTATTTTATATCCACCGGTTTTTTCGTAAACCTCCCGGCTTATTCCCATGTTAAAACTCCTTGGGTGAAATTCTCCTATTCTATTCTTTCCTCCCCTGATTCCCCCGGTGGTTAATACGGAGGTCATACTGAAATTTATCGCCTTTTGAAGAGGTGTAAACGAAGGGTGTGCCCAGTCGGGCCCTCCCCAGCAATCTGCAGGATTGTTGGCAAGGTATTGATTTACCACTTCGAGATAGTTCTCAGGAACAATGCAATCGGAATCAAATACAATAAAATAATCACCTTTTGCGCGCTCAAAACCAAAATTTCTTGAAAACCCCTGTCCGCTGTTTTCCTTAAAAAAATACCTGATGTTCAAATCCTGCGAAAATTGTTCAGCCACATCTTTGCAGTCAGTTTCAGAGCCATCTTCAATAATCAGGACTTCGAAGTTTTTGTATGTTTGGGTAGTTAAACTGAAAAGAAGCTCGCGAATCTCATCCGGTCTGTTATAAACCGGGATAATAATAGAATAAAGCATGGGTGCAATTCAGTTTAAAATTTTCGTTCTTACGTGCGGATAAATATAACAACAATCAAATATCTATTGATGAAGTATCTTGGTACAGTGTTATTGCTAATTTTTACTGTAGAATATCTGCCTGCTCAGTCTGTTTCGGTTACTGCCGACCCCGGACACACCGGAAATAATCTAACTTCGTTTCCAGTCAAAGAGGGTACTCTCGCCTATTCCGATAACCAGTTTATTTTTGGCGAGTCGCAAATCATACAGCCGGCAGCCTGGTCAATTTCACCCGCGAAAAATAAACTCGCATTTCTGCAAAAGCAGGAGGTGCTTTATTTACGATCATTTGATTATACTGGTAAGGTTCTTTTTGAAAAAGCCCTTGATTTTTTTGATCCTGACGATACCACTCTTGGTGTATTCCAGCTAAATGATGGGAGGACAGTGATCAGGGATAATGTCGCAAATTTCTCTTTTTTTGATTCCCGTGGAGGGCAAATATTTTCAATTACAAATTTTGCCCAAAGTCCTGATGGCGAACGCGAGTCGAGATTAGCTGCCGATGATTTTGGAAGGACAATCGTGTTGTACAATCCGGTTATAGCGTATGGTTCTGCTACCGGTTCAAGGGCGCAGCTGATGTTTGGTGAAGATCAAACGGAACCATTTTTCAGAGATGATAACCGGGAGATTAAATCTCTTGAAATCAGTGATGATGGTGCATTTATTACCATAATTACCACGGATGGAAGCTCTGACCTGGTATTGATTTTTGACCGGTTTGGAAATGAGCTTTTTTCACTTAATGCAGATGGTATTTTAGCAGGGGCGGTCTTATCGTCAAACGGAGAATATGTAACTACGTTCAGGGATGCAAGAATGCAGGTGGTTAGGCTGTCTGATGGTGAAGTGCTTGGCAGTGCCTCATCCCGCAATAACATTATTAAGGCCGCCTATTTTCCGGAAGATGAATTGTTAGTATCACTGAATGGTACCGTGAATAACAATAGAATTGCAAACGCATCGATAACAGCTGTTCATGTAACTAGGCGGCAGATTGCAAGTGAAAATATTAGTATTCAGCTTGCAGTGCTTCAGCCAGCTGGAATTGATTTCCAAAGGGCAGGAACAAACCAATATCGGCTAAGCGGTTTCAACCGTGATCTGTTGCTTAATGCCCGCTTTTAAAACCACTGTCATCAAACAAAAAAAGCGCAAGATTACTCAGGCGCTTTTTTTAATTTGTTTTGTTTTATGCCTTTGCTTCCTGTTCCGATTCGGAAGGTTTATTTTCAGATTCGTCTGGGTCGGCGGAAGCTTCCAGTTCAATCCAATCGAATGTAAGTCCGTCACGGGTTTTATTCATCTTAATTTTGATGGTTGAACCGGCAGCATGTTGAACACCGAGAAGTTCTTCTGCAAGAGGATCTTCGATGAATTTCTGAATTGCCCGCTTCAGGGGCCTTGCGCCAAATTTCGGGTCAAACCCTTTCTCGGAAATAAATTCTTTAGCGCCTTTTGACAATTCAAGTTCATATCCAAGATTTCTTACACGGACAAAAAGTTCATCCGACAAGATATCAATGATTTTGAAGATATCTTTTTTCTCAAGCGGTCTGAATGTAAGAACATCATCGATTCTGTTCAGGAATTCCGGATTAAAAACTTTTTTTAGCGCATCCTGGATGGTTGTTTTCATCTGTGCATAATCAAATTCCCCTTCTGTTGACGAGAATCCGATACCTTTGCCCATATTCCGAATATCGCGCGCACCGATATTGGAGGTCATGATAATGATGGTATTTCTGAAATCGACTTTTCGGCCAAGGCTGTCAGTCAGAATTCCATCATCGAGCACCTGCAACAGAATGTTGAACACATCGGGGTGTGCTTTTTCAATTTCATCAAGCAAAACAACACTATAGGGCTTGCGGCGAACTTTTTCCGTGAGAATGCCACCTTCTTCGTAGCCTACGTAGCCAGGAGGTGCACCTACGAGCCTTGAGACGCTGAATTTTTCCATGTACTCGCTCATATCTATTCGAATTAACGCTTCGTCTTTATCGAACAGATAACGGGCTAGAACTTTGGCCATTTCGGTTTTACCAACTCCTGTTGGCCCGAGGAAAATAAATGATCCAATAGGTCTGGCCGGATCCTTCAGGCCTGCCCTGGTGCGTTGGATCGCCTTAGTGAGTTTAACAATCGCTTCTTCCTGGCCAATAATTTTTCTGCCCAGCTCTTCTTTCATCTGCAGAAGCTTTTGCCCTTCTTTTTGGCTGATCTTGTTCACAGGCACTCCGCTCATCATGGCAACCACAGTGGCTACATCATCGTCTGTAACATCAAAAACAATGTTTTCCGATTCTTTTTCCCACTCGCGCTGAGCCTGTTCGAGTTCTTCCATCAGGCGCTTTTCAGTGTCGCGCAGGCGAGCAGCCTCTTCGAACCGCTGTTTTTTCACCATGGAGTTTTTCTCATTGCTGGTTTTTTCTATCTCTTCTTCCAGTGTGAGAATGTGTTCCGGAACGGTGATATTTGAGAGATGAACCCGTGCCCCAACTTCATCAAGGGCATCAATGGCTTTGTCTGGTAAAAAATGGTCAGTTACATATCTGTCGGTTAATTTAACACAGGCATCAATGGCTTCTGGTGTGTACCGAACACTGTGATGCTTCTCATATTTACCTTTGATCTGGTTCAAAATTTCAAGGGTTTCGTCTGATGTGGTCGGTTCAACCATAATCTTCTGAAATCTTCGTTCCAGCGCACCATCTTTTTCAATATACTGCCGGTATTCATTCAGTGTTGTTGCACCGATTGCCTGAATCTCGCCTCTTGCAAGAGCAGGTTTCAGCATATTGGATGCATCGAGCGAACCGCTGGCACCACCTGCTCCAACGATGGTGTGGAGTTCGTCAATAAACAGAATCACATTATCGGTTTTTTCCAGCTCACTCATCACAGCTTTCATCCGTTCCTCAAATTGGCCACGGTATTTTGTACCCGCAACAAGAGCTGCAAGATCGAGGGCTATTACACGCTTGTCGTAAAGTACACGAGACACCTTACGTTCAATGATTCTTGATGCCAGGCCTTCGGCTATGGCTGTTTTACCGACACCCGGTTCTCCTATGAGTACCGGATTATTTTTTTTGCGGCGGCTCAAAACCTGGGCCACACGTTCAATTTCTTTTTCACGACCGATGATCGGATCTAATTTACCATCTTCGGCCAGCTGAGTTAAATCTCTGCCAAAATTATCGAGTACGGGTGTTTTTGACTTTTCCATTTTCTTTTCCCTTGTGCTACCGGATGATTGTGAACCTTTGGATGATGGCCCTGCACTTGAAGCGGCGGTTCTGGAATCTGGCCTGCCGGTATCCCGGGCGTTTCCCGAAATAATCATGTCAAGCTCTTCACGAACCGCATCATAGGAGATATTAAACTGTTGTAGAATCTGAGCTGCAATATTTTCTTCATCTCTTAAAAGCGAAAGCAAAAGGTGCTCGGTGCCAATCGTATCACTTTTGTAAAGTTTTGCTTCGAGATATGTGATCCGAAGAACTTTTTCCGCCTGTTTTGTCAGTGGAATATTGCCAACGGTAACTGTACCGCCTGTACCACGAACTGTATCCTCAATGGTTTTTTTGAGCTTGAAAAGATCACAGTTCAGATTTTTCAGAATTCTGATGGCTACGCCGTCTCCTAAACGAACGATGCCCAATATTAAGTGTTCTGTACCGATATAGTCATGACCGAGGCGCAGGGCCTCTTCACGGCTAAACTGGATAACATCACGAACTTTGCTAGAAAAATTACCCTCCATAACGGGACCTTAAGTTTGTCTGTGCGAATTTCTATGCCTAACGACTGAAGTGAATATTTAGTTCACTTACAGACGAAAGTAGTATGGTGAGAAAGTAAATGCAAGCCTATTCATAGAATAAGGATGAAAATCACACCAGCTTGCCGTTTTACTTTAAAAAAGCGGGGAACCTTTCATCTCTTCCGGTATTTCAAGCCCCATCAATTTCAATAGTGTTGGTGCCACATCAGCTAAAATACCGTTTCGCAGAATTTCATTTCTATTGCTTACCAATAATACCGGCACCGGAACAGCTGTGTGAGCTGTATGTGCGCTGCCGTCTGGCTGAATCATGCAATCTGCATTACCGTGATCAGCGATGATCAATACTTCGTATCCGTTTTCCTGTGCAGTTTTTACGACTCTTTCAAGTTGACCGTCAACAGTTTCCACAGCTTTAATTGCGGCCTCCATAACGCCGGTGTGGCCAACCATGTCGGGATTGGCAAAATTGACGATTATAAGGTTGTAGTCTTTTGACAAGTATTCAACAACGGTGTCTGCGACTTCAACGGCGCTCATTTCAGGCTTAAGGTCGTACGTGGGTACTTTGGGGCTTGGAACCATCACCCTGTCTTCACCTGTGTTTGGGACTTCTTCTCCGCCATTAAAAAAATAGGTGACGTGTGGATATTTTTCGGTTTCGGCCACCCGAAGCTGTTTCAACCCTCGGGAGCTTGCATATTCTCCGAGTGTATTGGTCATCCGGACAGGTGGAAAAGCTACATGTACAAACGAATCGAAGGTGTCATCGTAAGACGTAAACGTTACGTAATGCAGTTTCAGTTCCGGTGTTTCAAATGGAATCGCTCCAACACCAAAAAGTGCCTTGGTGATTTGCCGTGCCCTGTCGCCGCGGATATTATAAAAAACCACGACATCATTCTTTTGGATTCTGCTGTTTAAACCGGTTTTTACGATGTGTGGCTGCAAGAATTCATCCGTAATCCCATCGGCATAACTTGTAGTGAATGCGTCAGATGCCTGATCTACTTCAGTTCCTGTTCCATGAACAAGCAAATCGTATGCCTGTTGCGTGCGCTCCCATCGGTTGTCACGATCCATGGCATAATATCTGCCTACTACGGAAGCCATTACACCTGTGCCGATTTCCGCTGCTTTTTCCTCAAATTCTTTCAGGTATCCGGCACCGCCATGGGGGGAGGTGTCGCGTCCGTCTGTAAATGCGTGAACAAATGTATTCTCAATTCCAAATTGCCGTGCCATTTCGAGCAATGCAAAAAGATGGTTGTTGTGGCTGTGAACTCCGCCATCCGAAAACAAACCCATAAAATGGATTCTGCCGTTGCCCTTTGCTTTCGTGAAAGCTGTTGTGAGGATCTCATTATTAAAAAGCTCTCTTTCCCGTATTGATTTATTGATTCGTGAGAGTTCCTGCCATACGATTCTGCCAGCACCTATATTGAGGTGTCCGACTTCAGAATTGCCAAACTGTCCTTCCGGCAAGCCAACATCTTCACCACTTGCTGATAATTGTGCATGCGGGTAAGATTCTAACAAAGAATCGTAATATGGTTTGCGAGCTTTATCGACAGCACTAACTTCAGGGTTTTCGGCAATTCCGAAACCGTCGATGATCACAAGCAGCGCTTTGGGAGCAGACATTTAAAGCGTGTTAACGTAGGTGGTAAGCTGTGATTTTTTTCGTGCAGCGTTTTTCGGGTGTATGATTTTCTTGGTCGCAAGTCGGTCGAGATAACTTACAGCCTCAATCAGGTGCTTTTCAGCGAGTTCTTTTTCCGTGGTTGTCAACACATTTTTTACAAGTGTCCTCATCTTGGAACGCCTGCTTCTATTATGGTCCCTGCGCTTTTTATTTTGGCGCATTCGCTTGATTGCTGATTTATGCTGTGGCATAATTGAAAATTTTTATCAGTTTAATTCATCGAAATTTTTACAGAAAGCAAAATTAATGCTTATTCATTCAACTTACAAGAACTTATTGATTGTTAACAATAAAAAATTTAATTTGGCTGTTCTCTGATATGATAATAGTTATTGATGGGCCGGCAGGATCCGGTAAAAGTTCAACTGCAAAAACAATTGCCAATCGTATAAATCTGCAATATCTCGATTCAGGAGCATTGTACCGTGCAGTTACATGGTTATGGATCAATGCCGGTAAACCGGAACTGAGTAAGTTCTTTGACATGTTGACCGGAGTACATTTGCAGGTGGAATATATCGATGATGTATTTAACGTAAAAGCAAATGGCAAAGATTTAACAACACAAATCCGATCCCAGGAAGTTGCCGGACATGTAAGTGAAATTGCTTCATTACCGGAAATCCGAAGTTTCGTAAATAGATTTATGAAGCAGCTCGTCGAAAAAGGCATTTATATTGCCGATGGAAGGGATCTTGGTACAGCTGTTTTTCCTGGTGCATTCCTTAAATTCTATATGGATGCATCCCTGGAAGAGCGGGCAAAACGAAGATTCAGGGAATTGGAGAATAACGGGCAGGAAGTTACCTTTAATGAAGTGAAAGAAAACCTTCGCAAAAGAGACTGGAAAGATCAGAGCCGGAAATCCGATCCGCTGAAAAAAGCGGATGACGCAATCCTGATTGATACTACCGGGAAAACATTTGATGAGCAAATTACTGAAATAACTAAGATTATTGAAGAAGAATTAAACAAAAACATTAACTAAATCCTGCATTCCGAAAGCCGGGATGTAGTTGTATTTAACGGGTAACCTAAATGACTGAAGACTTAAACAAGGAAAACACAAAAAAGGAAAAAGAAGCTGAATCTGCTTTAACTGAAGAAGTTGTTACGGAAGTTGAAACTGATGAAACTGATGAAGCTGTTTCAAAAATAGATGAGACTGCAATTGAAGAAACTGAAGCTGTTGAAGAAGAAATAGCAGAAGCAAAAGAAGAAGAAGTAGATGTAGAAGAAGTAGATGTAGAAGAAGTGGCTGCAGAAGATGGCAGTGAAAGAGATCAGGAGAACGTATATATCCCAACCTTTACCGGCGAAATAGAAGGGGAAACCTACACATTTGATCAGCTCCAGGCTGCATCGGATGATTACACAGATGAAGAGTTTCACAAACTCGCCGGTATGTACGAAAATACTCTGAGTGAAATTGAAGAAAAAGAGATCGTAACCGGAATTGTGGTTTCTGTTGATGAGAAATATGTAATTGTTGATATTGGTTTTAAATCTGAAGGAATTGTACCTGTCAATGAATTTTCTAATAAAGTTATTGCAAACCTCGCCCCAGGTGATGAGGTGGAAGTTTTTCTCGATAAAGTTGAAGACAGGGAAGGGCAGTTAATTTTATCACGAAAAAAAGCTGATATACTCCAGGCATGGGATAACCTGAGCAAAGCTTACGAAACAGGCGAAGTTATTGAAGGTTACATCCAGAGAAGAATTAAAGGAGGTATGGTTGTAGACGTGTTCGGTATTGACGCGTTTTTGCCGGGCTCACAAATTGACGTACGGCCGGTACGTGATTTCGATGCCTATGTTGGAAAAACCATGGAATTCCAGGTTGTAAAGTTAAATATGCAGGCCGAGAACGTAGTTGTATCTCACCGGGCACTTATCGAATCTGACCTTGAAGACCAACGGCAGGAAATTCTTGAAACCATCGAGTCAGGACAGGTTCTTGAAGGTATTGTGAAAAATATTACCGATTTCGGCGTATTTATCGACCTTGGCGGTGTAGACGGATTGCTCCATATTACCGATCTTTCCTGGGGCCGGGTTGAGCATCCGGAAGAAATTGTGAAGCTTGATCAGAAAATGAATGTTGCAGTTATCGATTTTGATGAAAAGTCGAAGAGAGTTTCACTCGGACTCAAACAACTTCAGCCACATCCCTGGGATAATATCTACAAAAAATATCCTGAAAACCTCCGGGTTCAGGGCCGGGTTGTATCTATTGCTGATTATGGTGCTTTTATTGAACTGGAAAAAGGTGTGGAAGGACTCATTCACATCAGTGAAATGAGCTGGACTCAGCACATCAAGCACCCGTCACAACTGGTTCAAAAAGACGATATCATCGAATGTGTGGTACTGAATATTAATGAGGATGAGAAGAAAATCTCACTGGGTGTGAAACAGCTTGAAAAAGACCCGTGGGAAGACCTTCTCGACCGCTATCCAATCGGTTCTTCGCATAAAGGAGTGATTCGAAACCTTACCAACTTTGGCGTTTTTGTTGAACTCGAGCCGGGAAT
>RECI01000189.1 GCA_007694095.1 Balneolaceae bacterium | reverse complement strand
GAATGTGTAGGGGCCCGAGTTGCTGGCCAGCACCCGGCGGTCTTCGCCCTCGGGAAGTTTTATCTCGCCCTGGAATTCGTACGCGCCTATGTCGATAGCTCCATTCATTACCCTCGGGTTCCCGGCAAGGTCTATCGGGATATTGCTGGCATCTGTTGGGAAGATGGAAATTTCAGTATCCGGATCGCCCGCGTTAATGGCCGGGCTGGTGTTGCTCAGCCGCAGGTAGGTATCCACATCACCCGGGTTGGTACTCTCAAACTGCGGGTCGATGTGCAGGCTGTTGGATTCGGTAAACGTAATTGATCCTTTAGGTTCTTCATTCACTACATCACTGGGATTGTTTGCATATAAACTATGGGAAAGGGTCACAGCCACATCGCTAAAATTACTACTAATGTTGTACATCTCGTTCCCCTCGTCAGCAGCGGTATTTCCCCAAAGGATGGTGTTGGTCAGCAAAGCCTCACGGGCGGAGCTGTTGTACATCCCGCCGCCTAAGTTGGCCGAATTGCCGGTAAGGGTTGTGTTGATAAGAGTCACCTTTCCTTCATTGCTTATCCCGCCACCAACATTGCCGGCCGAATTGCCGAAAAAGACCGCATTTGTAAAAAAAACATCAGAATCGGAGAAAATGTAAATCCCGCCTCCGTGGGCAGGGCTGTGATTGTGCGAAACCGCAACCGACCGAAATTGAGGTGATGCATTACCCTCCACTGAAATCCCGCCTCCACGAAAAGAGAGGTTTTCTGTAATCACCGTATTGCGGATTGCCAGAGAACTTCCCCGTATATAAAACCCGCCACCATAATCCCGGTTTATGGGGAGGCCATTTACGGTAACCGATCCATTATTCCAGATATTTGCGTGGCCGCCGGTTATCGTAAAACCATCCACTAGGGCATTTCCAGTACCACCCGCTGCAATAAGAACATGGTAGGCGTTGTCATCACGGGCAGGGTCGTTTTGTCCGGGGATTCCGGGCGTATCATTGCCCAAAAGATCGCCGCTTAAAATGGTAGAGGGCTGCAGGCTGCTGTTGTAAAGGCTCCGTTCTTCGATGGAGCTTGCACCCGCTTCAAAGCTGCCATAGAGCTGCACGTTGGGCACCATCACAAAAGCGTTGTCGCGGCCGCTATCTACGGTGTACTGGCCGTCGGCGGCGTTGTAGAGCGGTTTATAGGTGCCTTCGGCTACCCATATCTGCAGGGGATTATCCTCATTCCATTCAGCTTCCGAATCATCCCACTGCTGGCGGGCCCAGAGCAGCGCATCGGCCAGTTCGGGGATGGCGTTGGCCCAGGAATCGCCGCTACCGTTGTAGCCTTCGGCTTCGGTATCCACTCCCTGGTTCACATACAAAATGCCTTCATCGCCAGGCAAGAATAACGGCAGCAGATACAATGTACTCTCCTTTTGAATATTATAATCGGATAGGGTACTTGAATCCAGTAGTACAGTACCGTCAAATATAAGCCTTTGTTGATTCCGGGGTATTCCCTCCCTTTCCTGGATTAATTGCTTTACACTCTCAATCGTATCTCCAACTTCCACTTCAAGAGTTATAGTTGTTCCGTACCATAGCTTTACGAAGATCTGCATAGAATATACTTGTGACACAAGAACTGTACCCAAAAGTAATAATCCAAGAAAAAAACGGGTCAAGATATACGGCCTTAACTTCGGGGAATTGCTTAAAGATTTTCTTTTAATAGCAGAAAAAATGTTTTTCATGGCTAGTATAGTTAACTGTTTGATCGTTTGGTGAGGTTCGGATTGCTTTCAAATATGCAGTCCAAAGGGCAGTTCTCTGCAGGTGGCCGGCCACAGGCTTCGCTCCCCGGCAAGAACTGGGCAAGGGTACTACATATCTTTTCCTGCAAAAATCGAAAGTTGTTTTGACTCTTCATCAGTAGTTTTTTTTATCCCCGTTTAAGCCTGAAAAAACATCGGAGGTTTGCCGGTACCAACCTACCGTATTCACTCCGGTTTTCGTTACATCTGTGTTGCAAATGTTTTCAAAATTGTCTCATTTTCCCCGAACCTGCTGTTTATGCTGGCGATTACATTCTTCACCTGCACTGTTTCCCTATCCGAAATCAATAACCCGATAGCTGAAATGAATTCAGCAACCGGGACTACAGAGACAGATTAAATCAACTTTTACTGAGCTGGTTGATGGCTTTAAGAAGGTGTGCAGCCCGACCGGAGTTTTGAATCCGGACTGCTGCATTACTGCCTTTTCGCTGTAACAGAACAATGTTATTGTACCGGTACAACGTTTTGCACGGATTGTTTTTCTGCACTCCCGGTGAAGTTCCCGAATTGCCTTGCAGCGGTTTATATAAAATCAGGTCTGCCTGTTTGGTTTCAGAAAAGAGATCGCTAACGGGGGGAGATTCACCCCAACTAACCGTAACACTACTGCCCAGCCCGTTTTGCAACTCCTCCGCAATCTCTTTGGCAGCAGCCGGCATTGGGGCAAGAATCAAAATCATTCCCGTTGCACCGGCACTATCAAGCGGGGATGAATCCGGCTCCGGTATGGATAAACCGGAAAGAAGTTCTGCTTCTAGCCGAATATATTCGGACGGCCTTTCACCCACGTTTTTTTTGGATGACATATATTGCCTTTTTTAAAAGTCAATATAGGCCGGGAAAAACATTGGCTCTTACATCTGTGTTGCAAAATGTTATATCTGTGTGTATTCGGGAATACATAACAGAGTTATCCTGCAATTATCCCACATTAAGCAATAGACGAAAAAGACTTCCGAAGTCTCTCATCATTTTTTAAAACTTCGATAGTTTAATATTTAAGGTGGCCTTTCACAAGTCCGAAAGTCTTCGGAAGTCTATCGCTTAATCCGGGATTATGTAACCCTCTATTCTATTTTTCCCTTCTATTCCCTGAACCATCATGATCTACCATGGCGGCAATATACGCGGTTGGGCTTTTCCCGAAATGGGATGAAAACAGGCTGGAGAAATGAGCTACACTCTTAAATCCGCAGGAGTATGCAATTTCACTGACTGAACCGGATTTCCTGCGCAGCATTTGTGCACCCATTTCAAGCCTGAGATTGCGTATCAGCGAGCCAGGAGATTCGCCGGTAAGGTCTTTCAGTTTTCGGTGAAGATTCGAACGGCTTTGGCAGGTTTTATCGGCAAGCTGTTCAACAGAGAATTCTTCATCGCCCAGATGTTCCAGTATAACCTGCTGCACCTGTTCCAGAAAACGGACGTCAATTGATTCCTGCACTTCCACCCTACTCAAAAGTGTTGAGAAAATTCCTGTCTGTTGCATACCGGCAATATAATCGAGCAATCTTTTGTGCTGATTAAACAGATTTCTGATCCTTGCAAGCACCTCCTGAATCTGAAAGGGTTTGGTGATATAATCGTCGGCGCCAATATCCAGCCCGGATAGTTTGTCTTCTGCTTCTGCCCTGGCTGTCAACAAAATAACCGGCAGATACGATGTCTCCGGATTTGAACGGATCTTTTTAAGCAGATCGAATCCGTCACCGTCCGGCATCATTACGTCCGATACAATCAGGTCGGGAAGTTTTGCTTTTACAATGTCTATTGCTTCACTCCCGGTTGAGGCTTCCACAATTTGATATTGTCCTTCAAGGTGCTTACGCAGGTAACTCCTGATTTCCGGGTGGTCGTCTGCTATCAGAATCGTTTTATTGTCATGTTCCATACTCTCTTCAATGCCGTTATTTGCCGGTGCAGGAAGATCTGCTACATCCATAGTGAACAAATTATCCAGATGGGTTGATGGTTGGATCTCTTCAAACTCCATTCCAGGTACTTTTTCTTCAGGCTCGAGTGCGGGAATCTGCACTGTAAAGGTGCTCCCATTTCCTACTTCGCTTTCTACGGACAGAGAGCCGCCATGCAGTTCTGCCAGTTCCTTTGCAATAGACAAGCCTATGCCTGTGCCGGGCAGCAGTTCTGATTTTTGAACCTGGTAAAACCGGTCGAATAATTTTTCCTGGTGATCAGGGTCGATGCCCGGCCCGGTATCTTTTACGGCAATTTTTATATTGTCTCCATCCTTTATGGCATGCAGTGTTACCGTGCCGTTTTCAGGAGTAAATTTAATAGCATTGGAAATCAAATTACCCACAACTTTGTCGAAATGGCCAGGGTCAAACATGGCAAACAAAGGGGATTCGGGTAAAAGTAAATGGAAAGTGATTTTTTTCATTACGGAGGCGTATTGAAATGGTTTGGCGATTGTCTTCAGATATTGGTTGAGGTTACCTGCTTTCAGTACAAGGCCAACCTTTTTATTTTCGAGTCGGGAAAGATCCATCAACTGGTTTACGAGCCGAAGCAGTCGTTTTGAATTTTGGATGCCCAACCCTATCTGATCAAGCACTTCAGCTGAAAGATGGCCGTGCAGCCCGTTATATAAATCCTGCAGGGGGCCAATGGTAAGGGTGAGCGGGGTTCGAAATTCGTGGCTTATGTTGGCAAAGAGACGGTTTTTTTCATAGCTGAGCTGCTTAAGCTGCTCAGCCTGTTTTTCGGTGATCAGTTTTTCGTTACTTAGATCCTCAGTCCGTTTTTTTACCAGCTCCTCAAGTTCATATTCTCGTTTTAAAAGTTGCCTCATCCGTATTTTATACCCGCCACCTGCAACCAACCCGATCAGCAGAAGCATCAGCAACGGAAACCAAATAGTTTCATAAAACATTGGTGCAACGGCCATTTCAATTTCCGTTATGTTCATATCGGCATGATTACGGTCGTAATAAGCGGATACTTTAAATCGGTATTCACCGGCAGGCACATTTGTATAGAATGCTTCGCGCCGGAAACCTGCATCCACCCAATCGTCATCAAATCCTTCCAGTTTATATCGAAATCGTATTCGTCCGGGTGCTGTAAATGAAGGGCTGTTATATATAATTGAAAAGCTTTTCTGGTCGCTGCTCAACTCAATACCACCTTCTGCCTGCTGTTGCAAGAGCGTTTCTCCGGTACGGATCTCTTCAATAATTACTTTCTTGAGGTTGCCGTCAGGTTCAATTTTGTATGGATTTACCACCAATATTCCCTCCTGAGTAGCAAACCACAGCCGGCCGTCGGGCGTTCTCATGCCCGAGTTTTGAAAGCCGCCGTTTGCTTCGCGGTTCATCATGCCGTCACGCTCGGTATAAGATATAGATATTATTTCACTTCTATCTCCGTCAACAAACTGCTGCAGATGGCTCATCTCAACCCAAAAAATACCCTGGTTCGTGCTGAACCAAATACGGCCATTGCCATCCTGCATCATGGTATGCAGGCCGTCATCGTATAAGCCATCGGAACTGCGAATGGCCGAAATCCGGCCCGATGCCGGTTTGATACGGTTCAATCCGCGGTCTTCCGATCCCACCCATACATCACCTTTTTCATCCTGGAAGAGTACGCGAATATTATTACTTGAAAGTCCATTTTTGGTATCATATCGGCTGTAAACACCTTTATGAAACCGAAGAACTCCAGCACCATTGGTTGCTAGCCATATATCACCGTCGGTTGTTTCCAATATAAAACGCACCTCGCGTTCCATAATTTCTTCTACAACTTCCGTTTCTCCTTCTTCATTTATCGCGATCTTTGTAAAACCGGCCGAGGTACCCACCCAAAGTATTCCCTCTCTGTCCTGGTGGAGCGCCCTGATATACCTCCCTCTTAACCCTTCAATCAACACAAGATTTGTACATCCGCCCGTATTGGTCCTGTTTTCTGCCCGGCACATGTATGATCCAAGCAACATTGAACCGTCATTAAGTTCTGTAAATGAACCGGTCGACTGCCAGTCGGCCTGTACATCAATACGCTCAATGGTACCAGAAGAAGTGACTCTTGTAATCTCTGAAAACATCCTTCCAATCCATATACCGCCAAACGAATCTCTGTAGATACCGTAAAAATTATTATCAGAAAATGGAAATGTAACGGTATGGAACAGGGATTGCCGGTAACGATGTAACCCGCGGCGGGGTTTGGTAATCCAGATATTGTTTTCGAGATCGCAATAGATGGTCTCCGTAATTTCTGATGTTGTGAATTGAAGTTCATTGTTGCGGTATACTTTATTGCCTGCCAATGTCCATACAGACCCGTCTATGCAGGTAGTGATTGCATGTCCGAACAGGACGGGTAGTGATAAATATTCGGGATGCTTTTCGGGTTCAATAATTGTTACCGCTGAGCCATCTGTTTCTGCAGCTCCAATTTGTGAATAGATAAACAGACGGCCTCCGGTACCTTTTTCTAATCCTGAAAACAGAGCCTGGCCCGGATTAATATAATTGGTGTAACCGGGATCCAAATCAAGCTGGTGAAAATTATCATCTACAAAGTATCCAATACTGTTTCTTGCTACCCATACTTTCCCCTCCGAATCTTCTGTCACTACAAGTACTTCAGGCATTGATTCCAATCTTTCCGGCTGTTCATTGATGTTTCCACCATTAAACCGGTATGTAATTTGTGAATCAGTAAAAATCCAAAGTGTTCCATCCAACTGCCGGAATATTCCTGTGACCCGGATATTCCCGAATAGATCCACCCTGGAAGGAACCAGCTCACCTCCGGTGTATAAATAAAGACCACTCTTACTCCCCACCCATATTACGTTCTCTTTTTTATCCGGGTAAATATAAAACCACTGGTCCGGTTCCAGGTCAAATGTTTGAAATGAGCCGTCTTCCACACGGATTAGATCTCCCTGTTCTGAGGTTATCCAAAATGCATTACCAAATCCTTTCTGGATAAGTATCAGCCTGTTGGAGGGGAGATTGGGTGTATTTCCGGAATGATAATTACGAAATGTGACTCCATCAAATCGAACAAGTCCGTTGAATGTTGCCAGCCAGAGATAGCCGTTGGGTGTCTGGTACACCTGGGTAATATGGTTGACCGGCAATCCGTTTTCGATGCTCCAGCTTTCAGACAAATATTCCCTGGAATCGGGCAAAAGGGTTACCGAATATTCAGATTCACCCTGGGCCCGAACATCCGTAATACTAACCCAAAATAAAACAATGCTATACACTGCTTTATAAAAGAACCTTTTCGTTATTCTTGTCATACAAATTCATATTTCCTGAAGAACGATTAAGATTCATGTCAAAATCGGGCTTGCAGAAAACAGTTCCCATTTGAATTTTTATAATGAACCGCCTGGCAACGTTACCAATAAAGAAGATCGCCCCCTGGTGCGATACCTCACTTTTCTCGCTGATAATCTGTCTTTCGGAGATCAAATTCAACCAGTTTTTTTATGAGTTTTCATCATAGTTTATTCAGAAAAAACTGATAGAGTAATTTCATTAATTATACAGAACAATCCCGGATATCGCTGCGTACCTGTCCCGTACAAAGATGTCGGGGTTCAAAAATTGAGTACTTCGCTGGAATCGCTGTGCCCTGAACTCACAGAAATTAAATTGAAAATGATGCAAAATATTGTTTAAAATATTTTTAATGGATATGTCATGAGTTTTTGAAAAATAAACACTGTTTAATTGCGACATTTTCCCCTCAACTGACGTTCGCAGAAGGTATCCAGATTGGAGAATCTATAAAGGCGTACTCAGGTACGTTTCCGTTGCCATCTTATCTATGGTTTCCTTGCTGAGAAAAATATTTTGGTGGAATTTCCAACCTATGGCTGAAAAGTCGTATTCTTAAATCAACATTATAAATCTATAAAAAAATTGAAGACGGAGAAGTCCTGCTGGTATGTCTATGGAACTGAACGTCTTTCGGTTATCATGTTCAAAGCAAATAAAGAAAACCCTTTTCAGGGACCTCATCAAAATATGAGTATCGTAACAGCCGGGAGAAAACCGGCACAGGCAGATGCCGCCATGGTTTTGATTCACGGACGGGGAGCTACAGCGGATAGCATACTTACGCTGGCTAACGAATTTGATAATGCTGATCAATTGCACCTTGTCGCTCCCCAGGCCAGCCAGTTCACCTGGTATCCCTATTCGTTCCTGGCTCCAACCGAAAAAAATGAACCGGGTTTATCTTCCGGCCTGCAGGTGATTTTTGATATCATCACCTCGCTTGAATCCGAAGGAATACCAGCGCATAAGATCATCCTTCTCGGATTTTCACAGGGTGCATGTCTCGCATCAGAATTTGTTGCGCGTCATCCCGCAAAATATGGAGGCCTGATTGCCCTGAGCGGCGGACTAATTGGAGACGTTATTTCGCCGGAAAACTTCTCCGGATCTCTTGAGGGCACCCCATATTTCGTGGGCTGTTCCGATATTGACGCTCATATCCCTGTGGAACGGGTTCACGACAGTGCAGCAGTAATGGAAAAGCTCGGAGCTTCAGTACTTAAAAAGATATACCCGGGGATGGGGCATACAGTAAATGAGGACGAAATCAGTGAAGCAAAAAAAATCATCGATCGTGTGTTATCGGGTAAATGAATCGTTATTTTAGCATATTGATTGAATCGCTATAAATCTAATTTTTTGAATGCAGACTGTACAAGATACGATTTGGGAGGTGGTCTATGCCATACTGCCAATTACAATCCTTGTTCTCATACTTCAATACACACTTTTTTGGCTTCCTTTTGCGTCGGTAATCCAGTTTCTCATTGGTGTACTATTTGTCTCCGCTGGCCTTATACTTTTCCTTATTGGAGTACACATCGGGCTGCTGCCGGTAGGCGAGATGATTGGATCTGCACTCCCTAAAACAGGAAAAGTATGGATGATTCTGCTTTTCAGCTTTATTCTCGGTTTTGCCGTTACAGTTGCAGAGCCTGATGTACATGTACTCGCGGGGTATGTTGACCATGTATCAGATGGTGCTATTGGGAAGTGGGCGCTGATATTCCCTGTGGCACTTGGCCTTGGTATTTTTGTAGCTCTTTCCATGGCAAGAATTATCCTGAAAATTTCAATTAAGTGGATATTAATCGGCGGATACATTCTTGTATTCGCCCTTGCTCTTTCACCATGGATGCCTGCAGAATTTATCCCGATTTCATTTGATGCCGGCGGGGTAACCACCGGCCCGATGGCCGTTCCGTTTATTCTGGCCTTTGGTGTGGGTGTTGCCTCTGTGCTAAGAAGTGATGATAAATCCGCTGACGGATTCGGTTTGGTAGCTCTTGCCTCTATTGGTCCGCTTATTGCCGTTTTACTTTTAGGTATGCTGTATGGGTGATCTTAAGGATGTAAAAATATTTTACGGTTTCGGAGATGTACTCTTTGAAGTTTCATTGGCATTGATCCCCCTGATGCTTTTTTTCCTTTTTTTCCAGGTTTATATGCTGAAATTACCCTGGAAAAAAGTAAAAGAAATATTGATCGGGATCGTGTTCACTTTTCTCGGGCTGTCACTCTTTTTACAGGGAGTGCATGTTGGCTTCCTCCCTGTTGGCAGGGAAATCGGCGACATTGTGGGAGACTGGAGATACCAGTGGGTATTAATTCCTGTCGGTTTTTTACTCGGTTTTGTGGCAACATTCGCGGAGCCGGCCGTTAGGGTATTAAACCTTGAAGTTGATAAAGTGACAAGCGGATACATACCATCAAATCTGATGCTCTATACCCTTTCCATCGGAGTGGCAATTTCCATTGCAGTGGCAATGGCACGCATTATTTATGGTATTCCGCTGTGGTATTTTATCGGACCAGGATACTTTCTTGCATTATCAATGGCATTATTTTCAACAGAAACTTTTACGTCAATTGCCTTTGATGCCGGTGGAGTTGCTACCGGCCCTATGACTGTTACCTTTATTCTTGCAATTGCATTGGGTTTTTCGGAGACTCTTGAGGGCAGAGATCCGCTTCTCGATGGTTTTGGAATGATTGCACTTGTAGCTTTAGCCCCAATTTTATCGGTTTTAACACTCGGTTTACTTTATAAGTTTAACGAATCCAGATCAGATGGTTGACATAGTTGGTGATGAGTTTAAACTCTTATTTATCATTGTAAAAAAGAACCTTTCACGCCGTGTTATCAAAGCGGTAAAAAAAGGTGGAGCTGAAGGTGGCACTGTATTACTCGGGCGTGGTACCGGCACACATGATACAGGCTCTATTTTCGGCGTAAAAGTTGAGCCGGAGAAAGCCATTATTCTCTGCCTTGTGCCCGATGACCTGGTGGATCGGGTCATTTCAAAAGTAAGAGCAGCGGCACGGCTCGATAAACCCGGTACCGGAATTGCATTTGTTGTGAACAGTAAGAGCATTTGCGGAATTGCTCACCTGCTGAATAAAGATTTTTAACACACTAAACACTACCTGCCATGAGTAATAAACAGAATATGGAATTTCAGCTGATTGTAACCATCGTAAATAAAGGACATTGTGGTTCGGTGATAGACTCTTCCTTAAAAGCCGGGGCAGAAGGCGGAACCATCATTTCAGGCCGTGGATCGGGTATTCACGAAAAAGCCAAACTTTTTTCATTTACAATTGAACCGGAGAAAGACATCGTTTTAACACTCGTACCCTCAGACAGGACCGAGAAAGTTCTGGATGCCATCGTAGAGGCTACCAAGCTAAATGAACCGGGCAACGGTATCGCTTTTGTGATTGACGTTGAAAAAACCACTGGCATCAACCACCTGATCGAGTAATTGTAATATCATGAAACCAACACTCATCTATGCTTACGATCCCCTCTGCGGCTGGTGTTATGGTTTTCATCCGTTGATGGAAAAACTGGCTGTCCGGTTTGGGGATGATCTTGAGATCGAAGTGGTTGCTGGCGGGCTGGCCATCGGCGATAATGCACAGACGATTGCTGAAGGTTTTGATTACATACCCAAAGCAAGCAAACAGGTTGAATCTGTAACCGGTGTTTCTTTTGGAGAGCCTTTTTACCTGATTGCCGAAGAAGGCAGCTACTTTTATGATTCGGAAGCGTCCTGTATTGCCCAAACTGTCATCAATGAACTGGCCTTGGAACATGCCCTCACATTTGCCGGGATGATGCAGGATGCAATTTTCAAATTCGGAAAATCCCTCAATGAATGGGAGACATTTTCAGAACTCTATGCTGAACTTTCCGTTGATATAAGTGATGCAAAAAAACTCTTTGACAGTGAATCCATCAAACAGAAAACCTACCAGGGTTTTGAATGGTGCCGCAAGGCAGGTGCATCCGCATTCCCAACCCTGTTATTAAAAATCGGTGATGATTTTGGAGTAATGTCACGCGGGTTTCGCCCGTTTGATACCCTCGAATCACATTTGCATCACCTGCTGAACAACATCAAAAAAATCTCCATTGAAGAAAATAAATGAAAGTAAACCTGGCATTGTCATTCTTAATGATCTCATTTCTGTTTGTCACATCTATGGCGGCCCAAGATAATGATGTGATCACCGGTACCATTGAAGGAGCTCCATTTAAAGTTGTGGTTCCTGAGAATTGGGACAGCGGAAAGGTCTTTTTTCACGTACATGGCTGGAGGCCGGCGGATGCCCCGCACGTAGCGGACTTTGACCCGGACGACCCGTTTTACCGTGCCATTCTGGAAGAGGGCTGGGCTATTGGACGCACCGCTTTTCTGAAAAACGGAGTGGATCATAATGCACACACGAAAGCACTTTATGATCTGAAATACTGGATTGAAGAAAATACAGGCTCTGTTCAAAAACTGATAATGGAAGGCGAATCCACTGCCGGAACCCTCATGCTGCGAATAGCCGAGCAAAATCCCGATTTGGCTGACGGTGTAATTGCCAAAGGTGCATTTATCAGCTTTGAGGATGAAACTCATGATTCGTACCTGAAAGCATCCCCAAGAATTCCTGCTATATTGATGAGTAATCTCACTGAGCTGGAAGGGCCGCTCGCTTATGTAACCAAAGCCCAATCGGCAGCAACTGTGCCGGCTCTGCGTCCACTGATGCGCGTGGGCCATGTTAATGTAAACTGGGTTGAGCGCCTGGCTGCCCTGGAAGCTATGAATTTATGGCTTGATACCGGATCGTTTGAACCAATTACCGATGGGACAAGAGAAGTTCCCGCGAGGGAAACAGGAACAGTATTACAAGACAATACGATCAAAAACCGTGTAATCAATATAAACCCCTTTTATGGAAACGCCTTTCTTGGATTTCATCCTGCCGAGCTGGAGGAATTTGGCTTAAAATATGGCGATGATTTTATCATCGAGGTTCATGGCCGCAAATGGAGGGTGTATTACGGCCAGAGTTATGGTGATGTGCCGATCGGTGACTGGGTTGCTTTCCCGGCCGCGAACGATACAATCCTGCTGGCAAGGAATCACAGAAGCGCTGTGGAAACGGCGAAACTTATGACAGGTGATCCTGTAAATATAATCCGGTTAGAAAATTAATACCATTAATTGTGTTTCTGATCATTATCATTGAATCAGTATACATTCATAATCCAACGAAGATGATTTACTAAGTGAATCCGGACAGGCCGGTTTTCATTAATCATCTACACGTTTAATACCCAAAATAGTGTCAGCTTTATACCGGATAAAGAAGGTATTAGCCCCTAAGAAAAAAACTTATCTGAAATTTAACTATTTCATGGGGCGCTATAAAAATCCGGTCTGGATTATCGGATCAGGCCGAAGCGGTTCTACATGGTTGCTGGAATTGATTGGATCGCAGCAAACATATCGAATACTTTTCGAACCTTTTCATTCCAAATATGTAACGGAAGCCAATTTTTTAAAGAACCATTTCTATCTCAGACCCGGAGATGTTCATCCTGAAATGGAACACCTGTCAAAAATTATTTTTACAGGCAACTGTAATTTCAAAAGAGTTGATATGTACAACCGGTCTAAATTTTACACCGGTCTTTTGATAAAAGATATCTATGCCAATCTTTTTGCAAAATGGGTTTATGAAAAATTTCCCGATTTAAAAATCATTTATTTAATCCGGCATCCCTGTGAAGTAGCCGTTTCTAAATACATTACACGTAATTTTAAATGGTTGGAAGATCCATCCGTATTGTTACAACAAAAAGATTTATATGAGGACTATCTTGCACCTTATTCATCCCTGATTCATAAAATCGTATCAGAAAATGATTATATATTAAACCAGGTTCTGTTATGGTCAATCATTAATTTCGTGCCTTTAAAACAGTTCAAGAAAGATGATATTCATATCGTTTTTTACGAAAATCTTTTAACTGATACCGAAAAGTGTCTTAATGATATCTTTTCATTTATATACGATGGAAAAAAAACCGGCCAAATCAACATAGATAATCATCTTATAGGCAAACCAAGTTCAACCGTTTTCAATAAAAACAAGGAATTTACTGCGCCACCATTAAACCGGTGGAAAGATGTATGCAGCAAGTATCAGATAAATAAATGCAGTGAAATTTTGGATGAATTCGGGTTATCTAATCTCTATGGCGATGATGGTCTGCCTTTAGCTGATATACCGGATATTTTAAACCAAAAAAGTGATTAGGCCTTATTATTTCCTCTCAGAATAATCACTGTAAACACTACCTGGTTCTTGACGGCGGCGCGTGCTCCGGAGCACTGCCCCACTCTTTGTTTGGTTCAGCTCCCATTTCCAGCCGGAGAGTTCCTCCGCTCACCACCGTTTCATGTAAAAACCAGGGCCGATCCAGCAATTCACCGTTTAATGAAGCCGTTTGGATGTATTTATTTTCGCGCGAGTTGTTTACCGTTTCAATCACAAATCTTTCGCCGGGATAAAAATCCTGGTTTAGGTGAATGGTGATCCTGTCAAAAATCGGGCTGCCAATTTCATAGAAGGGTTCTGTGTTCACACCTCCATCCACCGAAAAAAGCCCGATTTTCAGCAGTACGGCGAGGGAACCCATCAATCCCTGGTCTTCATCGCCGCTATAACCACGCTCATAAGTTAAGTGGCTGTACACTTCTTCCACTACCCGGCGGGTCCAGTATTGGGTAAGCCATGGCGCACCGGAATAATTAAACATCCAGGCTGTCTGCATAGTTGGCTGGTTCCCATAATTGATGTACACTCTTCTGTAATCCCGTATGGTTTCCATGGCATGGGCAATTCCGGATGTGAACATGTGTCGTTCTGACTGTTCAAATGAATGATTCAATTTTTCCGTGAATGCTTCGCGGCCTCCCATCAGCTCAGCAAGGCCGTTTACATCGTGCGGAACCCACCATGTTGATTGTGCCGCATTGCTCTCTACCCACGGCCCGCCATACCTGAGGTGGTCAATCTCTTCCGACCATTCACCATCCCTGTTTCTTGCCCACATCCACCCTTTTTCATCATTCCACAGATTTACATAGTTACCTGCACGGGCTGCAAAATATTCTTCATCTTCCGATTTTCCGAGTTTTGAAGCGAGCCTGGAGAGCGCCCAATCCTGGTAAGAATACTCCAGTGTCTGGCCGGACCCTGCCTGGTGAAATCCGTATGATCGTTCATCAAGAGGCCATGGAATGTATCCCCGTTCCATATAGTCCTCCAATCCACCTCCAATTGTAGTTGTATGCTCATATCCGGTCTTGCTCATCAGTCCTCCCGGCATATGGTTCTTTCTCATACCTTCGTATGCTTTCTCAATATCAAACCCTCTGATTCCTTTCATCCAGGCACTTACAATAAATGGTGTAGTAGTGGCCCCGATCATTACATACGTATAGTTGCCGCCCGATGGCCCGCGCGGAATCAGGCCGCCATCATCGTACATCAGCAGCATCGAATTCACAAAATTTTGAGTTACTTCCGGATAAACAAGGTGCCAAAGGGTATTAATTGACCACTGTGCTCCCCAGAAAGAATCCGAATTATGGTGGCTGAAACGTGGTTTGCCGTACTCATCCAGCGGGATCTGGCCAATTCTCCGTTCATCGCCGGTCATGTCGGCATAGGTTCCGCTTACGTCGTTAACAATTCGCCTCCCCTGCAGCGCTTTCCATAAATCTGTGTAAAACCGGCGAATGGCCTGTTCATCGCTGCCTGCTACTTCTATTCTACCCAGCCAGTTGTTCCATTCATTTTGAGAATCTTCCACAACAGCATCAAAATCCCAGTGAGGCAGTTCCTGTTCCAGGTTATTCCTGGCCTCATCAATACTGACGTAAGATATTGCGACTTTCATTTTCCGGATTTCGTCAGCTTTGGTTTTGAATTGAACGTAAGCCCCCGTTCGTTCACCTTCAATATGATCCGCCACATCCACCAATTCCCCATGCTGCCAGGCACCGAATCTTTCAAAAGGCTGATCAAACTCCGCAACAAAAAAGACATGTACCGGTTTCGGCCGCCTGATTGTCGAATCCATCACGGCAAAACCTTCGAGTTGGGTATTACTGATTTTTGTCACCGAACCCATTCGGGTATCAGAAGGTCCAAGTACTGTTGAAAAATCGAAATGTATAAAACTGTTTTCCGATTCAGGATATGTATACCGATGAAATCCAACCCTTGTGGTTGAAGTTAACTCCGCAGTGATGTTATAGTCGGCGAGTACGATTTTATGATATCCCGCCTGTACGATTTCGTCATCATGGCTGTATGAAGACCCGTAAACATCAGGGCCGAGATGACCTTTAAAATTACCGGTTGTTGGCAAAACAGGAATTCCTGACATTTGCCAGGCGTGAATATGGCTGAAAGCACGAATGGTATCTTCATGATACCGATAACCGGCATTCCATGCCCCATCTACTACCATGTCGGGACTCAGGTTTACCATTCCGAACGGGCGGGTTGCAGAACTAAAAAAGAACCAGCGCGAATGTGCGCTGTCAATAAGTGGATATACCATATCCACAGGTCTGAAATCTGATAAGTCAGATGATTCGGTTTCCGGTAAACCGGCAGAATCACAACCGGGCAAGCTGAATAGTAGTAGTGTAATTGGAATAAATAAAAATGCCTTCAATAGAGTATCCGTTGATTTAGAATATGAAAATGAACATATCAAATTAAGAATTTTATGTGAAAGCAAACTTGAAAAAAAGTAAAATGGAAACCTTCAGCTATCAGTAGTCAGCATTCAGTATGAGATCGGCTGATAATAAAAGGTACTGTGTTGCTTCTGCATATGGATGGCATAGATAAATCAGCTCTAATGGAACAGTAATACCTGCGTGATCAGAGCCCTCACTATTAGTCTTGCCTGAGCGAATCGACCACAGCTTCAAAAACAGACCAATCATAATCGAATTTACCGCTTTGTTCAGGATATGGCCAGGCACTCCAGACAACGATAACCACATTTTCTGCAGGGTTCAAATAGATCGTTTGTCCGAAAATACCGTCTGCACTGAAAGCTCCGTCACGGCGTCCTGCCGTTGTTTCGGCTGTCCACCAGAGATAACCATAATCAATTTCTGTGCCATCAGGTAATTCTTTGTGTGATCCTGCTTTCTGAACCCAGTTTTCGGGCAGTATCGCTTCACCGTTGATCACTCCATTATTGAGAACAAACTGACCAAAACGCCCGTAATCGCGAAGGGTTGCGGCAAAACCACTCCCGCCGATTTCCACCCCATCTTCAGAATCGAACCACCAGAAAGCATCGGCCTCAGCACCCATCGGGTGCCAGATCCGCTCTGATAAATATTCAGACAATGTCTTGCCGGTTGCGTGATATAACACTTCAGAAGCAATCTGGATTTCTCCGGTATTGTAGCGGTAAACGGTTCCGGGTTCATGCTCCCTTTCCAGCTTTTTCATCACATCCATCACCGCCCCGGGTTGTTGAGAGATTTGTGCATCAAGCAAACGCCGCCGGTCTGAACCGGGATCTGTGTAGTCTTCATTCCATGCAACACCGGAAGTCATCATCAATACATTTCTGATGGAGGTTCCATCGTAGGCAGTCCCTTCAAGTGAGGGGACATAGCGGGTCACAGGATCTTCAATATTCTCAATATACCCGTCTCGAATAGCCGCACCAATCAGGGTTGAAACGATCGATTTGGCAATTGACATCGACATCCAGCGCGTCTGTTCGGTATTGCCGAACCGGTAAAATTCATGAACATTTTTTCCTTCTTTCAAAATAAGCATTGCTGCTACATGGTTTTGTTCGATGTAGTCATCCATAGAATAAATCGATCCCTGAAATGTAAAATGAATATCGGGCAGCAATTTGTCGGATGAAGGCAGTGCTGCAGGATTTTCTGAGCGGGGAACCTTTCGGGAAGCAAAAATCCGGTCAATATTGCGATAGGTGTTAACGGCAAGATCGTGTGGCAATGCTGCATCATAGATCTGATGGGCAGATCCAATCGGCTCATCCGCATGCGGATAAGGGTGTTCATCAACCGGTGTGCACGAAACAAGTGCATAACTCAGGGCAAACAGTGTCAGCTGAATAATCCATTTCTGGTAAAATCGCATGACCGGCTTGAGAATTGAATCGAATAATTTCATAGGATCGAAGTCTGATAAACTGTTCGGTTCACTGCAGATGCATTTATCTTACTTAATGCCTCGTTTTCTTTCGGTGTTGGTTTAGGAACATCCATCAGTTGAACCACTTCCGGCGGGTTTTTGACCGACAGCTGATAGCTCTATTTTCATTTCACATAAACCGTTTTGATGTTTACAAACTCACGTATTCCATAATG
>RECI01000155.1 GCA_007694095.1 Balneolaceae bacterium | reverse complement strand
TTTCCCCCTCGTCTATCCACTCACCCCCCTCATGCAACTTGTAACGATTACCTATATCACCGTCATGAAATCCTTCCGGTGCAAGATCGTACAGCAACAGCATGTGAGCCGGCACCCTGTTGTGGGTAACGTACCCATCCCAATCCCCCGCATCGTAATAGTGCCCCCACACACCCTGTACCTGCTGCGAACCTGTATTGAATCCGGATACATCGTATCCCTGCCCATGCCATTCCGGGTCAAACCTCCAAACAATGTCGTCAGGATGGTGCCCGCGGGGTCTTATTGAATCGGGTTCTATCTCTACAGTAATACCCTGACGCTGCCAGAACAGGCCTTTCATTGCGTAGTAGAAAGCTTCGCGGGTTATATCGTTGCCGATCTCGAACGGAAATGAATGCCCGATTCCATCCACGGCCACCACATACTCACCCGGTGAAGTAAACGGACTGAAGTCACACTCCCAAACATCTGCGTTGGTGTAGTTGCCGCCTGGGAAATCGTCACTGGCAGTCTCTCTCTCGTTTTTGCCCATTCTTTTTGTGATGGTGGTTGTAAACACCGCTTGCCGGCTTTCGTACTCAAGCACCCGGCATTCCGCACCGGATTTATCGTCAAGGTTCAGTCCGCCATTATTGTGTGTGGATGTATGAAAATCACCCATCCAGTGTGAGAGATAGGCCACTTTTGGCCCATCTTCAGGAAACCCGACCATATTGACACGGACAGTTTCAGAACGGAGCCGGTTCACATCAAACGTAAACGAAACCGAATCTTTGTTGCCAGTGATATTGTTTAAAGAAATAGTGTAATTTTTGCCCTGTACCATGGCTTCCGGTAGCTCGATGTAGATCCAGTGCTGCCAGATATAAGGGGGAGGATTCCATTGATCCTGGTATTCCCAGGCCTTGGATTTGCGTCCTGTATTAACCGGATTTCTTCCACCGGTGTAATTTTCGTCATCGGGGCTGGTTATTAGATAGTTACCGGTATAAGTGACATTATCAATATTTGTCGGATCATGGTAAACCTTGTTATTACTGATATTCTGCCTGATACCATAGGTTTCAATATGCCCGTCTTTGATATGTACCATCAGTATCATGTCGGTGACCGGAGTTATACTCATCAGGTCGCCGCCTGATTTTTTAGTGGGTTGAGCGTATCCTGTACTTGTATACACCAGGACCAGAATGAATAAGAAATTTCTTTGTAATTGATTCATTGTGGTGTCAATTTTTTCAATAATGCCCCCATCGAGAGGCTGTGAGTAAATAAATTTACAAGCCTTTAAAACACTAGTACTATTTGGCCACACCCCGAAGGGATCCCGATGGGAAAGTCACGAGAACAAAATGTATCACGAAGGATAGTATTTTGATTTCGTTATACTTCGTGTACCTTCGCGGCTTTGTGACTTCGTGGCAAAAATAAATGGTTATTGTCTTTGATTACGTTTTTTCACAACCTATCGAGAGGGGATTTTGTTACATTCACAAATAAAAAATCATTCAACTCTATATTATGCGGCGCTGTCAGGAGCTATCGCACGCTGACAGGTCTTATCCGGTTCAAACTTTTCATTTCACATAAATCATCTTCTTCGTTTGCAAAAAATCACCCGCCTTTAAACGGTACATGTATATTCCCGATGAAAACCCGGCAGCATCAAAAATCACACTATACTGCCCCGGGGTTTTCACTTCATTCAGAATTGTTGCCACTTTTTGCCCGGTTATGGTGTGAACGGTGATTGTTACGGTTGAGGTTCTTGAAACATCATACCGGATGGTGGTTGACTGATTGAACGGGTTCGGGAAATTCTGATGCAGCTCAAATGAATCCGGGGTTTCACCATTTCCCGGGCCGTTATCTGATTGATCAGGCACTTCTGCTGCATATCGTATCGTATCACTGCTCAGGCTCACAAATTCCGAGAGCAGACGGATATATCCTGCCTGGTAGCCAATGGAGTTTTCGGTAATTTCCCAGGAATTATAAGGCCACCCATTGCTGAAGTCTGTGTACATTTTTTGGGGAGGCTGATTCAGTTCCAGGTAAGGATTCTCACCGCCGGTATATGCCTGGTTCGGCCCGCCAACCAAAAACCCGGGTGCCGGCCCTCCTTTCTCTGAAAAAAGCACATTCTGCCAGGGGGAGCCGTGTTCAAACCAGCCATGATAAAATTCATTGACCGGATTTTCAGCACCATATGCATACATATTACTCAGGTAGCATTTGTCCAGGGGATTTCTTCCGTGAATGTAGTGCAGAATATCCCGGGCACGCTGGATGTAATCTGCTTCTTTCGGCTCATCCAGATATCTCGCAACATTGAGGTTCAGGATTCCGGTATTGGCCATGACCACTAAACTGCCCCAATGATATTGGGCATCGGGCATTCCTGCATAGTAGGGATCGGTGGCAACAGCATTTCCATAGAACGTTCCCGGCTTCGTTCGGAATCGTTGCAAAATCTCTTCACGGATGGATGCATCTGCGCCATCGAGCGTTGTGTAGTAAAGCAGGCCCTCACCAAAATAGTGATTGTAAGGTCCCCACCAACCGAATAATGGTATATCCCGGTAACGCTCTGCAACAAGTTCATTCCATTTCTGTTCTCCGGTCAAAGCGAACATGTAGATTGCAAAAAGTGCCGCCTCAGATAATTGGCTCTCAACAGACCTGTCGGCATCACCGGCTTTGATTTCACCCTGGTCGCTATTGGTATTTAATTCTCCGTATCTGTCATAGTAATCAGTAAAGTATTCGTATGCCTTCAGGCCGGCCTGCATCAGTGTATCGGCATAATCTTCCCATTCGGGGAATTCCCGGTAAACGAGCGCTGCGTGGGCTGTCATCGAAGCAAAAGCTATCGTTGAAGAGGTGCTTAGCCGGCCATAGTATCTGTCCCTCGTATCAATACTCGGAGGAGAAGCACTATAATATTCCTTTTGGCCCATCTTAATGATCACACCACCCTCTTCAACCTGCATGCGCAGCACCCAATCCATCTGCCATTTCAGTTCGTCGAGCAAATCGGGCAAACCATTGCCTGATTCCGGAATGTTGTAATTATCACCCCAAATATCCGGGTTGAGACGATAGGCCATCAGCAACGGATGCACCGCACTGCTGGTAAAGGTGATATACTTGTTGAAATCACCTGCATCAAACCATCCGCCGTGCAGGTCTTTGAACCGGTCCGGATTGTTCTGGTCAAAATAGTCACGCGTCTCTTTTTCCTGCAGATAAGCGGCGGCGTCTGCCCAGTTTTCCCCGGCATAGCGTGCTTCTTTCTCAAATCCGCTGCGCTGGTAAAAGAATGTCCTCACTGCCGCCCGTAAAACACCGATCCAGGGATTTTCCCTGATTTCAAAAGGATGGGACATTCTCCCTGATACCGGTTCCTCAATCTGGTAATAACCGGGATCCCGCAGGTCAGAAAAATCAAGATGCCATATCTTATCCCCTGACTGCTGATGCACCACACCGTTGTTCCAGGATATCACCTGCCCTTCGAATACGATTTCTTCTGTTTCCAGGTTCCATACCCGGAAGGTGCTGCCCGGCGGTGTTTGATGTTTTCCAGCATCAAAACCGGCAGCAGGAACTTTTATGATTGCTGTTTTTCTGCCATCAAGCAAATACCCGAATTGATCCACAAGAATAGACAGAGGTTCCGGCGCAAATACCAGAATAACGGACAACAAAAAATATAGTAAGTACATGTTTATGATATAAAACAGCCCGGCATCACGATCACAGTCACTCGTACATGCCGGGCTGAGCCGGTATAAAGCAAGACTTTAAT
>RECI01000118.1 GCA_007694095.1 Balneolaceae bacterium | reverse complement strand
TAGAGCTTGCGAAAGGCTCCTTTGTGGTTTTTGATAAAGGCTATACCGACTACAACCAATACCACAGCTGGAGCGGGCAGGGAGTCTTTTTTGTGACCCGCCAGAAAGACAATGCGGCCTGGGAGCAGGTGCAAGAGTATGATATTGATGATACGGTAGATGCAGGAGTGATCAAAGATGAACAGATTATGGTACGCAAGGATGGGCAGGATATTCTGCTCAGGCGTATTGCCTATTACCATGCCGCCCAGGACCGAACCTATATCTTTCTGACCAACAATGATGAATTAGCCGCGGATAAGATCGCCGAGATCTATAAAAACCGATGGCAGATCGAATCAATGTTTAAACGGCTTAAACAAAACTTTCCGCTGAAATATTTCCTTGGAGACAATCAAAACGCCATTGAAATCCAGATATGGGTAAGTTTGATTGCCCAGCTTTTGATGTTGGTTGTCCAGCGAAAAGCCGGACGCCGATGGGCGTTCTCGAATATGGTGGGTATTATCCGATATCACCTGACCAGCTACATTGATCTGTTCAGTTTTTTAAAGAATCCAGAGAAAAGCTGGCAGGAATTAACAACAAAACCACCCGATCAACTCATGTTATTCCAATAGTGAGGGGTTCTAAATGCCGCAATGCCATAAAACAAGCTTTATATATCCAAATGGTTCGTTAACTTGCCTAAAGCAAAATTTAACCGGACACTACTGATTTCATATAAAGATTGCAAATGGCTTTTGTAGTTGCTGCAATTGCAGGATTTGCATGTCAAATCGTTTCGTGTCATATCACAAGTAAACTTTCGATTGCCAGGATGGCACAATCCCAGATACTCGTCGACCCGTCTGTTTGTAGAAACAACTGATGTTCATCCTGCAAGGCACCAGCGCACCCGTTTGGTTGAAAAAACAGATGATGTCCATTCCAAACGGCTCCCGGGGAGCCTCCTGTTTATAGAAACAGATAATGTCCATCCTGCAAGGCTCCGGAGGAGCTACCTTTTTATAGAACCAATGAACGGCCACCCACCCAGGGCTCCAGAGGAGCCACCTGTTTGGTTATGGCAACCCATTCAACCCATTAAAAATTTTTGTAAGCAATGATCGAATTCAGGTTCATACAGATAAGAAGAGGTAACCGGAACCCGGGCGGGATTTTCTGCCATACCATTCCAAACATTCAAAAGCAGAAACCATGATGGCCAATACATTTTCAAACATCTATTTACAATTTGTGTTTGCAATACAAAACCGCTAGAGCTTGATCCCCAAAAAGCACTAAGATGAATTACTGATCAAATAAGAGATTCCTTATGATGAAAAATACCTGTTCCGGTTCTTTGATTGATGGTACAGGCGGCTCCTCCGGAGCCCACAGGGTATTGCCTTCTGCCTGATCTATAAACAGGATGCTCCTGCCGGAGCAGAATAGGTTCACCCCCATTTAATCCGTATATGTCCCTGGTATTGTTACCACAACATAAATCACCTGATAACCATATTAGATTTGTTGTACTATCGAAATAAATAAAGGAGCAGCAACTACATCGCCATATTTCGGAACTTGAACTAAAGCGAAATAGAAGGGGCTTGTGCCTTGATCCTTGCGCCCTGGACCCTGCGCCCTGCACCTATGGCGCAATAGAAAGGGCTTATTTGAATAAAATATATCCGGGTATTACTCTGGCTCTTCGGTATTCAGTTCAAGCTGCTGCTGTTCGTCAGTTTTGCTTTTAGCTTTCTTCTTTGATTTTTTTACCTGTGTACCGTTCGTGACGGATTTTTCATCGGCCTCTTCAAACATACCCTCCGGATATGTGCCATTTGGCCGGTCTCCAAGCATTTCGCGAAGATCCAAGTGGTTCAGGACCTCTTTTTCGAGGAGTGTTTCTGCCATCTCTTCGAGTTTACCCCTGTAACGGTTCAACAACTCCACAGTCCTCTTGTAATTACGGTAAATAATGTTCCGTATCGCCAGGTCAATTTGCTGTGCAGTGTGTTCTGAATATTTCTTATTAAATCCAAAACTACTGTCGGGGTTGCCAGAATCGCGAAGTGATAAATAACCCAATTCTTCACTCATACCAAACTCGGCAACCATGGCAAATGCCATATTAGTGATCCGTTCAAGGTCGTTTTGTGCTCCGGTAGAAATTTTTCCAAACACAATTTCTTCTGCTACTCGTCCGCCCAGCAAGGCACAAATTTTATCATCCAGCTCTTCAGTTGTCATCAAAAACCGGTCTTCAAGCGGTGTTTGAAGGGTGTAACCCAGTGCCGCGAAACCGCGGGGAACAATACTCACTTTTAAAACAGGATCGGTATGTTCCAGCATCCAGCCAACAATAGCATGGCCTGCTTCATGATACGCTACAATTTTTCTCTCATTGGGGCTGATAAGTTTATTCTTCTTTTCAAGACCGGCAACAACCCGTTCAATAGCGTCCTGGAAATCTTCCATTTCCACTTTGTTTTTGTCCCGGCGCGCAGCAAAAAGTGCCGCCTCATTGCAAAGATTGGCCAGTTCTGCACCGGCAAACCCCGGTGTTTGTGATGCCAGTACCTTCAGGTCGATATCATCGGATAACTGGAGTTTCTTTGCGTGAACTTCCAGTATCTGCATCCGGCCTTTCAAATCCGGTTTATCTATCATGATTTGCCGGTCGAACCTCCCCGGCCTCAACAATGCGGAGTCAAGTATATCCGGCCGGTTTGTTGCAGCCATGATGATAACGCCTTTGTCTGAGTTAAAACCATCCATTTCACTCAGGAGCTGATTCAGAGTATTTTCCCTCTCATCATTGGAACTCATTTGCATCCCGCGCCCGCGGGTTCGGCCAATGGAGTCAATTTCGTCAATGAATATGATACATGGCGCTTTTTCTTTTGCCTGTTTGAAGAGATCACGTACACGGGCTGCTCCAACCCCAACAAACATTTCAACAAAATCAGATCCGCTCAGAGAGAAAAAGGGTACATCGGCCTCTCCTGCAGTAGCTTTGGCAAGCAGTGTTTTACCCGTACCCGGAGGGCCTACAAGCAGAACACCCTTGGGAAGTATCCCTCCCAGTTTGGTAAATTTTTGTGGCTTGCTTAAAAATTCCACAACCTCCTCTACTTCAGCCTTGGCTTCCTCCAAACCGGCAACATCTTTGAAAGATACCTTGCTTTCAGTTTGTTTATCATAAAGCGAGGCTTTGTTTTTACCGATATTGAGTACCTGCTGACCAGGATTCATACGCCTGAATATAAATATCCAGAAAGCAATGATCAGGGCTATTGGGATAAGCCAGATAAAAATACCACTGAACCAATCTTCCTCGATCCTTACATCATAAACAACATCAAATTCATCAAATAAAGCTCTGACTTCGTCTCCTTCCAGCATGGTTGTGGAGAATTTTCCGGAAGGACCTTCCGAACGTTCCCAGCGGTTTTGTGCGGGTTGGGGCCTTTCTACGATCCCCTCTTCAAAAGCTTTTTCAGAATATTTTCCGGTAATTTCAACATTGTTGGTAATGGTAATTTCTTCAATGTGCCCGTTCTTAACAAAATTCAGGAATTCACTGTATTTGATTCTCTCAGACGACTCGCCCGGCACAAAATAGAGGTTAAAACCAATAAGTACGAGAAACAGAACAACATAGATCCAGATAGGAAAGCGCGGAGCTTTTTTGTTCTCTTTCGACTTATTTTCAGGGTTTTTTTTCTTTGGAAGAGGTTTGTTCGACATCACAAGCGTTTAAATATCAAAATAGCCTTAAATATAAGAAAATTTGAGCACATCTATTCTGATCTAAATTTATTTTCTGATTCCATATTTACAATTTTGTCATGTTTGACTATGAGTTAACGAACACTTCTCTATTTTTATTCGATCCCGACCGTTTAAATTTCAATATGTATGGTCTCTTCTCCACCGGTATCAATTTTCAGAATATTTTTTTTGTCTGTCATTTTACCGATAACCGCAAAATCATCAAACAGGACTTCGAGCTCTTTTATTTTACTCTCTGGCAGGGTAAACATCAGTTCAAAATCTTCCCCGCCATAAAATGCATATTTATCAACGTCTTCCTGCATTTCATCGGCAACTTTCCTGGTTTCAAGTGATATGGGTATAGCCGGCAGGAATATGTCAGCGCCCAATGATGATGCATTGGCCAGGTTACTCACAGCACTTACAACTCCCTGCGTAACATCCGTAAGTGAACTTGGGATAATATTATTTTCTTCAAACAGCCTGATTACATCTTTTCTTGCCGCAGGGAATAACTGCCTTTTTATCACATATTCATAATTTTCCAGGTCAGGCCTGAAATGCAAGTCTCCTTTTTCTCTCCATTCATTTTTTTCCCTCATCAGAATCCGCAGGCCTGCCATTGCTGCACCAAAATCACCGGTTACACATATCAGATCACCTTCGGTGGAACCCTTCCTGTAAATCACCTGGTTTTTGTTTCCCTTGCCTATTGCAGTTACCGAAATGGCAAGCAACTGGTGGGATGCTGTAGTATCTCCCCCGGTAATTTGAATTTCATAATCCTTGCAGGCCATATCAATACCTTCATATAATTTTTCAACCATTTCTACTGAATGCATGTTTGGAACTGCAATACTCACGAGTAATTGAAACGGCTTGGTATTCATGGCATAGATATCACTAACCGCTGCGGTTACCACTTTATAGCCCAGGTGATTGAGCGGATGATAGGTAAGGTCAAAATGCACACCTTCCATGAATATTTCTGTAGAGGCAGAAAATGAATACTCACTTTCAGAAGAGAAAATAACCGCGTCATCACCGATACCTTCAAGTATCTCTTTTCTTGGTGTTCCCTTGTATGCTCCAAGCTTTTTAATTAATTCAGAAAAACCAATTTCGTGGATGGGTTGAAATGTTGAATTATTCATATTTGAAAAGTGAAAAATGAAAAGTGAAAAGTGAAAAGTGAAAAGTGAAAAGTGAAAAGTGACCCATCTGAGCTGTCAACTTCGCTAAAGGTACGAATACCAGGAAAGCTTCGATGGGTAAAAAAGCTGGAGCGATAGTGACATGCCTGTCGGGATAAAACCTGCCAGAGTGCGGTGCTTTTCCGCCACCTGGCAGAGTTGATCGGTTTAATAGGATTGAAAATGCTTAAAACGACACCCCCGGCACCCCAATGATTAAACCCAGATTAAGCAATAGACGAAAAAGACTTCCGAAGTCTATCGCTTAATCCGGTTTAAACTCAAGAAACAGGACTCCATATCACAGTAAACCAAAATCATCTGAAAACGTAAGTCAGATTCATAAAAAAAGGCATTTGTCTCTGCTGAAACAAATGCCTTAGTGAATAAGATATTCAAAAACAGGTTATGGCTTATCGCTATATTTGCCTTCTTGTTGAGTAATTGATTCTGAGAGTACCTGCATGCCGCAGCTCCTGCTGAACATCGGTAACGATCCCGAATTCAGAATCCCGGTCAACCCTGAGTGAAACAATCAGTCTTGGCTGCTCCATCAGTTTATCGTACATAATATTTCGTATAGCGTTGATGTCGTCCACCAGGGCATCATCGATTTGAACCTTGGTTTCGCCAAGCCTGCCACCACCCAGGCGTTCTGGCCCGATATAGACATAACTTACAAGGCGCTTCTGCTCGATCTTTTCAATATTTTCAGCAGCGGCATAATCAATTTGCACTTGCAATTCTACTTCGCGGAGTACAGTAGTTACCATGAAAAAGATAAGGAGCATAAATACAACGTCAGGCATCGCTGATGTTGGCACACCCTGTTTCGTATTGGCTTGTTTTTTCTTAAATTTCGACATAATAAATTATCCTTCGTCAGGCTCTGCGATTGAAATTTTCTTTGGATACATTTCCTGTATCTCGGCCCGCCTTTCGCTTCCTTGTTCAAGAGAACTGTAAGGAACGCCAAATCTGTCCATAGACGCCTGGTGACGGAGCTCTTCATAAGCACCCATCACTTCGTCAAGCATATCTATGTAAACATTGTATGGTGTTCTACGGTCTGTTTTGATGGAAACAATAGCGTCATCCGGTGATTCAGAAAGTTCCGGGTCAACACCCCTATTATCAATGAATGTTTTAACTCTTTCGCGTACAGTAGGTATCGCTGCAGGCATTTCATTGATTAAAACCATTCCCTGGGCATTTACAAGAATGTTCATGAGGTTTCTTTCGCGTACCGGCGGAGGTGGTGTTGTATCATCAGGAATAGGCGGTAAAACCAATCCTATACCTGTATCAACATCAATTGTTGTAACAACCAGGAAAAAAACCAGTAGCAAAAAGGCGATATCCGCAAGAGACGACATCGGAATATCAGCGTCGCCTCTGCCTCGTTTTTTAAACATATTTTTAGAATTTAAATGTTCCGCGGGTACCTGTTATCAGGATGGAAATGACCATGAAAATAATCATAAATACCATCGTTGCCACACCGGCTTGCTCAAATGTACCCATAGTAAAATATGAGATTACAAATATAGCTACCGGAACCAGCATAACGGTAATCCGCTTAAATTCTGATTTGCCATTAATGACATTACGAATACCGGAAATAAAAATACCAATTATTCCGATTCCGATAAGTCCCATTGCCAAACCAACTGCTAAACTGTCAATCATGTTAATATTACGTTTTAAGTTAACGTTTTAGTACAGTTAATCAGGCTTCTTCTGTTGATTCGTCACCAGGCACAATTTTTTTGCCTTCGTTCAAAAGAACAATAGAGTCGATCAGGGTAATAGAGCTTTCTTCCATGTCAGCAATTAACCTGTCAATTTTGGATACACAGTAGTTGTAACCAATTTGAAGAATAATACCGGCCAAAAGACCTCCTGCTGTTGTAAGAAGCGCAATCTTGATACCGCGAGCCACAAGGCTAGGGGAGATATCTGCAGCAGCTTCAATCGCGTCAAAAGCTTCGATCATACCTACTACCGTACCAAGGAAGCCAAGTAGTGGGGCAATCGCAATAAAGAGAGACAGCCAGACAAGCCCCCTTTCGAGAAAGCTCATTTCGATAGATCCATAAGTTGTGATGGCTTTTTCAGCGGCATCTATACCCTCATCGGCACGCATTAAACCGGCCTGAAATACAGAAGCAACCGGGCCTCTTGTTTTGGCACATAATTCCTGAGCAGCCGGAATTCCACCTTCCTGAAGTGCCTGTTGTACTTCCAGTACAAATTTACGGGTGTTAATATCAGCCAGGTTAAGAGTGATGATCCGTTCCAGAAAGATAGCCAAACCTAATACAAGTGCTATCAATACCGGCCACATAAATTCACCACCTTCATTGAACTTTTCTACTAATACATTGAAAAAGCCAGCATCAGCCCCAGCTTGAAGAAAAAAGAGAGCTAAAGATGAAGTCATACGTTTACTCCGCGTTATTTTTGGTTATGAGCTTAAATTTGAAGCGAAATGATAGATCATTTAAAACATAAAGTCAAAACATGAATCTAAATTTGACAGTACGTTCTCATGTTTGATCTTTCAGCCTCGCTAAAAAAATTGGTTATGTTATAATATATCAGATGATTGCACTAAGTGCCAAACTGAATAATGAAATATTTTTAAATATTATTTATTTCATCACCTACCTGCCTGACCCTCTGAAAATATTTACAATCACATTTTTTCAAATTAATAAATGTGATTGTCATTTTCACATTTAATTTGTTTATATGCAGATAATCCTGTGACAAGGTTTTTACCCGGCTGTATAAATTCAGGACAAAAAAAAACGCATCAATTATTTGTTTGATGCGTTTTTTTATTTAATTGCTTTTATAAGCTTAACGTGCAGGTTGAAGCGGGTGTGATTCTGCTCTTCGCATGGTTTCACATCCTGGAGTATCTCTGTCCATTTGTGCTTCTGTACACTGCACAGGATACACGCCAAGGCCTCTGGATTCTATCCGGTGCTCCGCAATACCGTTTTGTTTGTAGAAGTCTACAACTGCAGCAGCCCTTCTGAGGCTGAGCCTGAGGTTGTATTGATCGCCGCCGATGTGATCAGTGTATGCATCAACACGCACCCTGGTATTGGGATTGTCTCTCAGTTTCTGAACATTTTCAGCGAGTTGTCTTGCAGCACGGTCTGTAATGGTATACCTGTCGAAATTAAAATGAACAGTTCCAAGTTCGGAAACCCTCTCAGCAGGCCTGGTTTCTTCTTCTTCAACTACCCATTCTTCTTCTTCTACAGTCTCTCGTTCAGCAGTGGGCTGTGGCTCGGGCTCAACAATTTCTTCCGAAGTTCTGCATGAGCTGAACAGTATACCCAAAGATAGGAGCAGTGCTAATATTGATATTTTATTTAGTGTAATAGTCATAGAGCATTTAAAATTTTAATTTGAACATGAATACACAAAAATCCAAAAAGAGTTGCTCATTTGCAATATTATTCGTTAAAACTCATACAATTTTTTAAATGCACGAAATAATACACTAACTGAATGAATAATAAATACAAATTATCACAAATCGCGCTGCATTTGCACCCTTTGAAACCGATCGATGCCCCTGTCGAGAAATTTTTCGAATTCCGCAGCGCGTGTAAAGCCTATCAACTGGTCTAAAACAGTCCCGGTATAGGGGTCTACAATCGCATAGGTAGGCAGTGCAAGGGTGCCGGTTAACTCAAACTGGAACCTCTGATTCTCATTTGCCCGCCGGCCTCCGTCGGTATAGAGCTTAACTTTTTCCATTCTGTCGAATCTCTCAACAATATTTGACAGCGGAAACACGGTACTTTCCATGGCACGGCAGTTTGTACAGGTATACCCTGTAAAATCAATGAACATGGGCCTTCCTTCGGCAATAGCACGTTCTGCCGACCGCTCATAGTCGTCTGACCATGCCTCTTCAGCCGCAGCCACTCCCCCTCCCCTGCCTATAGCATTTACAACACTCACATCCGTTGCCTGCCGGGCCGGGAGCCAGGCATCCCATATACCGAGTGAAGCCCCCATCAAACCGGGCAGCAGGTAAAAACTGAACAGGAAAAACGGTATGGCCAGAAACAGCCTTCCGGTACTGATATATTCCGGTTTTTTGTCGCCATGCAAGGCATAACTCCCAATAATGTAGAGCCCTGTAAGAAAAAAGAGCGTAATCCACACAGCAATCCCAAGAGGACGTGTGATGATGCCCCATTGCCATATGATATCGGCGTTGGATAAAAATTTAACAGCAGCTGCAAGAATAATAAAACCAAGTACCACTTTCACCAGGTTCATCCATGCTCCGCTCTTTGGCAGCGACTCGAGGTAACCCGGGAACATGGCAAAGAGCACAAACGGGCTTGCAAACGCGGTTGAGAAACCAAGCATTCCAATGATCGGATAGAACCACTCACCGCCCGTAGTGGCTGCAAGTATGGCACCTACAAACGGAGCCGTACACGAAAATGAAACTGCACTGATGGTAAAGCCCATAAAAAGGGTTCCGACAATGCCGCCCCCTTCATGGCTTTTTTTATTGAGCCAGTTCGTTAACTGGTATGGCAGCCTCAGCTCAAACGCCCCGAGAAGACTTATACCAAAAACCACAAACAATACCCCGATGAGCAGGTTTACCCATGGATTTGAAGCAAACTGGCTTACTCCGGCCACCCCCAATATGAGTGCCAGGAGGGCGCCGATGGCAGTAAATATTAGTACGATAGAAATACCGAAAATTATTGCCTGTCCCCAGCTTGTCCTTTTATCTCCCGCAGATTGATTCGAAAAGTAGGAAACAACAAGTGGTATGAGAGGGAATACACAAGGGGTAAGCAATGCAGCAAAACCGGCAGTGATGGCAAGCCAGAGAAATCCCCAAACACCATCTGATGCAACCCTGCTGTCGCTGGTTAATTCAAAACTCCCGGTTTCCGATATCTCAGCCTCTGTAACATCGGGAAAATCATCAAAAGGCTGGTCTGCAATACCCGCAAGAAGAATCTGGCCTTCGATCACCTTGGTTTTTGGCGGCAGGCACGAACGGTCGTCACACACCTGGTACAGCACTTCCAGCCTTATGGTTTGATCTCCCTCTAATTCCGGACGGAATGCCACCGGTATTCTGAAAACAGCACGGTTTGAATGCCAGCCGAGTTCGGTATCAAAATTGGGATCATAGGCAATTACCGCCTCGTTCTCTTCCACATCACCGGCTATGGCCATCTCAGTGGAACCTGACGAAAATGTGGTAGGATACGGGCCCGCGTCGGGTGGATTAAGAACGGAATAAAGATGCCAATCACCTTCAATATCAGCTTCCACCACAACTGTAAAAACTTCACCTGCCTTTACGGTATCGGGTGCTTCAACGAGGGTATAATCCACAGGGTCGAGCAGCTGACCAAAAACAAAAAACGGGGTTAACGCAAATAGCGTAACCCCCGTTAATAATACCAATTTTTTTATCATACCCGGCTAAAATTTACTTCATCGGCGTATAAACAAGATATCAATCCGGTTCAAACTTATTGTCACTATTTTGTAACAACGAAGCCTGGTGCCGGTTTGTTTGATTCAGGTATTATTCCTGTTTTACAACCCAAACTTTTACTTTCGGTTTCAGGTCGCCAAGCACTTCAATGGTAGCGGTGTATTCACCGAGAGACTTAATATCCTCATCGATTGTGATTTTTCGCCTGTCGATAATTATATCTCTTTCTTCAAGCGCCTGGGCTACCTGGATATTTGTAACCGTACCGTGAATTTTGTCATCCTCACCCACTGTAACAGGTATGGTAACCGAAGTGGCTTCGAGTTTCCGTGCAAGCTCTTTCGCAGCATCCACGGTTAATTCGGCGCGAAGCTCAGCCTGCTTTTTCATTTTTTCGAACTGCCTGATGGCTCCATCGGTTGCCAATATCGCTTTTGCCTGTGGTATAAGGTAATTTCTGCCGTAGCCGGGTTTTACGTCTACAAGATCCCCGGCTGTCCCCAGCTTTTCTACATCTTCTTTAAGAATAACTTTCATATCGAATCCTTACTATCTCATATTTTCATTAACAAATGGAATAAGAGCAAGAAATCTCGCTCTCTTGACGGCTGTAGACAGTTGCCTCTGATGCTTGGCACTGGTGCCGGTAACACGTCTTGGAAGAATTTTGCCCTGATCATTGACGAATCTTTCCAGAAGTTCAGTCTGCTTGTAGTCGATATACTCAATTCCTGCCTTGGTGAATTTGCAGTCTTTGGTTTTTAAGTGTCCCTTTTTGGGGTGTGATGGATTATTAATCATAGCTATTCTCCTAAATTAGTCTTCATCGGCGGTTTCTGCAATATCAACTTCAAAAATGGCAGGCAATTCGCCCTTCTTCTTCAAGTCGTAATGTCTCAGCATTTTGGCATCGTACTTTAGTGTGAGATATCTCATCACATTGTCGTGAATTCGCAGATTGCGTTCCACTACTACAATGGCTTCTGCCGGTGCGTTAAAATAAAGGTTAACGTAATAGCCGTTTCCTTTTCCCTTAACATCGTAGGCGAGTTTTTTTACCCCCCATTCCTCGACTTCAACGATCTCTCCGCCGTTTTTTTCGATGAGTTTGTTCACAAAATCCACCATTTCTGAATATTGTTCTTCCTCAAGAACAGGATTCAGAATGTAGGTCATTTCATAGAAATATTTCTTCATTCTGTTTAATCTTTGGTTGATTTCCATTATTGGAAACAGTCATCGTGCGTTGCGCCGATAACAGAGCCTGAAAAGATACGGATTGATCGTTTTATTAACAATTTATCTTTTGTATGATTGCTCTGTTTATATGCGCATAAGGTGTGGGATACTGGATGCTGGATACTGGATACTGGATCGCCCCCACTTACCGTCTGCTTTAGCTGACGGAGTAAACGCTACCAAAAACCAAAGGGCTTTAGCCCATAGAGGATGATATATATTAAAGTGTGTTTCCTGTTTGCCGCGGCTTTCCCTTTCCGGGTCGGCCCCGAAGGGATGCCTGCGGCGCGACCCGGGCTACGGGTGCGGGTACGGGTTTAGACTGCGTAGTACGACGTAATGAGCTCTATTAATCCCGTGGATGGCAATACAGGCTCAACTCCATAGTAAACGGTGAGTACGGCAAGGATTATCAATGCCGTTTTGAACATAAAACCCGGGGCCTTGAGGGTGTATTCTTTATGTGCCTCTTTGAAATAAAGGAATACCATTACCCTGAGATAATAGTAGACACTGGCTGCGCTTGCCAGCACACCGATAATGGCAAGCGGAATCAGGCCTGCCTGAATCGCAGCCGCAAATACATAGTATTTCCCGATAAAACCTACAAGCGGCGGAATACCGGCGAGTGAAAAGAGGAAAATGGAGAGCATCACTCCCATTATCGGCATCTTGAATCCTAGCCCGGCATAACTGTCAATTTCGGTGAAGTCGAGATTGTGATTTCGCTCGTAATAGGCAATCACACCAAAAGCGCCAATATTCATCAGGGTGTATGCAAAAAGGTAGTAGAGCACCCCGGAATAACCGGCAGCCGTACCGGCTGCCAGCCCAACCATCAGGTAACCGGCGTGGGCAATACTTGAATAAGCCAGCATCCGTTTTACGTTATCCTGCGCAAGGGCAATCAGATTCCCTACAATCATGGTGATGATAGCCACAATCTGAATCACATTCGTCCAGTTGGCAATCTCCGCATTTGGAAGCATCCGGGTCAAGATTAAAATAAAGGCGACAAATGTGGCAGATTTGGCTGCAGTAGCCATATATGCCGTTAATGTGGTTGGTGTTCCCTGGTATACATCGGGGGTCCACATGTGGAATGGAACAGCCGCGATTTTGAAAAATATTCCCACCAGCAGCAACCCAACACCTGCAAGAAACAGAAGCGTGGGTTCGGCCGCGGCGGCAACTTCTGTTAAATTTGTTTGGCCGGTTGCCCCATATATAAGAGCAATACCGTAAAGGAGAAAACCAGTAGAAAAGGCACCAAGCAGGAAATATTTCAGCGCTGCTTCCGCCCCGATTTTTTCATTTTTAAACAAACCGGCCAGGACGTATAAACAGATCGACATGGTTTCGAGACTCACAAACAGCGAGATAAGGTCGTTGGATACCGCGAGGCCCAGCATACCGGTTGTGGCGAACAGCAGCATACCATACACTTCCCCGTTATGTAAATCTTTATCGGTCAGGTAATCTTTGGATATCAATACACAGAAGAGTGTGCCGATAAGTACCAGTACTTTACCGAAAGCACCGGTACCGCCGTATACAATCATACCCATAAAAGCAGTGCCGGTATCACCAAATAGTGACTGTATCCCAATGATCAGGGCGATAAAAAGGGCACCAACCGTTACACCATACGAGATGTGTACACCTTTCCTGAACGCATCCAGCATAATCACAACAAGGCCTGCAACCGCCACTATGATGCCGGGAAGAAAGGATTGTAAATCGTGTAAATAATCCATCAGGTTTTCTTTAAATATCTGCGTCTGTTCAGCTTATCGAATATCAGGAAACAGCCTTATCGACAGCTTTTGCAAGTTTAAAATCTTTTTCGGTTACTTTGCCGCCAGCATCGTGCGTACTAAGGCTGATGGAAACTTTATTGTATACGTTGAACCACTCGGGATGATGAGCCTGTGCTTCTGCCTCAAAACCAACTTTAACCATAAAAGCGAGGGCTTCTTTAAAATTATCAAAAACAAAATCCTTGTGGATTTTATCCCCGGAAAACGACCATCCGTCCAGTTCTTTTAATTTGGCTTGTATCTCTTCTGCAGATAAGGCTTTCATATCACTAAGTTTAGTCTTGTTTTGCCAACAGTTTATTGTTTTTCCCGGTTTCAATGTTATAAAGCCTGGCTGTCCAGTCGGGAATGTCGCCGGGTTTTACATTTTCGATTACTGCAACACTTTTTTCTTCAGAGATAGTGATAAAGGTATCTACCCACTCTTCGGAATATTTGGTGAAATCAACCGGCCGAATCCCGATCCATACCATGAATATCACCAAGGGAACAAGCAGCCCTATTTCACGGCCGTTGATATCAATCAGTTTTTCATTTTCTTTGTTTGTGATAGGGCCAAACATCACACGCTGGTACATCCAGAGCATATAGGCTGCTGCAAGAATTACACCAATCGCCGAAATTATAGCATATACCTTATTCGAGTAAAGTTCTGAAATAAATGCGCCATTGAGGATTAAAAACTCGCCGATAAATCCGTTTAATCCCGGCAGGCCGATGGATGCAAGTGTTGCAATCATAAACATGGTAGCAAATACCGGCATCTTTTTCGCAATACCGCCAAAATCGGAAATCATCCGTGTGTGGCGGCGGTCGTAGATCATTCCGACGATAAGGAAGAGCGCGCCTGTGGAAAGCCCGTGGTTTATCATTTGGATGATGGCGCCCTGTACCGCGATTGTGTTAAAAGCAAAAATTCCGAGTACAACAAACCCGAGGTGGCTCACTGATGAGTAGGCAACCAGCTTTTTCACGTCTTTCTGAACCATGGCCACCAGCGCACCATAAATGATGCCGATTACTGCGAGCACTGCCATCATCGGGGCAAATTCCATAAATGCATTCGGAAATACCGGCAGGCAGACACGGACCAGGCCGTACGTACCAAGTTTCAGCATGATGGCTGCAAGAACAACCGATCCTGCTGTGGGGGCTTCGGTATGCGCATAGGGAAGCCACGTGTGAAATGGAAACAAAGGTACCTTGATACAAAACGCAAGGGCAAAGGCAAGGAACAGCCAGGTTTGTTCAACCAGCCCGATGGTATATTCAGGGCCGGAAATAAACCGCCAGTCAGAAGTGAATTCGAACACTCCTGTTGCAGCGCCGGCATGGTAGCCAAGATAGATCAGGGCAACTAGCATGACCAGGGATCCCACCAGCGTATAAATGAAAAATTTGATCGTGGCTCTGATTTTGTCGCTGCCGCCCCAGATACCGATCAGGAAATACATCGGAATCAAACCCAGTTCGAAAAATACGTAAAACACCACCAGGTCGAGAGATGCAAAAACCCCGAGCGAAGCGGTCTGCAAAATCAGCAGCATGGAGAAGTAGCCGATCAGGTTCTTTTTGATGGAGCTCCATGATGCCAGGATCACGATGGGCCCGAATAGAGTGGTGAGCATAAAGAGCAGCAAACTGAGCCCGTCGAGGCCCACCAGGTACTTGATATCCATACCCGAAAAAATGGGGCTTCCTTCAGTTACATACTGCGGAATCGCCGAATTGGCCACATCGAATTGAAAGATCAATGGCAGCGACAGGAAAAAGGTAACCGTGGTTACAATAAGGCTCGTCCATTTCACAGCTTCGTCTCCCTTCACAAAAAGGAAAGCCACAACTCCAAGAAGCGGAAGATAAATCGTGATATTTAAAAGTAATTCCATCTGAATCAGCAAATATCTTTAAAAGAGTAATAATGAGAGAACCAGAATTACACCGAGTATCATGAATAGGGCGTAGTTGCTGGTAACTCCGGTTTGAATGTACCTCAGCAGGCTGCCTGTAAGGCGTACAATACCTGCAATGGCATTAACAGTGCCGTCAATAATCTTCATATCGAACACGGCGAGTACACGGTCAGAAAATCGTACTGTCGGGTGAACGATTCCCCCTTCGTAAACCTCATCAAAGCTATATTTATCTTTCCATACCTGGTAAAGGCCGCCAAAACGATTGGCAATCCGGGCATCCGATTCTTCCTGGTTGTCGGCGCCGTACATCCTGAAGGAGACGTATACACCGGCAATGGCAACAAGTGTGGCAAATACCATCAGCCCCCATTCTGCCGGGATGGAAAGTGTGAGTGGGATATCGGCTGCTATTGGGCTCATCCAGGCACCCAGCCAGTTGATGGCGCCCTCGCCGCCAAAGGTTTTTGAAATAAAATTCGGAATGCCGATAAATCCGCCAACAACAGAGAGGCCTGCAAGCGCCCACAACGGAATGGTCATGGTAGCCGGACTTTCATGCAGGTACTGCTCGGAATCTTCAGCTCCCTTCACTTTTTCCGGAAGTTTGAAGCGGCCGTGGAAGGTAGTGAGTGTGAGGCGGAACATGTAAAAGGCAGTTAAAAATGCAGTGATGGTTGCAACGCCCCAAAGTATGAAATACATGGCGCCGGCATATTCACCAAACCCCATATTCATGGTGTGCATCAGGATTTCATCTTTTGAGAAAAATCCTGCCAATGGCGGGATACCGGCAATGGCAACTGTGGCTATTAAAAATGTTTTGTAGGTAGATGGCAAATATTTCCGAAGGCCTCCCATATAGCGGATGTCCTGGGGGTCGAAATGGACATCTTTGCCTTTGTCGTGGAGTTTGTGTTCTACATGGTGCATGGCATGGATCACCGATCCGGAACCAAGGAAGAGGCAGGCTTTAAAAAATGCGTGTGTCACTACATGAAAAAGTGCCGCGGTGTATGCCCCGGCCCCAAGAGCAAGGAACATGAAACCCAGTTGTGACACCGTTGAATACGCCAGAACTGTTTTAATATCATATTGTGTGATGGCTATGGTAGCGGCTACAATTGCAGTGAGTGCACCAATCACGGCAATAATCATCATCACCTCAGGACTGAGCACGTACATGGACGACATCCTCGTGATGAGGTAAATGCCTGATGTAACCATGGTGGCAGCGTGGATGAGTGCAGAAACCGGGGTTGGGCCTGCCATCGCATCGGGCAGCCAAACAAAAAGCGGTATCTGGGCACTTTTACCGGTAGCACCGATAAACATCAGGAATGCAACCCAAAATATTGCGTCGCCGGTAAATGCATCCAGGTTTGCGAGAACCACATCAAAATTCAGACTGCCAACTGCCTGGAACACGATAAATATCGCAATAAGAAAAGCAAAGTCCCCTACCCTGTTGTAGAGGAATGCCTTTTTTGCGGCATCGGATTTCATCATGTCTGTGTACCAATAGCCAATCAGCAGGTAGGAACAAAGCCCAACACCTTCCCAGCCAAGAAAGAGAAGCAGGAGATTGTCGGCCAGAACCAGGTTCAGCATCGCAAAAATGAAGAGGTTCAGGTAGGCAAAAAACTTCCAGAATCCTTCGTCATCATACATATAGCCGATGGCATACAGATGAATCAAGGATCCAACCCCGGTAACAACCAGTGCCATAATAAGTGAAAGCTGGTCTAACTGGTATGCGATATCAACCGTAAGCCCGCCGGTATCGATCCACGTGAACAATTTGGCATAAATGGCGCCGGAACCGCCATTGTAATTGATGAAAAAATAAACGGTAATCAGAAAAGGGATGAATACTGCAACATTGGCAATGGTGCCAATGAGGGTTTTCTTATGACGGTACTCCCGTGATGAGAGGCCTAAAAGTCCATTAATTAAGAAACCAAGTAGCGGTAAACCAATAATCAGACTTACGAGCGCTGTGGGTGATTCCATTCAACAGGTTAATTAGTTTGGCGCTTACAACTGAACTGCACATCGCAGCCATATTTTCAGGTGCCAAAGATACAAAAAACTTCCCCAAATTAAACTGAAAAGAGAGGAAAACTTGCCTATACTAAAATTTTTTTTACCGATCGCTGCAGCCATCATCTCAGGTGGTAAATACTTTTTTTGCCACTAAGGCACCAAGGCTCTAAGGTGCACGAAGGGGTTTTATGGGTGCATGTGGAGTTAATTTTGCCTGTAACCCCTTGATAAAGAGTTTTATTCATCTTTGTGAACCTT
>RECI01000032.1 GCA_007694095.1 Balneolaceae bacterium | reverse complement strand
AAGAAAACCGGAATATTGATGTTTTAGAAACATCAATCAGGCTAAATTAAAGATCGATGAATGGATTAAGAACCGGCCTGTTATGCAACCATACCGCCTGGGATACCGGCTCAGGGAAATATCTGTTTGAATTGATACCTGATTTGAAACGAATTTTTGTACCGGAACACGGACTATTCGCTGAACTTCAGGACCAGGAACCTTTGGTAAATACAGCAATCTACCGGGATTTTGGGATAGATGCTGAAATTGTCTCATTGTATGGAAACGATGAAAAAAGCCTCAGGGTCAGAACAGAACATCTCGATGATCTTGAAATATTGATTATTGACCTGCAGGATATAGGGACACGTTATTTTACATTTGCCGTAACCATGAGTTATTTGCTGGAAGCTGTACAGATGTATCAACCGTATTTAAACGTAATAGTCATCGACCGGGAAAATCCTGCAGGGTTGCAGGTAGAGGGAAGTCCATTGCCAGGGGAGTATGAATCATTTATTGGGAGAACAGGTCTTCCCCATCGGCATGGGCTAACGATCGCGGAACTGGCGCTTTTTTTTCATAAACAATTGAATGCCGGTTTTTCACTTACCGTAGTTCCACTGAGAGGTGAAAAGGTGCGCAGAGAATTACCGGGTCATGTAACCATTCTGAAACAGAAAGATTCCCCGGGTATCAGCCATCCCGATTCGTGGCTGATAGCTCCATCACCAAATATACCCGGCCCTGTTACCCCATTGATTTACAGCGGACAGTGTCTGCTTGAGGGAACCAACATAAGTGAGGGCAGGGGAACCACACGGCCGTTTGAAATATTTGGTGCACCCTGGCTCAAACCGGTAACCCGGCTAAAAAAACATCGTGGATTTATGGAATGCAGAGGTGCAAAATTACGCTCACTTCGGTTTGTGCCAACATTCCATAAATGGGCCGGCCAGGTTTGCGGGGGATTCCAGCTTCACCTCACCGGGCAGCCATACCACTCTTTGCTCCATTCGCTGTTTATCATTCGAACCATCAGGGAATATTTTCCAGAGTTTGAGTGGCGCGAAGGACCTTATGAAAAGGGATCAGACAAAACAGCGATTGAGCTCATTTGTGGTGATCCCTCTTTAATTGACTACCTGAATGGGCGGGGAGGGATTAAAGAAGTGAAAGAATATCTTATTTACAGTGAAATTAAATGGCTTGCAGAGATGAAATCGTTCAAGCTTTATGACCGAAAAAATTACTCCATTCTTCAACAAACGTTTATTTTATAATGATGTCAATTTCTGATTAATGGCAAACGGTGATGGTTTTCTCAATTAAACTGTTAAATACTCTTATTTTACTTCTGACCGCAACTACCTTTACTAAAAGCGAATCGGCAGAACATGTACCCATCAAAGTAGAGATTGTACAGGAAAATGGCTCATTCATAATCTATCGTAACGGTGAACCATATTTTATTAAAGGAGCCAGAACACTCGGCACAAGATATATGGAACAGGTGGCTGAGTATGGAGGCAATTCTGTACGGGTTGGGTACGGTGACGGATTACATGCTGTGTTAGACCGGGCTCTTGAGCTGGAGTTAACCGTACTTGCCGGATTACCGGTACGGGCTGAGCGTGACGGGTTCGATTACAGCGATCCACAGATGGTGGAGCAACAGTTTTCCAGGATCAGGGAAATCGTTGAGGTTCACATGAACCATCCTGCACTTTTGATGTGGGTTATAGGCAATGAACTGGATCATATCCCCGGAAATATTCCATATGATTTGAAAATGTGGAACGCAGTGAATGATATTGCCGAAATGATTCAGGAAATCGATCCGATGCACCCGGTTATGACGGTAATCGGAACCGGAATGCCCGAAAAACTCGCAGACCTGATGGAAAGGGCTCCATCAATCGACCTGCTTGGCATTAATGCCTACGCCGACCTGTACCATGTTCCCGGCTGGCTGGATGAATATGGCTGGAACAAGCCTTTTGCTGTAACTGAGTGGGGTCCATCCGGCCACTGGGAGGTGCCGCGTACTAGTTGGGGAGCTGTGATTGAAGAGACAAGCAGTGAGAAAGGTTCACTCTATAAACAGAAATATCGTGAAATTATAGAAGCCGATCCCCGGAGTGTGGGATCCTACGCTTTTTTATGGACCAGCAACCGGATGGAGCGAACTCATACCTGGTATAATATGTTTTATGATGACGGCAGTGAAAAAGAAGCTGTTCATGTAATGAGGTATGTTTGGACCGGTGAGTGGCCATCCAACAGAGCCCCGCGGATTGAAAAACTGATGATTAATGGTATGCAAGCTACCGATAATATCACCCTGATGCCCGGTACTCTTCAAACTGCAGCCGTTGAGGCTTTTGATCCGGATGGTGATTCACTGCACACAAAGTGGGAATTGCTTCCTGAGCTTAGTGAGTTTGCTGCTTATGCCGGACAGGGTGAAACTAAACCGGAATCGATTAAGGGTTTCATTGAGTACATTGGAGAAACCAAATTTGAAATTTCATTCCGGATACCGGAAGAAGCCGGCAAAACATACCGTCTTTTTGTGTATGTTCACGATGGCAACGGAAATATTGGAGTGGCAAATATTCCATTTTTGGTAAGGGAAGAGTAAAGATTTCCTTGGCGGAAATATAGAAGAAAATGATTCAGGGATTGATTATCGTTATGATATTTTAGAGTAAAAATCGAATGTAAATGGCATCTTCAGAAACAGTAGCAATAATCGGTGGTGGAATTGGCGGCCTTACCATGGCTAATGCCTTACAGCATCACGGCATACCATTTGTTTTGTATGAACAATCACCGGAACTAACAGAAGTTGGTGCCGGTATCGGATTGTCGGAAGCGCCGATCCGAATTTTGGATGAAATGGATCTTGGGAATATGCTGAGGAGACAAGGTTCCCGGGTGAAAGAAGTGTACATGCCGGATAAAATCCTGAAAGTGCGGAGACATATTTCCGTGAATTCCGAAATGGTTTGTATCCACAGGGCCCGCCTGATTGATATACTCAAAAGCAGGCTGCCCAAAGAACATATACGCCTTAATAAAAAAGCTATTTCAATAAAAACCGGGGTAGATAAGAATAGTATTACTTTTGAAGATGGCCAAACTGTAACATCACCGTGTGCAATAGCGGCAGATGGTATCAATTCGGTACTTCGCAGGCAGGTATTTCCCAATATTAAGGTACGATACACAAACCAAACAATTTGGCGGGGAATTTCTGAAGCGCCGATGCCACAGGATTTTGGGCCATCTTACCTTGAAATCTGGGATGAAGGGCTGCGCTTTTTGGTAATCCATATTAACGACAGGGAAATATTCTGGCTCGGGGTAAAACCGGAAAAACCGGGAGGCCAGGATAATCCCGAAACAGTTCGGGAAGACTTGCTGAAACTGTTTCAGAACTTTCATCCCCAACTTAAACAGCTTATACGTACATCAAAAAATGTACTTCGGAACGACATGGCCGACCTTGGGTCATCTCATCGCCCCTGGCATAAAAACCGGCTGGTATTTTTGGGTGATTCTATTCATGCCACCACACCAAATTTTGCCCAAGGGGGCTGCCAGTCTATCGAAGACGCATGGTGCCTTGCCAAATGCCTGAAAAAATTCGATTCTGACTATTCAACCGCTTTTGAAACCTACCAGGATTTAAGAGAAACAAAAGTGATGAAAATTGTAAAAGACTCCTGGACATTTGGCAAAGCTGCACACAGTAAAAACCCGTTTTTTCATTACGGCTACCGCACAATTCTCACACGTGCTCCAAAATTTATACTGCGCAGACAAGAAGCTTTTTTAAATGATATGAGTTATTTGGAT
>RECI01000095.1 GCA_007694095.1 Balneolaceae bacterium | reverse complement strand
GTTGGCAGTTGGCAGTTGGCAGTTGGCAGTTGGCAGTTGGCAGTTGGCAGTTGGCAGTAAATTTAAAATTTTATGTGATATATAAACAATTATTTATGAATTTTGATAAAATAATTTCTAACGATTGTTTGAAATTTGGTGCTTGGAATTTGGTGCTTGATGCTTGGTACTTGGTACTTGGTACTTGAAAATTGGAATTTAAATCCTCAATCCAGTTTTTGCCCTCCAGTGATCAGATCCTCTCCTTCGGTTTTCAGAATTCACTCACCTTCAAACCCCAACCTCACATTTTTCAGAATCCAGTTGTTGGGATCAACCTCGACTTCGATGTGATCGGGCACTTCAAATGAAATAACCCCGCTTCGCTCGGGAACCAGTGTTACCACCTCACCATCTATTGCAACTTCAAGAGGCATTGGAAAACGGTATCCCTCCGGCACAATCCACTGCAGCCTCACGTAGCCGGTCCTGCGGGTTGCGTATAATTCGGGTATCACCGGCTGACGCAGGTACACATCAAACAGCCAGCCGAGTTCCATGCCGGTTACTGCTTCCACGGTATAGAGAAAATCATCGGTGGTGGCGTATCGCATGTGGCTGCCATCTGTTACTTCTTCCATTGCAGGATCGGGATATGCAAAACGGCGGAGTGTTGTAAAGAAAAGATCGTCGCCAACCAGGTATCGCAGCGTATGGAGAAACCAGGCGCCTTTAAAATATACATTACCGCCACGGGTTCCCCGTGTAATTTCAAGAGAACTCATGGACTCGCGCGGTGCTACTTCGCGGTCGGTTTCATCAATAATTCTTGTACGGATGTAACTCATCATTTCCCGATAAACCTCTTTGCCCGCGATATGTTCAGCGTAGAGGGGCTGCATGTAGGTACCAAACCCTTCGTGAAGCCAAAAATCGCGCCAGTCCCAAGCGGTTACAAGGTTTCCCCACCATTCATGGGCCAGCTCGTGCTGATGGAGATCATCGAACCCGGCTTCAATTCCAAACAAATTGTTATTCTCAAAATTGGCTCCATAAGCGATAATGGATTGATGCTCCATACCGAGATACGGTGAATGTACCACTCCGTATTTATCAGCCCGGAAAGGGTATGGCCCCGCTACCATCTCCATAAAACGCATTTGTTCGGCAAACTGCGGAAAGAGCTTTTTCCCTTTTTCAAGGTATTCCGGCAGCACCCAAAAAGTAATATCAAATTCTTCCCCGGTAATGCTTTCATAAGGCTCACTAATAATTTCGTAGGGTGCCGCGTTCAGCGTCACATTATAGTTGCTGATAGGTGTTGAAACAAACCAGTGCCAGGTTTTCCACCCTTCTTCGGGAACGGTTTCGCCTCGAAGCCGGCCGTTTGATGCCACAACAAGATCGTCAGGCATTGTGATATTAATGGCCACCGAATCGGGACGGTCGGATGGATGATCCTTGTTCGGCCACCAGAGCCAGGCGCCATTTCCCTGTACGGCAACTCCTACCCAGGGATCGCCCGAAGGGGTTTTCGCCCATACCATGCCGCCGTCCCACGGTGCGCGCGGAGCCACTCTTGGCTTGCCCTCATAATGGATGCGGAGTATCTCACTGCTGCCGGGCTGCAGCGTTTGATTGAAGTATACATAAAAGGTACGCGTGGTATCACTCCGGATGTAGCGAAGATGTGTTGTCTCTGTATGTTTGATCCGTTCAATGCCGGTAATGGCTAACCGGGGATCCAGGGCCAGTTCGATTCTGTTCGATGGATTAACAACGTGAAAATGTACCTCCACACTGCCCAGAACCGTACTGTCGGCAGGATTCACTTTAATATCCAGGTCATAATAATGAACATTGGTTGCAGCCAGTTCCGGTGTCAGCACACCACCCGATTCGTAAATCAGCGATTGTGCGAGGGCAGGTGAAACCCGTACAGTAAATAAACACAACAGGAGAAAGGCTATAAAAACTCTTAACATCTGTGATGGATTACTTAAAAATTGAATAACCTGAAAATAGTAAAACTTTAGAGATGTTGTGTTTTCTTAATTCCGGTATGGATTTGATAAGGGAATTTAAAAGTCCCCTCTTGAGAGGGGATTTAGGGGTGTGTAAAATTTAATAGCAAAAATCCTGTAAGGAATTTTCATTTTATGGTTCTTACTTATACAATGAGACGTCCAATTATTCCCTACAATCCCAAACTCAAAGAAAAAGCGAGGTGGCTCCGAAACAACAGCACCAAAAGCGAAGCATTTCTATGGAATTTTCTAAAGGGTAAACAAATGCATGGTTTTGATTTCCATAGGCAGCGCCCAGTTGACCAATACATCATAGATTTTTTTTGTCAGGAATTATATATGGGTATCGAATTAGACGGATATTCTCACCTGTTAGAATCGAGTATGGATTGGGACATTAAAAGAGAAAAACGCTTAAAAGAACTTGGGATCTCAATTATTCGATTTTGGGATGATGAAGTCTTTAATGACCTTGATAATGTTTTAAGAGTAATTGAGATTCAGGTTTTAGAAAGAAGTCGGTTTTTTAGGTAATCTAAAAACTATCTAATCAGAACTAAACACACCCCTAAATCCCCTCTCGATAGGGGACTTTTAGATCGGGCCTTTCAAATCATATACAAGCAAAAACTATAACATCCACCTCTCACACCTGAAGACTCAAAACTATCACTACAGAATCTTTCCCAAAACCCACGTATCTTTGCACCTCACTTGTAATACTTCCGATAAACCGAACTACGAATCTGAATGGCGCAGCCGAAATATACCACCCACCACGGAATGGTGGACATCCTTCCTGAAGAAGTCAGAAAATGGCAGTTTCTTGAAAACCTGATCAGGGAAGAAGCCGAAAAATTTAATTTTGAAGAGATTCGCACCCCTATCATGGAACAGACCGAGCTCATTGTGCGCGGTTTGGGTCAGATGACCGATATCGTTTCCAAAGAAATATTTACCTTTAGCAGGGGTGATGACAACTATGTACTTCGGCCGGAACTAACAGCGCCTGTGGTACGGGCATTTGTTGAACACCGGTTAGACCAGCGCGGCGGTTCGCAAAAACTTTATTACATCGGGCCGATGTTCCGTGCCGAGCGCCCCCAGAAAGGGAGGCAGAGGCAGTTTCACCAATTCGGAGTGGAAATCATGGGCAGCAGTGATGCCGTGGCCGATGTGGAAGTAATCGCATTCATGATTCATATCTGCAATAAGCTGGGTATCACCAATACCACACTCAAACTTAACTCAATAGGCGATCCCGAAAGCCGTGAAGTATACAAGCAGGCACTTAAGGCCCACCTGAAACCGGATTATGACAAACTTAGCGATGTCTCCAAAAAACGCTATGAAAAAAATCCGCTTCGAATACTTGATTCCAAAGAAGAGGAAGACCGTCCATTCATTGAAACGGCGCCGGTTATTACCAATTATCTGAGTGAAAAGTCTGTAAGCCATTACAATAAAGTAAAGGATTACCTGGGCGATCTTGGTATTTCATTTACTGAAGACCCCTACCTGGTGCGGGGAATGGATTATTATACAGAAACAGCTTTTGAACTCATAAGCCCAGACCTAGGGGCACAGGATGCGCTTGCCGGCGGAGGCCGATACGACCTGCTGGTGGAGGAGATCGGGGGATTGCCAACTCCCGCGGTGGGATTTGCTGCGGGTATGGAAAGGCTGTTTATCGCATGTGAGGAACTGGGAATTGAGCTCGGAGATGGAAAAAAAGTGGATGTTTACATCGTAACCCTGGGAGATGCCGCCCGGAAGTGGGGATTAGCTCAGCTTTCCAAATTCCGTGATAAAGGAATCTCTGCCACCATGGATTACATGGGCCGTTCAATGAAAGCCCAGATGAAAGATGCTAACCGCGAAAATGCCCGGTTTGCCATCATCGTGGGAGATAACGAACTGAATGAAGGAAAGTTCACCTTCAGGGATATGAAAGAAAGCAAAGAAGAGGCACTTTCATTTGAGGAGATCATGGAGATAATCCAAATGTAGCCAGCCTGCCTTTATTGATTCGATTTGTTTTGATTTGATTTGCAGATATGAATGCCAACAACTAACCGTTCTCTATTTGTAATCACTACTTTTTTTGTTAATCTGGGCTACAGAAATTAAAGATTCCATAAAAAAATGGACGACATGACTTTAAAGTTTGACCGGCTAGATTAAACCCAAAAAAAGAAAATTCAGACACACTTGGATTCACTGCTATTAAAAAAACAAAAGGAAAAAAAGAAGGACTAACTTCGTATAAGAAAAATAATCTGGCCGTATCTAATTGGAATGAGAAAGACATTAATTAAAAATCAGTTTTAAATGAAAACTAAAGTCAGAGAAGAAATAATTAAGTGGATATCTACAACTGAAGATGAAGAGTTGCTGGAAACCTTACTTCAAATTAAAGAATCTTCAGATTCTGTAGATTGGTTTGATGCTCTGTCAGAAATTGAAAAAAAATCAATTAAACAGGGAAGTGCCGACCATGAATTAGGTAATACATTTTCCAGTGAAGATTTTTGGAGAACTGTTTCTGGAAAAGAATGAGGGTTATCTGGTCTTTAGAATCTTCCAAAAAAATTCAATCCATTAAAGAATATTTACTCGAAGAATGGACTGAAGACGAATTCAATGCCTTTTATTAAAGTTAAGAAGTTTTGAAGGTTTTGTTATACGATATCCAAAATTATACCCTACATCAAGATCTGAACCTTCGCTGAGGAAAGCTGTTCTGTCAAAGCACCAGTCAGTGATATATAAAGTCGATGGCGATTTAATTAGAATAATTACCATCTTAGACCACAGACAAAACAATAAAATCAGGTAAAATTAAAGCGTTTTGGCCTTTATAATATAACTTACCTCAACTATACTCAACCCAGAGCCTTCTCAACCAGTTTGCCCGGACGCCCCTTTAAATCAAGCGTAAGTGCCGTCTCCCGCCCCTGTTCTGACATTTTCTGCCATGTTTTCTGCAGGATTTTCACGATTTTTTCATCTTCATGTTTTTCTGCAAATTCATCGTAATAGTACTCAAGGAATACGAGGCAGATTACATCTTCGAGCAACTGCACCTCCGGATCGGTCTTGAGCCCTTTTTTCATTACCAGTTTCTTCACATGCCCAATGGTTTCATGATCATAACCCACTTCTTCCAAAATCTCTTCTGCCCGTTTTGCATGATATTTTTTAAGCTCGTTGCGCCATTGGATGTAGCCCGGCCGGTTCATCGGGTACTCTTCCCGCGGAATCACCCACCGCTCGATATGCTGGCACCTTGCCGCAAGGCGGAGTGCTTCGGAGGCATCGGGGGCCATTTTATCCAGCCATTCGGTCATCCGTTCGGCATAAAGCAGTTCTTTGGGCCGTTTCTCTCCGTTTACTGTATCGGTATTTGGGTCTTTGCTGTTGGCATCATCAAATCTTTGGATGGCCTGTTGGAATTTTTCAATAGATTCCATGTTTTCAAAATTAAGGTTCTAGACAGGTAATTCTAAAGAATTATAATACATATGGCTGAATTTCTAAAAGATCGTTTAAAAAAATTCCTCAGCCATCAACCTTTTCAAATGGGACACCATTTTGCTGTCTTATCGATTTCAGTATACCAATCACCACAGATGCACTCTCAGCACTTTTGATTTTTTCGAAAATTTCCCCCGGCCTAATCAGTCTCACAACCGAATTTAGCCCGCGCAGATGGTCGTCTACGCTCAAATCCTTCGGACTGACCAATATCATGACAATATGAACCTGATGGGCACTTTGTTCCACATTCACTCCATCCTTGCTAATACCGATGAAAAACTTTTGGCGGGTAACTTTCGAAGTGTGAGATTCGAAGAGTAGAACCCCGGGCATTACCTCAGGTTTATAATCTGCTGAACTTTCAACAAGGCGCCTGACAATGCTGTCAACTTTATCTTCACTTAGATCTTCATCAGTCCGCAGTATCTGTTCAAGTACTTCTTTTGATAACCCATCTTCAAGGTGAAGACGAACTCTTTTCTCCTGAAGTAACGTTAGTGCAATGTCACCCAACTTTGGATCGATTTCCACTTCAGCTTCTGATGGGTAAACGGTAATAAAACTTAGTTTTGGGTAACGCTGTGAAAGTACTCTTGGAAACCTGTCGAGGCCCGGCCTCCATGAAAGTGTACCCTCGCGAGCACTTATCATTACAAACAAGTCATTCTCTTTTTTGTTTTTATCTATCCAGCCCGGAAGCTCAATCCAGGAATGAATGGTACTGAATCCTATTGGTACTTCGGGTTTAACTTTTTCAACCCGTCTTCGTACATGTTGCTCTCGTTCATCTGTTGAGACAATAACCATGTCGCCACCAAGCTGTTCAGCCATCAGTTTCAGCGATCTGATGGCATCCGCAAATCCTGTCTCAAGAGCTGCCAGTGGAGGTATTGCTACCACCATACGTTTAAAAGTGTTGACAGGATCTTCAATTTTACAAACCATCACCATCTCATCAATCTCTTCTAATAGGCGATCGAGAATACTGCCGAAAATTTTCTGTTTTGCTGATATTTCTCCATTCCATCCAATGACAACATTTGATATTCGAAGTTCATTGACAGCTCTTGTAATTCCTTTTGATACATTAAAATCAATCCGTGTAACTGGTACTACCGGTGTTTCCGCAGATGCTGCATGGATAACCGCATGGCTAAGCATTTTCTCACCCCGCGCAACCTGGCTTTCTACCCCTGCCCCATCCCGTGCTACAGTTAGCGGATAAACCGGCTCTTCCGAGCCACTATCACGAACCATAAATGAAATATCCATAAGAGCATCGGATGTTTCCGGATTTGCAAGCGGAACCAAAATTCGTTGAGGAGCTTCTGAAGGATCATAAGGTTCACGATCTTCAGCAAGGGCGACTTCCTTACCAAATTTCTCTACAACATACGGGCCGATCAGACAGGTAACCAGAATCATCATAATGGTTCCGTTCAGGATGTAATCATCAAAAAGCCCAATATCATAAGCAATGAGTGTAACCGCGAGTGTAGCTGCTGCCTGTGGAACAGTAAGTCCAAATATAGTCCAGCTCTCTGCTTTTGAGAATTTAAAAATGAATTGTGAAAGGTATGCTGCTCCACCCTTTCCAATCACAACAGCTATTATCATTGTAACTGCTACAACCCAGGTTCTGACATCCGTGAAAAATGCCGAGATATCAACAAGCATACCAACGCTTAAGAGAAAAAACGGGATAAAAAGAGCTTCTCCAATGAACTTGGTTCGGTTCATCAGTACAGACTTTTCCGGTATGAGCCGATTTAGCGCCAGACCTGCAAGAAATGCACCGATGATTGCTTCGAGTCCTGCAACCATGGCAAGATATGCGCATAGAAAAAGGATCGCCAATACAAACCCATATTCTACAGCACCGCCGCTTTTAGAATTTCTGAAGAACCATTGCCCAACCACCGGAATGATGAAATATAATATTGCAAGGTAGGCAGCTACAGAGATGGTTAACATCAGCCAGAATGTTGCACTGATATCCCCGCTGTGGGCGCCAACCACAACAGCAAGAACCAATAATGCCCCGGGGTCTGTTACGATAATACCCCCAACGGATGTAGTCATTGCCATATTTTTGGTAATACCCAACCTTGAAATAATCGGATAGGCAACCAACGTATGAGAGGCGAACAAACTGGCCATTAACAGTGCCGTAAATAGAGAATAACCCAGCCAAAGCCCAACTCCTACACCAATTCCAAATGGAAGCAGAAACGTTAATAAACCAAAGGAGAGGCTTTGATATTTATATTTGATGAATTTATTAAGATCGAGCTGGAGCCCTGCCAAAAATATCAGATAGATCAATCCGACAGTCCCTAAAAGAACCATTGTCTGATCTCTGTGCAGAAAATTGAGTACATGAGGCCCGGCGATTGCCCCGCCAATGATATAGAACACGATACGGGGAGCTTTCAGCCAGTCTGCAATAATTGGCACCAACGCCAGCAGGAACATCACAAAGGCAAAAATAAGAACCGGATCTATAAACGGGTACTGATAAGGTGGTGAATCAAAAAACAAACTTTATTTGGTTTAATGAGTCTGGTAATTGCACATAAATTTTAAAAATTATTATAGTAGAATTTCAATATAAACATCAACGGGCCATCATAGCTTTTACCACACTCTGCTCATCCACAGACTCAAGAACTTTTTTGTGAGAATTACCCGATTTAATCATTTTTACCACTGTATTTAACTGCTTCAAATGATTTTGTTTATCTACGGATAACGGGCTGATCAAAATAAGGATGGTATTGACCATATTTACAGTTGATTCAAGGTTAACTCCCTGATTACTCACGCCAATATACATTTTTTGTTCATCTACTTTTGATGTCCTTGTTTCATAAAGTAATACACCAGGCATAATCTGTGGCGAATAACTTTCTGAATTTTGCATCAGCCTGTCCACCAGTTCACCCACTCTTACTTCATCATACTCAGAATCGATACGGATAATGTCTTCGAGGCATTCACGGATATTGGATTTATTGATCCCGATTTTTATTCGATCCGAGGATAAAAATTTGTAATCAATTGGTATTCCGCCTTGGCCCAGTGCTGCATCAACCTGCGCCTCCGAAGGGTAGACTGTGACAAAGCTTAGATCCGGGAACCTTTGTGCAATCACCCGCGGAAGCCTGTCAAGGCCCGGCCGCCATGAAATCGAACCTTCATGAGCACTTAGCAAGATAAAAAGATCATCCGGTTGAATGTTCTCATCCAACCACGATGTAAGTGCTGACCACTGACTAAGTCCGGCATACTCAATATCCTGTTTGGGCTTGATTTTACCTATTCTTTTCTCAACCACATGAAGCCTTTCTTCAACTACAACAAAAATTAGATCGCCTCCAAGCTGTTGAGTCATTAATTTTAACGGCCTGATAGCTGCGGCAAAACCAACTTCAAGTGCGGAAAAAGGCGGTACAGCCACTACGATGCGTCTGAAGGTATTAACCGGTTTTTCAATTTTACACACCATCACCATTTCATCAATTTCTTCCAGAAGCTGGTCCAAAATTGAGCCAAAAACACGTTGTTTTGCAGAAATCTGTCCATTCCAGCCAATAATTACGTTGGAAATTCTATTCTCATTCACGGCTCTCTTGATCCCATTTGCTATATTCAGGTCAATTCTTGTAATAGGTGTAACAGGCACTTCAGCAGAAGCAGCATGAATAACTGCGTGGCTTAGCAGTTTTTCACTCTTGGCAACTTCTGCATCCGTCTCCAGGCTTTCTCTGGCCACTGTGAGCGGATAAATTGGCTCCAGGGAATCTTTTTCACGTATTAAAAAAGCCACATCCATTAGTGCATCTGATGTTTCCGGATTGGCCAGAGGAACTAAAATTCTCTCTGGTGCATCGGCAGGGTCATATGGTTTATCATCTTCTTCAAGAGCAAGCAACTTGCCATATTTTTCCGTTATCACCGGAGAAACGATACATGTAACAAGAATCATCAGAACCGAACCGTTCAACACAGCATCACCAAACTGGCCGAAAATACCCCGATCATATGCCACAAGTACAACTGCAAGGGTAGCAGCGGCTTGCGCCACACTTAACCCATACATCGACATCAGCTCATTCAGATTGTATTTCAGGACTTTTGAAGTAGCCCACGCTGCTGCATATTTTGCCGAAAGTGCTACTGAAACCATAAATATGGCCACTATCCAGGCATCCAAACCTGCAAAAAAGGCTCCGATATCTACGATCATACCAACGGAGATGAGGAATATCGGTATGAACAGAGAATTTCCTACAAAATGAATACGATTCATCAGTGTGCCGTTTTCAGGAATCAGGCGGTTTACTGCGAGACCGGCCATAAAAGCACCTATAATGGCTTCAACTCCTGCTACTTCAGAAAGGAAGGCAACAGAAAAAGCAATAGCCATAACAAACACAAACTCGAGATAACTCTCCTCACTTACAGTCTGGAAAAACCAACGTGCAATTTTAGGAATTGCCCAAAAAACAAAAAATGTGAAGATTGACAGGGAAATGCCAAGTGTTAACCAAAAAGAAACGCCCACATCACCTCCATCCATTGCCAAAATTACAGCAAGAACTAAAAGAGCCGCTGTGTCGGTAATGATGGTTCCGCCTATTGTTGTTGTTACAGCAGTATTTTTTGTAATACCAAGTTTACTTGCAATCGTATAGGATACAAGAGTATGTGAGGCAAACATACTTGCCAGTAAAATTGCCGCCGGCCAACTAAAACCCAGCAAATAAACTGCTAAAACTGTGCCTCCTATTTGGGGAATAAAAAAGGTGAGCGATCCAAAAACAATACTGTGATTTTTATACTTTAAAAAACGCTTTACATCAATCTCCAGTCCAGCCATAAACATCAGGTAAAGAAGGCCTACTGTCCCAAGCAAAACAATTGTAGTATCTCTTTCCATAACCCCTGTTACACTTGGCCCAATTAATATTCCCGCAACAATAAATCCAATTATACTGGGAATTTTAATTCTCGATAACACGACTGGTGTTACCAGAATAATGAGCATAAGTGTGGCAAAGATCAGAACTGGATCAGAAAAAGGAAGCGTGAAATGTGAGTCGTGCATATTTAATCAGCTGTCAATTTCATAAGTGATAAGGATACAATATTCCTGATTTAAAAACTATGTATATGTATTCCAAAATGCGTTGTAACCTTTCTACAAATATGCCGAGGTGGAAATATTTTTATTACCTTATGTACATGAAAAAACGAAACAAATCCTGGAATTTCTGTATCGACACAGGCGGCACCTTCACCGATTGCCTGGCTATAGGCCCTGCTGGAAAAACCCACCGGTGCAAGGTATTAAGCAGCAGCTCCATCCGTGGATCTGTTGAGGCAATCAAAGGGAACCGTATCAGGATTAAAACGGTAGATTCTTTCCCCGATTCTTTTTTTGACGGATACACCTTCAGGCTGCCCGGCTGGCCCGAGACCGATTTCATAATCACAGCTTCCAACGGAAAAAACTCTGAAATTTCAGTTGACGGCTTCCTTCCTGAGGTCAGCCCCGGAACACTGTTCGAGATTCAAAGCCCCGAAGAAGCCCCATTGCTTGCCATACGGATGGTTACAAAAACACCCCTTTATGCTTCCCTTCCACCCCTGCAGCTGAGACTCTCCACAACCAAGGGAACAAACGCCCTTCTTGAACGGCGCGGAGGTATCACACTCTTTTTTATCACGGAAGGATTTAAAGATCTTCTTAGCATCAAAAACCAGCGGCGGCCTGAGCTGTTTTCGATCAACATAAAAAAACCGGACCCTTTTTACAGCCAAATCATTGAGATTCCTGAAAGGCTAGATGCGAATGGCAATATCCTTAAAAAACCGGACTGGGATCTCATCCGGCAACAGATTGAACCGCTCGTGAAAGATGCCGAAGCGGCAGCCATCTGCCTTATGCACAGTTACCGGAACCCTGGGCATGAGATTAAACTCGAGTCCATTTTGCATGATCTTGGTGTACCATATGTGAGCCGGTCTTCCAAACTAAACCAGGCCATCAAAATTGTCCCGCGCGCAATTACCACGGATGTAGACGCCTACCTTACCCCCGTGATGCAACGCTACCTGACCCGCATTTCGCAAACCATTGGTGAAACATCACTTCGTATCATGAGCAGTGCGGGAAGCCTGATCGAAGCCGGCCATTATTCGCCAAAAGACGGACTTTTCAGCGGCCCTGCAGGAGGGGTGATTGGTGCAGCAGCCGCGGCACAACGGGTTTCACCAGGTAATCTCCAAAGTTTCTCCCGGGAGCAATCACAATATGATCGTAAACAAGATGTTCTGAACAGCAAGCTAGAAAGCTTTCACAAGATCATCTCATTCGACATGGGCGGCACCAGTACGGATGTAGCACGGTACGATGGAGGGATTGATTACATATTTGAGCATACGGTTGGAGATGCAACCCTTGCCGCCCCGGCTATCGCTATCGAAACCGTGGCCGCCGGCGGCGGCTCTGTTTGCGGTTTTGACGGGCAAAGCCTCACCGTTGGCCCTGAAAGCGCAGGGGCAGATCCCGGCCCTGCCTGCTACGGACGCGGCGGGCCACTGACAATTACCGATATAAATCTGCTCAGCGGGCGACTTCATCCATCCAATTTTACAATCACCATCAACACAGAAGCCGCTGAAATTGCATTTGAACGGATTATGGAATCCGTGAACATCAACCGGGGAGAACCTCTGCCAAAAGAGGATCTGCTCCGTGGTTTTATTGATATTGCCAACGAGCGTATGGCTCAGGCAATCCGTAAAATATCCATCCAAAAAGGGTTTGATCCCGCCGGGTATACTCTTGTTGCTTTTGGAGGGGCGGGAGCCCAGCACGCGCTTGCCGTTGCCGAAAAGCTGAAGATCAGCCGTGTACTTGTTCCTGCCGATGCCGGACTGCTGAGCGCATACGGCCTGATGCAGGCAAAACTGGAACAGATCGTCTCACGCCAGGTTCTTCAAACCCTTGATAAAGCGGCTGCAGGCCTTCAGTCTCTTTTCCGGGAACTCAGCAACGAAGCCATCACCGGCCTGCAAAACCAGGGTGTTGACAAAAACCGGATTGTCATCTCACGCAAAATACTGCATCTGCGTTTACTGGGGCAGGATTCATCCCTCGAAATCGAGTGGAAAAAAGGGGTTTCCATTGCAAAGTCCTTCAAAAAATCATACATCGAACAATATGGACACTGGATAGAAGGACGGCCCGTTGAAATCGAAACAATTCGGGTTATCGCCTCGGAAAACATCCTCCATAATGAGATTTCTGATCCTGCGAATGATAGAAAAATGGACCCGAAAAGTGAGTATGGTTTTGAAACAGAAATTCCACCCTTTTCAGATAAAGCCAAAACGGATAGCAATTTTTCCTGGCCCGCTTATAGAATTGGTAATCTCCCGCCCGGAACAAAGCTGCGTGGACCTGCCGTGATACTCGATCTCCACAGCACCACTGTGATTGAACCCGGCTGGAAGGGCGAACTTACGAATGACGGCTCATGGCTAATTCAAAAACTCCGGGGTTTTTCTAAAAGTAACACCGGAGGGTTGGTCCGTGAGGCCCGACCCGAAGCCGTTCAGCTTCAGTTATATACCAACCGGTTCCGTTCTGTAGCCGACCAAATGGGAGAAATTCTCCAAAAAACAGCCCTTTCTGTCAATGTAAAAGAGCGGCTCGATTACTCCTGCGCCCTTCTGGACGCTGACGGATACCTTGTGGTAAATGCGCCTCATATTCCCGTGCATCTTGGAGCAATGGGTACCTGTGTACGAACACTGATTCAATACTTTAAAAAAGACCACAACAATCATGGTTTTCAAAATCCCAATCACTTAAATGAAGGTGACGTACTGATCACCAACCACCCGGGATTCGGAGGTTCACATTTGCCGGATATTACGGTGATTACTCCTGTATTTTATGACGGCAAAAGAATTGCTTTCGTTGCAAGCCGCGCCCATCACGCTGAAATCGGAGGAAAACGTCCCGGTTCCATGCCCCCTGATGCAAAGAACCTTGCAGAAGAAGGGGTGGTTATCCCTCCTTTGTTTCTAGCCCATCAGGGTAAATTTGAATGGGACCGGGTAGAAAAACTGCTGCAAAGCAGTCCATGGCCATCGCGTTCCGTAGATGAAAATATGGCCGACATCCGGGCTGCAGTTGCTGCCAACCACCGCGGCCTCTTTGAAATAAAGAAACTGGCAGAAGCATTCGGCACCGGCGAAGTTACCCGCTATATGAACCGTCTCAAATCGTATGCAGCCGGCAGGATGAAAAATACCCTTGAAAAAATTCCTGACGGTGTTTACCGCGCAGAGGAAAAACTTGACGACGGCTCATTAATTATCGCAGCCTGTACCGTACAAAACCGGTCCTTAACCATCAACTTTACCGGTACATCGGGAGTACACCCAGGCAACCTGAATGCAAATCCATCTATCGTAAACAGCGTCATTATGTATGTATTGCGGCTGCTGGTAGATGAACCGCTCCCGCTAAACGACGGCCTGCTTGAGCCGGTTGAAGTGATTCTGCCAAAAGGGATGCTAAACCCCGTTTTTTCTGATAACCCCGGGGAATGCCCTGCCGTAGTCGGGGGGAATATCGAAACCAGCCAGCGCCTCACAGATACACTGCTCAAAGCATTCAGCCGGGCTGCCTGCAGTTACGGCACCATGAACAACGTACTCTTTGGCAACACAGGTTTCGGGTACTACGAAACTGTTGGAGGAGGAACCGGCGCGGGAGATGGATTCCACGGTACTGATGCAATTCACCAACATATGACCAATACACGTGCTACCGACCCCGAGATTCTTGAATATCGCTATCCAGTCCGGCTCGATAGATATGAAGTCAGGCAGGGTTCCGGCGGCCTTGGCAAATGGAAAGGAGGAAATGGAATTATCCGCGAAATGACCTTTCTTGAACCTGTGAGTCTTTCCGTTTTAACACAGCACCGGATTGTGCCACCATATGGTTTAAATGGCGGGGAACCGGGTATAACCGGTGAGCAATGGATTGAGAAGAACGGTAAAAAAATAAAACTGTACTGGAAAGACGGCGCAGATCTTGAAGCAGGCGACCGTTTCATTCTTCATACACCGGGCGGTGGCGGGTATGGCTCTAAAGATTCAGAGAATTAAGTTTTGTTTTACTATTGTGAAACTGTGGAATCGTGGAACTGTACGTAAGTATGCAAAATACCTCAACAATTCAACAGTTTGACAGTTCAACAATCCGATGCCAAAGGCATGCCGGGTTCAAACCGCGCTGCCCCGATTTCCAATCAGAGGGCTATTACAACATCGGCACCATAATTCCGGCATCACGCAGGGTGTTCCAGTTTTCGAGAAGGAAGGTTCTAATATGGTCTACATCCACGGCATTGGTCATGCCATAATAGATGCGTGTAGTACTTCTGATAAATATCCTGCCGGTATATTCAATATCCGGGGTGTATTCATGATCAAACACATCTTCCGGCGCCAGGTAATGTTCACGTTCTCCCAGTGTAGAGGTTATTATGCCCACCCACTCCAGGCCGGATCCGTCACTTCTTACGGTAAAGACAGAACCACCGCTAAATCCCCTGTTCAGGGAGATATCCAGGATAAGGGTTCTTATCGGATGCTGTGTCAGGTTCACAACACCCTGGGTTACCATCTGTACCCCTCTGGGGTAACCCATTGCATAGATCATATCAGCTGTTCTGATTTGTTTAACATCGCCTGCCGGTAATCGAAGCGGTATAAGATTGGATGCAGATCTTACCGGTGATTTTGTTCTGAGCATGGCAAGATCACGCCGTTCGTCTGTAACAACAAGTTCAATGAGTTCTATGCCGTCATCGGTAAAAACAAATTGGTTGAGATTTTCCCTGAGTGAGATCGCTTCAACACGGTTATCTGCCCCCTCGACGCGAACACCGCTGTAGTGCCATATCGTATCGGGGAAAGTTGCAACATGTGCAGCCGTTAGCAATCCAACCCGGCCCCGCTGCGCAGCAGTTAATACCATCGCTGATCCGGCTGTTGAATGATTGTCCACTTTTGTTTCAACAGCCAGCTGCTGGAGGTTTGCACCCCGAACCTCTGACTGGCGGGGCAGGTTACCCAACTCAAACTGGTACGTACGATATGTAACCGTACTTTGAATTCTCCGAACAGATTCAAATGTCTCATCTATCTGTGTACGGACCAGGTCGGAACGTACGTGGTTTTGATAATAACCGGAATCGGCCCTCTCTCTGATCTCAACTTCAGTAGTGGCACATCCTGTAACAGATATCAAAAAAAACATTATGCCAGTGATTTTTTTTAGCAAAATGGGCGGCTTCATGTTTATCCTCGCAGGATTTTAGTCTCTTTTTTACATTACGATTTACACTGTTATCTGTTATAAACACTTATTCTACTTCAGACAATCCAATATTCTGTTACTTTCCTGTAAAATAAGATTCAAAACACTTAATATCTTCTGTTTGATTTAATTTTGATAGCTTAACCCTGCTACGCTTGAAAAAAAGGCTTCTTCATATCCTGTTTTGGTCGGTACTTGCCGCTGCATTTATCGGGCCCGGCACAGTCACAACGGCCGCATCAGCAGGTGCAGGTTTCGGGTATTCACTGATCTGGGCACTGATTTTCTCAACTGCCGCCTGTTTTGTTCTGCAGGAAGCCTCGGCCCGTATAACCGCGGTTTCGGGATTGAACCTCGGCCACGCGATGCAAAAAAAGTATCTGTCGTCCAAACCCGGCCGCTGGCTTATCGGCCTGGCACTGGTTTCAATACTCGCAGGCTGCGCCGCATTTGAGGCGGGCAATATCCTGGGTGCGGCTGCGGGAGTATCACTCGTTTTTGAAACAATCCCGACACAACTAACCACAATTATAATCGGGACCGCAGCCGCAATACTCCTTTGGAAGGGGACTATAAAACAGGTCGCTACCTTACTTGGACTTGTTGTTGCTTTGATGGGGTTTTGTTTTGTATTAACTGCCTTCCTGGTTCCTCACAACTGGTCGGCGGTATTCACCGGAAGCATTCGGCCATCCATCCCTGTCGGGGCCGAACTACTAGTACTCGGCCTGATCGGAACTACCGTTGTACCTTACAACATTTTCCTGGGATCGGGCCTTAAACATGCACAAACCGTTTCCGAAATGAGATGGGGCCTGTTTGTTGCCATCACACTTGGCGGGTTCATCTCGATTGCCATCCTTCTCACCGGAACGGCAATTGCCGGAACATTTACGTTCGAAGGCCTCGCCGATACCCTCAGCAATCAGCTTGGTGATGGCGCCCGGTGGCTGGTTGCAATCGGTTTATTCGGAGCTGGAATCAGCTCAGCCTTAACGGCAGCGCTGGCTGCTGCCATCACAGCGCAATCTCTTCTGTCAAAACCGGGTGATACCCGGTGGCAGGAAAACGGGAGCTGGTTCCGCCTCACCTGGGGTGCGGTGCTGGCTATCGGTCTCTTTTTTGGAATACTGCAAATTCAGCCTGTTCCGGCAATAATTCTTGCACAGGCACTTAATGGCATAATTCTGCCGGTAATTGCCGTTATTCTTTTTTTGATGATGAATGATACCGGAATTCTTCCAAAAAGCCGGCAAAACAAAACATTTTACAATCTCTTTACCGGTTTTGTGGTATACCTCACTGTTCTCACAGGCATCACCAATTTCCTGAGAGCCGCAACGCGCTTTATTGGTTTTGAACTTCCCGGACAAACCGTTATTCTCATGCTTTCCACGATTCTTTACCTTTTATTGATGATTCCTGTCATCAAAAACTTTTTCGGAAAAGATTCGTAGGAACCTAATTTGAATTTTCTGTTCAGAATTTAAAAAAAAGACATTGATAACTCTTAATTAATCCATTTCACATTCAAAAAAATGATTATGAAATATTTTCATGAATGCTCGCTTTTACTACTGATAATCCTGTTTCTTCACCAACCTCTCACAGCCCAATCCGCTGATTCTGACAGAATTGCAGCAGAAATACCTCAATCGGAAATAGAATTAAACATATATTTTCTCGCCGCAGATGAATTCCTCGGCCGCGACACCGGCACACATGAACTCGACATTGCCGCCCGATATATAGCCACCTGGTTCCAGGTAAACGGTATCGAAATGCCGGAAGGGCAGGATT
>RECI01000033.1 GCA_007694095.1 Balneolaceae bacterium | reverse complement strand
CCAGGGCTGGAGTTATTATGTATTCAGCAAAAGGGTAAGCAGGGATGCCATTCCAAGAGAATAAAACAACCATTAAACTGTGATCAACAGATCTTTGTGACAGAATCAGAAACAAATAAGTTAAATTCAGGTGTGCACATTCATCGCAGACTTTTTGGTCTTGCCATGAGTGTGCATGGCTTTTTTGCCGGGATCGCCATAATCAGTTTTCTGATGGCAAGCAATGTGATCCTGCAAATGTATTTGTTGAGCAGTATTATTGCGGAGGTTTTCCTTTATGGTGAAATTATCCGGCCTGATTTCATTTATTATCTCGCCGCAACCCTGATTATCAGAAGTTTTCTCATATGGATACGTGAGCGATTCGCACAAACAAAATCTGTTGAAATAAAATCTTCCCTGAAAAGGGAACTTTTCCGAAAGATGATTACGTTGGGGCCATCATTCACACGCACAAGCAAAACGGGTGAATTGATCGCTTCAATTACAGATGGTACGGAAAAACTTGATGACTATTTCACCCGCTATATTCCTTCTGTAATCCATATTATCATATTACCGGCAGTGATCATAATTTTCACTATCACTATGGACTGGATAAGCGGATTGATCCTTTTGCTGACCGCACCACTGATTTTGTTTTTTATGTGGCTCATTGGTACCTATGCTAAAAAACTTACGCAAAGTCAATGGGAAGAACTTTCAACCCTGTCGTCGCACTTTCTTGATGTACTGCAGGGACTAAAAACGCTGAAGATTTTTGGCTCAAGCCATAGAGAATCAGATAATGTGGACAGAAAGAGTAACGGTTTCCGGATTGTAACAATGAATGTACTTAAGGTGGCATTTCTTTCGGGTATGGTGCTCGAGCTGGCTGCAAGCATAAGCATTGCATTGGTTGCTGTGCAGGTTGGCATCAGGCTGATTGAAGGCATGCTTACCTATCAGCCGGGATTATTTATTTTATTACTCGCACCGGAGTTCTACCTCCCCTTCCGAACACTGGGAAGCCACCATCATGCCGGAATGGAAGGAGCTGCAGCAGCTGCAGGGATATTCAACATTACAGATCAGGTAACGGAATCCGAAAATAATGAGAGTAAACCAAACAATGCTCCGGATCCCTTTTTAATCCAATTCAAAGATGTTTCTTTTACCTATCCGGGAAATACATTCCCAGCTATTCACAAAATCAACTGCGAAATCAAACCCGGAACACTCACCGCTGTTGTGGGCCCAACCGGAGCCGGAAAAACCACTTTTGCTCAATTATTGCTTGGTTATCTGAAATTAAACAATGGCCAGATCCTTATCAATAACATCCCTATGGATCAACTTGATATGGAAAACTGGCGAAAAAGTCTGGCTTATGTACCACAACACCCGCATTTTTTCCATGGTACTATATTGCAGAACCTCATGATGGCAAATCCGGGAGCAGAAATGGACATGGTAATTCATGCCGCCAAAGAAACAGAAGCACACCATTTTATTGAAAAATTACCCAATGGCTATCATACCCAACTTGATGAGAATGCTGTAAATCTCAGTGGAGGAGAAAAACAAAGACTTGCTATCGCACGAGCCTTTTTAAAAAATGCACCCGTGCTTATACTTGATGAACCCACATCTAACCTGGACCCCGAAAGTGAACAACTGATTTCCGGGGCCATGCAACGTATTATCAAAAACAGGTGTACACTGGTAATTGCACACAGGCTAAATACTGTTCGCAGGGCTGATAACATTTTGGTATTTAAAAATGGTGAGATTGCTGAACATGGCAGACACATCGACCTTGTTAAAAATGAAGGCACCTATACAGGTTTTCTGGAAACAATTGGCATAACAAATCAAATTGTATGATAAGCAGACTGTTATCATATATAAGTGACCATAGATGGCAATTCACGCTGGCTTTGCTGCTGGCTGCCGGAACTATCCTTGCAGGTATGGGCCTGATGAGTACATCGGGCTACCTGATTTCCCGTGCAGCCCAGCGCCCTATGATTGTCGACCTTTTTATGGTTACTGCCGCTGTAAGATTTTTTGGTATTTCCAGGGCCGTTGTCAGATATTTTGAGCGCGTGGTATCACATGATCTTACATTCAGGATACTGCATTCCATGCGGGTTGACCTTTACCGGAAATTTGATTCCTTTTCACAGAAATGGCTAATGGGTCGAAGGTCTGGCGACCTGCTCTCGGGTATTGTATCAGATATCGAAACCCTTCAGAATGTATATCTGCGCATCATATCCCCAGTTATTGTGGCGGCTTTAATTTCTATCCTGACTTTCACCGGACTCGCTTTTTTTGATCTTATCATTGCACTTACGGCATTGGCTTTCCTGATATTTAACGGTGTTGCCGTACCTTACCTTTCACTTAAGCTGGCCAGGGGCCGGGGCAAAACCGATATAACTACCCGTACTCAACTGAAAATATTTCTTGTTGACCGGCTGCAGGGATTACAGGATTTACTTTGGATGGGGCGTAAAAACGATACTTTACATGAATTTGACAATTTGCAAAATAAACTCGATGACATTCAGACCAGCAACGCAGGCACATCAGGTATTACCGAAGGTTTAAATACGCTGCTGTCGCATCTTGCCATGTTTTCTGTTCTGATACTTGCAATTCCCCTGGTAATAAACGGAGACATAAAAGCTGTGTGGCTGGCGGCACTCACATTGGGAGTTTTAAGCAGCTTTGAAGCGGTGCAGGGACTGGCCAATGCATTCATCCAATTTGAAAATTCGCAGGAATCATCAGAACGTGTTTTTTCCATGGCAGAGAGCGGAAAAGACCTTGCTGTATCAGAAGATAAAAACCAGATTGAAGTTCCTTCAGGCAAATTTGAAATCGGGTTCAGAAATGTGTCCTTTTCTTACAATACTGAAAACATCACACTTAACAATATTTCATTTGATTTAGCTGCCGGAAGCAAAACAGCTGTTGTCGGGCCTACGGGTAGTGGTAAAAGTACACTTGTTAATTTGCTCCTGGGTTTCTGGAAACCAGATAAGGGGCAAATACTTGCCAATGGTAAAAGCATATATGATCTTGACATAGAACAGCTCAGGAAGAAATTCGGCGTTATGTCGCAGGATGCATATATTTTTAACCGGTCTTTACGGGAAAACCTTCTGATTGCCAATCCCGATGCAACCGATGATCAGCTAAGAGCAGTTCTGCATAAAGTTGGGCTGGGTAAATTTGCAGTAAACCTTGATATTCAACCCGGTTCGCAGGGCATGAGATTCTCGGGAGGCGAAAGGCAATTGATTGCCCTGGCGAGAGTTTTTTTGAAAGAATCGGATTTCTGGATTTTTGATGAACTCACAGCCCATATGGATGTAAACACTGAGCGTAGAGTCCTGGATGCCATATGGTCAAACCTTGGAAATAAAAGTCTGCTAATGATCACCCATCGCCTTGTTAACATGGAAAAAGTGGATCAGATCATTGTGATGGACAGGGGAAAGATTATAGAAAAAGGGACACATGCAAAACTTTTGCAACATAAAAATATATATGCCCGAATGTTTGAATTGCAAAATGAGCTAATCAGGGATGTATAGCAGGTGTCTGTTAAGAAGGGCTTCTGGATTTAACTTGGCTTAATTTGGCTGCTTCTGTTTCATCTATCTTGTTTTTTACATCCCCCTAACCCCGTTGACTTCGTCGAACCCTTCGGGTTTAAAAGGGGGAATTGGCCTGCATTAATTCTATCTTCGGTCTTCTGTCTCCCGTCTCCGTTCTCCGGTCTCCGGTCTCCGTTTTTCTACCAGGACCCCCCGGCACCACCTCCGCCGAAACGACCGCCACCGAATCCGCCAAATCCGC
>RECI01000112.1 GCA_007694095.1 Balneolaceae bacterium | reverse complement strand
GTAGTAGCTGTAAGATGAATTAACCGGTAAGAGTGGTTAGTATATTCGAAAATAAAACCGCCATATCCGCCCATTGCATAAAGTTCATCATTTCCGTCAAACGGAACCGGTACCCTGTGATTGGTTACCAGGCCGTATCCGCCGCCGCCGAGTGATATCGCATGATTTTCATCCAGGTTAATGATCCATCCGCCACGGCCGCCAACCCACACCCCGGTAGTACCTGCCACATCTCCTATTTGAACAACAGGGCCTCCAAAGCCACCATGGCTAACATTTCCGTCAAAAAGGGTCTCTGCCTGTTGGGCAAATAATGTTTGTGCTGCTGCTCCTGATATTAAAAAAGCTGCCGTAAGAAGGAAGGCAGCTGTCGCTTTAGAACATTTCATGTCTGCTTAAAGTTAGATAGTAATCCTTTAAGCTTATTGTACGATTAACAATTATTTGTGTTACGTAAATACAATAATAATTTGCTGTCAGATTTATATGATTCCGGAAATGCATATGTTAACGTTCATACATCACAAAATCCGCCGGGTGAAATACGTGGCCAGATTTTCTGAAACAGAATAATATTTAATAGTAAAACTCATCCGGTTTTTTACCTGACCGGATGAGTTTACTATGTTATTTTTTTATTTCTATCCCCCAGATTTCCTCAGCATAGTCACGGATGGTCCGGTCTGATGAAAATTTGCCTACCCTTGCTGTATTCAGCAGTGCTTTTCTGAACCACTCTTTCTTATCTTTGAATAGCTCATCTGCTTCCCCTTGCTTGTTTACATAGGCTTCAAAATCTGCCAATACAAGGAAATAATCGCCTTTATGCAGCAATGCTTCGATAATTGGCTGGTACAAGTGCTTGTCTTCATTGAAAAATCCATCCTTGATCTGGTCAAGTGCTTTTTTGAGGTCTTCATTCGCCTCGTAGAACTCCCAGGGATTATATCCTTCGTGCCTCAAACGTTCCACATCTTCCACAGTTTTGCCAAAAATGAAGATATTCTCATCACCCACCTCTTCCTTGATCTCCACGTTTGCCCCGTCGAGAGTTCCAATTGTCATTGCACCATTTAAGGCAAACTTCATGTTTCCGGTGCCGGAAGCTTCAAATCCCGCTGTTGAAATCTGCTCGGACAGATCGGCCGCCGGGATCATCTTTTCAGCCAGTGTTACACTGTAATTTTCCAGAAAAAGGAATTTAAGTTTCCCGTTTACATCCGGATCATTGTTGATTTTCAGGGCAACATCATTCATCAGTTTTATAAACAACTTGGCCATGGTGTAACCGGGTGCGGCTTTACCAGCAAGAATAATGGTTCTCGGTACCACGTCTATTTCAGGATTCGCCTTAATCTTGTTATACTTTGCAATCGCATACAGCGTAAGCATTAACTGGCGTTTGTACTCATGAATGCGTTTTATCTGGATATCGAACATAGAGTGTATATCCACCTTGATATCTTGTTTATTCTCAATAAAGTCGGCCAGGCGTTGTTTGTTATTTTGTTTAATTTCAACAAACCTGTCCATAAACTCTGTATCGTCAATGAAATTTTCAATTCCACGAATTTGATCAAGATCGGTTACCCACCCCTCTCCAATTTTATCTGTTATCAGATCAGAGAGTTCGCGGTTACACTGCCGCAGCCATCTTCGGGGGGTTATTCCATTTGTTTTATTGGTAAACCTTTCCGGATACATTTCATAAAAATCCCTGAAAAGGGTTTTTTTAATGAGGTCACTGTGTAATGCAGCCACTCCGTTGATTTTATGTGAACCAACAATTCCCAGGTGTGCCATGTGGACAACAGGATTTTCACCCTCACCTACTATCGACATACGGCTGATTTTTCCGCGGTCATCACCAATTTTGATTTTAATATCGTGCAGAAACCTTCGGTTGATCTCGTATATAATCTGTAAATGCCGCGGCAAGAGGTTGCGCAATAACGACACCGGCCATTTCTCCAGTGCTTCAGGCAGTATGGTATGATTGGTATAAGCCATGGTTTTTTCCGTAATTCCCCAGGCAAGATCCCACTCAAGGCCCTCTTCATCAACCAATACGCGCATTAATTCCGGGATGGCAAGATTTGGATGGGTGTCATTACACTGAATTGCCATTTTTTCAGGTAGTTTACGCCAGTCATTATTTGTTTTTCTGAAACGGCGAAGTATGTCTTGCATAGAAGCGGCCACAAGGAAAAATTCCTGCTTCAGGCGAAGTTCCTGCCCTACAAATACTTTATCATTTGGATAAAGTACCCTCGAAATATTTTCATTTAATTGGGTATCCCGAACCGCGTCGATGTACTGTCCCTGATTGAAACTCTTCAGGTCGATAGATGAAGAAGATGATGCCTTCCAGAGTCGAAGATTGTTCACAACGTTATTTTGATACCCCGGAATGGAGATATCATACGCAATAGCCAGTACATCGTGGGTGTTTTCCCATTTAAAACGCAACGCACCTTCATCATCATGATATGCATGTGAATGGCCGTAAAAAGGGACATTATACTGGGTTTTGGGCCTTACCACATCCCATGGATTTCCATAACGGAGCCATAAATCGGGCTTCTCTACCTGGAAACCATTTTCGATGGATTGGTAGAAAATTCCAAAATCGTACCGGATTCCATAACCGATTGCCGGAATACCAAGAGTGGCCATTGAATCAAGAAAACATGCCGCCAGGCGTCCAAGGCCGCCATTGCCCAATCCTGCATCCCATTCTGCATTCCTGATATCATCATAATCCAAGCCAAGTTGCTGCATGGCTTCGGCAGCAACATCCTGCAGGCCGAGGTTAACAAGCATGTTGTCGAGCAGCCGCCCGATGAGGTATTCCATTGAAATATAGTATACCCTTTTCTCATCATTCTGATAGTACCCCTGCTGGGTATCAATCCATTTGTCATGAAGCCTGTCCATAACCGAAAGCACCACGCTTTTGTAACTATCCCAATCCGTTGTGGAAAATTTATCTTTTGCAAGGGTGTATCGTAGATGCTGAATAATATCTTCTCTGAATGAATCTACATCCATGCCATTGCGCGGATTAACTGTTTTATCTTTCTTCATATGTATATCGTCGTTTTTTTTTAATGAATATTCTTTATAAGCCGTTAATTGATCATGCCATCAAAATCGTGGTTTTGAACAAATGTTCGCTCAATCTTTCCTGTAAATGCCATAATCGGGTAAAAAACCCGGCCTGGTCAAGTTAGTTGAAAATCCAAGCTTATGAAACGATTCATATGCCTGAATTGCAACAAAATCTTGTTCAAAGATACCAAAAACTGTAGAACCGCTTCCGCTCATTGCGGCGTAAATGGCTCCAAAATCAATCAATTGGTCTTTGACGTTGCCAATCATTTCATGCCTGGCGGTTACAACAGGTTCCAGGTCGTTTTGCAACAGATACTGCCATTCACCTATCTCCTCTTCAAGAAGAACCTTTTTCAGTGAAAAATCGGGTTGGGGATTTGGGATACAGTTTTGGTACACTTCTGCTGTTGAGGACTCAAAGCCGGGATAAACAGATAAAATCCATGCATCGGGCTGAATCGGGAGTGGTTCCACAAAATGTCCCAGGCCGGTTCCAATTCCTGTTTTACCTTTAATGAAAAAAGGGATATCAGCTCCAAGGTCACGGCTAAGGTCTATGAGTTCATCCTCGGTAAGCCCGGCTTTTTCCAGTTTATTCAATATTCTGAACGTTAAGGCGGCATTGCTGCTTCCTCCCCCAAGGCCAGCCCCGGCCGGAATTTTTTTATGAACCGAAAATGAGTAATTCTGCCTGAGGCCTACATACTTGTGAAATGCACGGTAGGCTTTGGTTATCAAATTTTCCTCCCCTGCCGGAATACTATCTGTCGATATTTTAAGGGAATATTCTGGTGATGGCAATACTTCAAACCTGTCATTCCATTCGATAAAACAAAAACCGGTTTCTATCGCGTGGTACCCGGTTGGAAGGCGTTCCAGAACATGCAGGCCAAGATTTATTTTGCCGTAAGAATTAGCGATCCACATTCAGGTATATTCCTCTTTAATTTTTAATAGATACCGATAGGCTTCATCATCATCATTTGGGATAATTCCATCCAGAATGGCGTTTTTTATCCTTTCTTTAACCTGTCCCACAACAGGACCGGGTTTCACATTAAGCACTTCCATGATTTGTTCGCCGGAAATTGGATTTTTCCAGTTCCTGATACGATCCTTCTCTTCTACTTCTTTTATATTTTTTTCTACCCTGTCAAAATTCTTTTGAAATTTAGTCTGTTTCCATTCATTTTTGGTAGTGATGTCAGCCCGGCATAATGCCATCAAATCTTCTAATTCATCACCCGCTTCATAAATCAGCCTTCTGATGGCACTGTCGGTTACTTCTTCAGATGCCAGGGCAATAGGCCTTAGGTGAAGCCTCACCAGCTTTTGAACATATTTCATTCGCTCATCCATTGGAAGCCCTAATCGCCTGAATATACGAGGCACCCATTTTGCCCCGAGGGCATCATGCCCGTGAAAAGTCCAGCCTGTATCGGGCGAGAATCTTTTTGTCGGTGGTTTGGCAATATCGTGCATGATGGCAGCCCAGCGCAGCCAAAGGTCATCACTCGTCTCAGCTATATTGTCGAGTACCTCCAGGGTGTGCCAAAAATTATCTTTATGCCGTTGCCCTTTCTTTTCGTCTACACCGAGTAAATTCACCATTTCCGGAAAAAATTCCCCAAGTAAACCAGATTCAAGCAGAAGTGAAAATCCGGATGATGGACGACTGGCCAATACAATTTTATTCAACTCATCAATAATCCGCTCTTTTGATATGATAGTTAACCGGTGCGCCATTTTTTTGATGGCGGCCATGGTTTTATCTTCAACATTAAAATCAAGTTGGGTGGCAAAGCGAATGGCACGCATCATTCGGAGCGGATCATCATCAAACGTTTGACCGGGGTCTATTGGTGTTCGGATGATGCGGGATTTCAGGTCACTGATACCGCCGAACGGGTCGTGTAATACACCAAAAGAACCGGGATTCAGGCACCACGATAATGCATTTATGGTAAGGTCTCTCCTGAGTTGATCATCTTCGAGAGTTCCATTTTCAACTGCCGGTTTTCGTGAATCTTTCCGGTAACTCTCTTTCCGCGCACCTACGAATTCAAGGTCAAGGCCGTTGAACTTAACCTGTGCCGTTCCAAATTTTTTAAAAACGGATATTCGATTCGCTTTTAATTTAGTTGCTACTTTTTGGGCAAGAGTAATTCCTGACCCAACCGAAACAAAGTCAATATCTGTGATATCACTGCTCAGTTTGTTCAGGTAATAATCGCGTACGTAGCCTCCCACCACAAACACCTGCTGGTTTATGGATTCTGCAACTTCACCGATAGTCCTGAACAGTGTTAAATGTTTGTCGGGTATACCTGTCAAAATTCAATCAAAAATTAATTTAGCCTGTAAAAATAACAACTATTACGCACCCATACAGGTTAATATTTTGAGTTGTTACCCCATTTTTAACAACCTGGTATCAATCCCTTCAAAAAAACGGCCAATTTGCAAGAGAAAATAACTTTTCCACTATGTTGAAAAATAATACCGCACCGGGTCTGTCAAATTTACAATTCAATAATCGGAAATATCCGGGATACTTCTCAATATTTTGCACGATGTGTTAAATCCGGATTATGTATCAGGCAAAATTTAATGGTTCTACTGGAAACATTATGGGCTCTGATTTGTGATGGAGGAGAAGATGTTGTTTTTTTGCTATCAGCTATCAGCCGTCAGCTTTCAGCTTATCTATCTTTCAACGTATACCAGAATACTGAGGGAACCTGACCCAATTATATACCAATGTAGCGGTATATGATTCTGGATCACTGAAAGCTGACGGCTGATAGCTGATAGTTGATAGTTGATACACCAGGAGCTGTAAAAATAGAATCATTGAAAACGATTTCATATATACAGTTTACACTCGCTGCCTGGTATGATTTTTATTTTGGATTATCCAAATTCTGAGACAATTCAGGTACATTTTCTGTAAATCATAAACTTTTTTAACTTTTTTCAGCCGGATATTTGATAATATCCTCGGCAATGATTAAGATTGAATTGTGAAATCGTTACCATTTTTTCACATAACTGGTGTAAATTCTTGTATTGGAGAATTTTTTCTCTCTCAAAATAAATTTTAATTCATTTAACAAGATCTTATTAGTGGTATGAGGAGTCCCGGTTTTCTATACAATTGGAAAATACGGGCATAATATTGCCTTTCACTATTGTATACATATTGTAAAGTATTGTTTAATTTAAAGATAATAATCTTCATTGATTGGAGTAAACAGGGATTAAGGCGTAATTGATGACAAATTCCGGATATATATTAGAGATGCATAATATCCGAAAGGAATTCCCGGGGGTGTTGGCTCTCGATGATGTACAGCTCACGTTAAAAAAAGGTGAAGTTCATGTACTTCTGGGTGAAAATGGAGCCGGGAAATCCACCCTCATGAAAATTTTGAGCGGTGCATATAGTAAAGACAGCGGCGAGATATTCATTGATGGCAGCCTCACGGAAATACAAAGCCCTGCACATGCGCAGGAATTGGGTATCGGAATTATTTACCAGGAATTTAACCTGAATCCATACCTCAGCGTTGCCGAGAATATTTTCCTGGGGCGCGAACCGGTCTATTTTCCCGGCATCATCCACTGGGACAGGTTGTATCGTGAAGCACAATCGATTCTTGACAGCCTGAATGTCAATATTAATGCAAAGCAAAAAGTTGAATCACTGGGTGTAGCCATGCAGCAAATGGTTGAGGTTGCCAAAGCATTGTCGCTCAAGGCTCGAATCCTTATCATGGATGAGCCTACAGCCTCCCTGTCCAACAAGGAAATTGAATCCCTCTTTAAAACCATCATGCACCTGAAACAACAGGGTGTTGCTATTGTCTATATATCACACCGCCTCGTCGAAATTTTTGAAATCGGCGACAGGGTAACCGTTCTTCGTGATGGAAAATACATCGGTACAAAACCGGTTAGCCAGCTTACAAGGGAAGAAATGATCAAAATGATGGTGAACCGGGATCTTGACGATCAGATACCTAAAGTAAAAGCTGAAATTGGCGAAATAGTGCTTCAGGTCGATAATCTGAACGTAAATAACCGCCTGAAAGAGATCAGTTTTAAACTTCGGAAGGGTGAAGTTCTGGGTATCTCAGGGCTAATGGGTGCCGGTCGCACACGGCTTGCAAAAACCCTTTTTGGGGATGAGATCATTACCTCCGGCAGAATTTTGATTGATGGCCGGGAAGTAACCCTGAAATCACCTCGTGATGCCATTAATGTGGGAATCGGGCTGGTTACAGAAGACCGGAAATCTGAAGGGTTGATTCTAGATCTTTCAGTAAAACATAACATATCCCTGCCAAACATCAACAAGTTTATTAAAGGTGGCGTACTTAATTTCAAAAAAGAAAATGCAGTAGCTGATGAATACATTGGTAAACTAAAAATAAGAACACCATCAAGAAACCAAAATACTATCTATCTTAGCGGCGGAAACCAGCAAAAGGTGGTGCTCAGCAAGTGGCTTTGTTCCGACACGAAAATTTTTATTTTTGATGAGCCTACCCGTGGAATTGATGTTGGAGCCAAGACAGAAATTTATCAACTAATGAACCGGCTTACCGCAAATGGTGCCGCGATTATAATGATCTCATCCGAAATGCCGGAAATCCTGGGAATGAGCGATCGTATCCTTGTAATGCGCGATGGACGGATTGCCGGTGAACTTTCAGATAGTGAAGCTACACAGGAAAAATTAATGAACTTAGCGTTGGGCGAGCCATATGAAGCAGCTGTTTAATCAATTGAACTTTGACCAAATGAGGCAATTTGGAACATTTTTCGGATTGCTTGCCCTTTGCATCCTGTTCACAATACTCTCACCGCACTTTTTCACCACATCAAACCTTCTCAATGTTGCCCAGCAATCGGCCATTATTGCTGTGATTTCGGTTGGAATGACTTTCGTTATCATTACGGCCGGAATCGACCTTTCCGTAGGCTCGGTACTGGCATTTTCCGGAGTGGTTATGGCAAGTGTACTTCACTCCGGCCTTCCAATCCCCATTGGTATTCTTGTTGGCTTGGCAGTTGGATTTTCTTGCGGCCTTGTAAACGGCATGCTTGTGACATACGGAAAAATTCCCCCTTTTATTGCCACACTCGGTATGATGAGTATCGCCCGCGGCGCCGGATTATGGTACACCGACGGAAGACCAATTTCCGGCTTCGATGACACCTTCCGGTTCCTTGCCAACGGAGAAATATTCCATATACCAGTACCGGTAATTATCATGATCCTGGTTTACATTGCTGCTCATTTTATTCTCACCCGCACCAAAATGGGACGCTATACCTATGCAATTGGAGGCAATGTAGATGCTGCCCGCCTTTCAGGTATTAACATCAAACTCTACCTTAATATCATTTATGGAGTTGCCGGCCTGCTGAGTGCATTGGCAGCTGTTATGCTTACAGCAAGGTTAAATTCAGCACAGCCTATCGCCGGCATCATGTATGAGCTCGATGCCATCGCAGCTACGGTAATTGGCGGAACAAGCCTGTTTGGCGGTAAAGGTACCGTTATCGGAACTTTGATTGGCGCCTTAATCATCGGAGTATTGAGGAACGGGTTAAACCTGCTAGGGGTCTCTTCATTCATCCAGCAAATTGTGATCGGATCTGTGATTATCGGCGCTATTCTTCTCGACACGAATTTAAAGAACTCAAAAAGCTAAACTCATCATGAAACAATCAATATTTATCCGAATCATAGTCTTTTCCCTTATTGCGGCACTAACCCTGCCTCTTTGGGGATGCTACAAAGAAGAGTTTCCCGGCAGACCAACCGTGGCGCTTGTTGTCAAAACTCTGAATAACCCGTTTTTTAATGACATGCAGGCCGGTGCCGAACAGATGGCCCGTGAACTTGAGATAAACTTAATTGTTCAGGCTGCCGAACGGGAAGTTGATGTGGAACAACAAGTACAGATAGTAGAAAATCTCATACAGAGGCGGGTCGACGCCATACTGCTCACTCCAAGCGGTTCAAGAGAAGTTGTGCCTGTTATCTCAAGGGCAAACCGCGCAGGCATTCCCGTACTGAACCTCGACACCCGGGTAGATATGGACCTTCTTGCCCGTGATAATGCGGAAATTGCCACCTTCATTGGATCTGATAATTATGAGGGCGGATATTTAGCCGGCAGATTTGTTGGCGAAGCACTTAATGGCCGTGGCAAGGTGGCAATTCTTGAAGGAATCCCCGGTCACGAAACAGCTGATTCGCGGCAAAGAGGCTTTATGGCTGGATTATCGGAATTTCCCGATGTTCAGGTTGTAACCTCACAAACCGCGAATTGGGAAAGAAATCTTGGATATAACGTATTCGAAAATATGCTGCAATCCTTTTCTGATGTTAATGCGGTTTTTGCAGCAAACGACCTGATGGCACTCGGAGCGGTTGAAGCTATTGCATCGAGCGGACGCTCTGCAAACGATGTTATCGTAGTTGGCTTTGATGCGCACAGTGAAGCGGTTGAAGCTATCCGGCGCGGTTCGATGCATGCTACAGTGGCACAGAATCCATTTGAAATTGGAAGGGCTGGTGTGGAGTATGCCTACAAAGTATTAAACGGCGAGGAGATCCCGGATGATATTACAATCGAAATCCGGCTCATTACCCGTGATAACCTGTAATTTTATTAATTAACTAACAAATAGGAGACTAATATGAAATCAAACATTAATGTAGGGGTAGTAGGACTTGGGCGCCTTGGGAGCTTGTATGTTGACTATCTCAACTATCAGATACCTGGTGCCAAAGTACTGGCTGTTGCTGACGCTGACACTAAACTGGCTACAGAAATTGCGGAAAAATATGCCATAAAACATGTATTCCAACAACACGAACACCTGCTTGATGTAAAAGACCTGGACGCAGTTGTTATTGTAAGTCCAACGAGCAGCCATAAGGATATCGTTTTAGATGCAGCATCGAGAGGCAAAATGATTTTCTGTGAAAAGCCTCTCTCCATTTCACTTGATGAAGCTGTTCAGATGAAAAAGGCCGTAGAAAAATCGGGTGTTTTTTTCCATATGGGTTTTATGCGCCGATTCGACCGTGGATACTCGGCAGCAAAAAAACTTATTTTGGAAGGTGAAATTGGTACTCCAATTGTATTTAAGGCCACATCACGCGATCCCTACCGGCCAAGCCTCGAATATGCCGATCCCAAAAAAAGCGGCGGCCTGATGCTGGATATGGGAATTCACGACTTCGATCTTGCACGCTGGTTTATGGGCGATGTCGCGGATATTTACACCATTGGCGATGTGCTTGCATTCCCTGAAATGAAAACCATTAACGACCCGGACAATGCCATGGTTGTAATGAATTTTGAATCCGGCAACATCGGCTCAACAGATTTAAGCCGAAGCGCAATCTACGGATATGATATCCGTACTGAAATACTGGGAACCAAAGGCACCATTCAAATCGGTTACCTCCGTGAAACCCCAATTACTATCCTCAAGAAAGAGGGAGTTTTTCATGACACGGTTCCATTTTTTATGGAAAGGTTCCAGGAATCATACATCATTCAGCTTAAGGATTTTATCGATAAAGCCATCAATGGAAAAGAACCTTCCGTTACTGTAGAGGATGGTGAACGTGCTTTACTCGTAGCACATGCTGCTACCTACTCACTCCATGAAAAAGCACCTGTCACAATTGATAATGAGTCTATGAGTTATCAATTAAAAACAGAACCCTTAAAAATCTCTTCCTGATCAGATCATGAAAAAAAATGTGTTGTTTAAAAATACCGCAAGCAAAAAGGGCCGCAACTGGATTATTACACCCGAAAATTCGGAATTGATTGCGCTAAGTTATGCAAGAACTATTCTCGACAACGAGGTACCTTCAGCCGATTATGAAAATCCCGGAGCCGAAGCGGCGCTATTTTGCATGAGTGGAGAAGGAACCATACGGATTGGCGATAACTCTTATACTATGAAGCCATATGATGCACTTTTTATTCCACCAGGCAAAACGGGAAAAATAACAACCGAAACCACGCTCGATCTTGTAGAAAGTACAGCCCCGTCGGGCGCTTCCGGTGATCCAGTATTTGTACCCTACCAGGAATTGAATGAAAACCCCCGGTATACTGAAATGCTTGGTTTTGATGGTTGTTACCGGAAAATTCACCGCACAATTGATGATAATGTACCTGCAAATCGTCTGCTATGCGGACTCATTTTCAGCAATGACGGAAACTGGACAAGCTGGGCTCCACACGAACATGCGGCTACCAAAGAGGAGATCTATCTCTATTTCGAAATGCCGCCGCCGGCTTTCGGACTCCAGCTTGTTTACGAAGACATCGAAAACCCGGAGTACCTGGGGCCTGTTTACCAGGATGACGCTGTGGTAATAAAGAGGGGTTATCATCCAAATGTGGCCATTCCAGGCTATCCCATAAATTTTGTCTGGATGATGGCTACTCTTGATGAAAAAATGGAAAGAACATGGGCTGGCGTGAATACACAACCTGAATTTATAAATAAATAAGAGCATCACACGATATTATGCCGTATTCCAATCGGGACATTTTATGCATTGGCCGAAGCTCGATCGATCTATACTCGAACGATATTGGTTCACCTTTTGAAGAAATCACCACATTTTCAGCATTTGTTGGCGGCTGCCCAACAAACATAAGCGTTGGAACAAGGCGGCTTGGATTAAAATCATCCCTGCTGACAGGAATTGGTTTCGATCCCGTTGGCGATTTTATCCTTCACTTTCTGAACAAGGAAGATGTGGAAACAACATACGTTTACAGAAAAGAAGGCCGCCGGAGCAGCGCTGTAATACTCGGAATTGAACCTCCGGATAAATTCCCCCTCGTCTATTACCGTGACAATTGCGCAGATATTGCAATTAATATCGACGATGTAAAAAAAATACCCATTGAATCATTCAGGGCAATCATCATCAGCGGTACCGGCCTGAGCAAAGAACCCTCCCGGTCAGCGACTATTCTTGCTGCCGAACTGGCTTCTGAAAAAGGGGTCAGGGTTTTCCTGGATATCGACTTCAGGGCAGATCAATGGCCCAACCTTCAAACATTTGGAACCATTACCCGTTCAGTTTTGCCCTATGTGGATGTCATCATCGGCACATCTGAGGAAGTAAAAGCCGGCGCCTATATGGGCAGCGGTGAAGCAAATGTAAGCCATTCGCAGGTAAATGAATCAAGAATAGAAGCCGATCTTGAAGAAAGTATCCGGCGTTTGCTTAAACGCGGTCCGGAGGTATTATTACTAAAATCGGGCACGGATGGCTGTTTTATTCATTATTCCAGCGGTGCCGAACCGGTTCACGCCAAAGGTTATCCTGTGGAAGTGGTAAATACTCTCGGCGCCGGAGATGCATTTGCCAGCGGGTTAATTTACGGTTACATGAATGGTTGGGACTGGCATAAAAGTGGACGATTTGGCAATGCCTGTGGTGCCATTGTGGTTACCCGCCAAGGTTGTGCGAATTTTATGCCAACCGTGGAAGAAGTGGAAGAATTTGTTGGAACAAGAGGTGGATTATGAGCACTTTTGATAAGGAAACGATCATCAGCCTCGAACTCTACCGTCAAATTACCGATATTCGTGTTCACAACCCCGGTTATATTAAAGATGTTGCAGACCAAAGAAAACGTAGGGCGAAGTTTGTCCCAACCGGGAAAATGAATATTGTAGCTGCTGATCACCCTGCTAGGGGTAGTCTCTCAGTTGGTGATGACCTGCTTGCCATGGCCGATCGCCACAGCCTGCTCGCACGCCTTGTAACCACACTTCAATCCAAATGGGTTGATGGAGTTCTGGGCAGCATGGATATCCTTGAAGACCTGCTGATACTCCATGGGCTCATGAAGGAAATGGGGAACGGCTTTCTTGATGAAAAACTGCTGATTACAAGCCTGAATCGGGGCGGACTTCCGGGAGGAGCCTGGGAACTGGATGACCCCATCACCGGAACGGATGCAAAAACCTGTGCAGAACTCGGTCTCGATGCTGCTAAAATGCTGCTGCGCATAGATTTCTCATCTCGTGATACCTTAAAAACTATTGAATATTGCGCAGCAGGTGTACGGGATATCAATTCCCAAAACCTCCCGATTATCCTGGAACCTTTGCCCGTTGTAAAACATGGCAACAGTTATAAAGTTGTGAAAGAACCCGACCCGCTAATACGGCTCATTACCGTTACATCAGCCCTGGGTGACAGCAGCAGAAATATCTGGCTTAAAATACCATTTACCAAAGATTTTGAGAGGGTGGCCGCTTCTACAACTCTGCCAATTGTTATTCTTGGCGGTGACAGAAACACCGGTCTGGATGATCTTCTCTACGATCTTAAACAGGCACTCAAGGCCTCCCACCAGGTGAGAGGGGCCATGTATGGGCGTAACGTTCTGTACCCTGAAAACGCCCATCCAAAAGATGTTGCCGAGGCAATTGGTAAATTGGTTCATGAAGAATCATAACCTGTTTAAACGAACACGCCACTGCCGAAAAACTGAATTTTTAATAAAACTGATGATACCATGAAACATGAAAGACTTACTGTAGCACAGGCAACAATACGTTTCCTAAAAAATCAATATGTAAAGCGTGATAACAAAGAACATTCATTTATAAAAGGTGTTTGGGGTATCTTCGGGCACGGAAATGTTGCCGGCTTATCGCAGGCACTTCACCAGTACCCTGAGATGCCCTATTATCTCACCCGAAACGAGCAGGCCATGACACACACAGCCATTGCCTATGCAAAAGCGAAATTCAGAATGGAGGCTTTTGCGTGTACGGCCTCGGTAGGACCGGGTTCTACCAACATGATAACAGGCGCAGCAACGGCTACCATCAATCGAATTCCACTATTGTTATTGCCGAGTGACACTTTTGCGCGGCGAAATGTAGGCCCGGTGCTGCAACAGCTCGAATACCCCCTCAGCCAGGATGTATCGGTAAATGATGCGTTTAAACCGGTATCGAAATATTGGGACCGAATCAACCGGCCGGATCAACTGCCCTGGTCGCTGCTTGAAGCTATGCGGGTGCTTACTTCCCCGGCAGAAACCGGCACTGTTACAATCTGTTTCCCCCAGGATGTTCAGACCGAAGCGTATGATTATCCTCTGTCGCTTTTTGAAAAAAGGGTATGGACAATACCGCGCCAAATGCCTGATGAGGGCCTGTTTAATGAAGCTGTAGCTATGATTAAACAAGCAAAAAAACCTTTTATCATAGCAGGAGGTGGTATTCTTTACAGTGAAGCTACCGAAGAACTCAGCACATTTGTGACTGCAACCGGAATTCCCGCCGGTGAAACACAGGCAGGTAAAAGCTCCCTGCCCTTCGATCATCCGCAGAACCTTGGCTCTATCGGTGCAACCGGTTCACTTGCTGCCAATGAGGCCGCAACGGATGCTGACCTGGTTATCCTCATCGGTACGAGGCTGAGTGATTTTACCACTTCATCAAAGAGCCAGTTCCAGAATCCGGATGTTCGCTTTATTCATATCAATGTATGCTCCATGGATGCCCATAAACTTTCATCACTGCCTTTGGAAGGTGATGCAAAAGTAACAATCAAGGCTTTACAAGCCGCTTTGGGTGATTATCATATCAGCGATGAATACAGTTCCGCAATTCATGAAGTACGAACAGAATGGATAGCCGAGATCGACCGTGTTACCAATCTTCCTGAATCTGAGCAGTTACAGCAACCAAACGTATTACGAATGGTGAATGATTCAGCAGGGAAATCATCCGTTGTAGTTTGCGCTGCCGGCAGCTTGCCTGGTGACCTTCATAAACTCTGGAAATCGTATGAACCCGGAGGATACCATCTTGAGTACGGATACTCCTGTATGGGATATGAAATTGCGGGGGGGCTTGGAGTTAAAATGGCACGACCCGACAAGGAAGTTGTAGTTATGGTTGGTGATGGTTCCTATCTCATGCTTTCATCAGAGCTCGCAACAGCGGTTCAGGAAGGGATTAAAATTACAGTAGTACTGCTCAATAACCACGGCTACGGGAGTATTGGTTCACTGTCTCAATCGGTAGGCTCTGAAGGCTTTGGGACAAACTACCGGTTCCGTGAAAACCAAAACGGACAACTTTCAGGTGAAACTCTGCCAACAGATTTTGTGATGAATGCAAAAAGTTATGGAGTGGATGTACATTCAGTTGAAAGTTACGCGGAGCTCGATGAAGCTTTGAAAATTGCGATGAATGCCGATACTACCCAGGTAATCGTTGTACCAGTTGACAAAGTTCAGAAAGTTCCCGGTTACAGTTCATGGTGGGATGTTCCGGTAGCGGAAGTATCAGCGAATGAAGGGGTTAAGGAAGCACGTAAACAGTACGAGGAGGAAAGAAAGAAACAGCGAAATTATTATTGAGTAAAAATATGACCAGAAGAGGTTTTGCCTCTTCTGGTTTGTTGTCTTCCGTAGCTGGATAAACCGAAGCGGGCAGCAAGAATTCTTTTGTTGCCCGCTTTTTTCTTTTGGTTAATGTAAAACCCGGCATCCAGTAATTCAACTAATTTTTTTGCAGCCGGAACCCCGTTTTCACAAGCCAATTGAAGTCAGAAAATCACGGTTTCTTTTTGCACTTTCTTTTGGTGAACCCATTCCCGGCAAAACATCCTGTTCAACAACAATCCAGCCTGAATATTTCTGTTTGTTCAATTCATCCAAAACTGCACTGAAATCTATTGAACCTTTTCCAAGCTCACAGAAAATTCCTTTCCCAACAGCTTCAAAATAATCAAGACCGTCTTCCACAACCTCATCGAAAATAGTCCGGCTCCAGTCTTTAAAATGAACATGGCCGATTCTTTCCCGAAATTGAGTCAAAGCCTCCACAGGATCACCACCCCCAAAAGCATAGTGGCCCGTATCAAAACAAAGATTTACATACTCCGGACTGGTACTGTCAAGAAGTTTTTCTATTTCCCACGGAGTCTCGATATATCCCGCACAATGATGATGAAATACACAATTCAGGCCTGTTTCATCTTTTACGGTTTTGGCTATGTTTTCTACTCCGTTTGCAAAAACTCTCCAGTTATCCGGTGATAGTGAATGCTCAGGTTTTATTCTTCCGGTGAGTTTGGTTCGGGTTTCATTTTTTCCGTTATCATCCGATAGTACAATTCTCGCATGTTCAGGATCTGTTTCTTTCAACAATCGGGCTGTTTTGAGTGCAAGGTTCAGCCCGCTTTCGTGATCTGCCGGATTTTTAAAATTTACCGGCACAAAAGCTCCAACCAAATTCAATTTTCGTTGATCCAGTTCTACCTTAAGTTGATTTGGTTCTGAAGGCATAAATCCCCAGTCGCCCAGTTCGGTACCCAGGTAGCCGGTTTCATGCATTTCATTCAGAACCTTTTCATAAGTATTTGTATTACCGTCAAGGCCAAATTCAAGTATGCCCCATGAGCAGGGTGCATTAGCTATTTTTATCATCTTAATTTTTTTTCGGTTGTTCGTTCATTTGATGGAATCATACCTTTTGCATGCATCATTCACCAATATTTCATTACAATTTAATGAAAAGATGAAAACGTTTTACTCCTTGAAATTCACTTGTATGAAATATTTTAGTACATTACTTTAGATATATGTATTTATCTAATTTAGGGGAAAACCACCATCAAAATTCACTACTAACCTAAGTATTTGAAAACAGGAGTCTAACCTTCTGAATCAATTAAAAGCTGTCTTATTATTTTGAGCCTATGCCTACATTAAAAGAAGTGGCAAAGTATGCAAAAGTTTCCATTACTACTGTATCAAGGGTAATGAACGAAGCCGATAAAGTAAATCCTGAAACGCGGGAGAGGGTACAGAGGGCAATGCGCGAACTCGATTACCAGCCCAACAGGGTTGCACAACGCCTCAGAACCTCAAAAGGGTACTCAAAACTACTTGGATTGATTATTCCGGATATTCAAAATCAATTTTACTCAAGTATTGTACGCGGAGTAGAGGATGTGGCCTATGGTAAAGATTATGCCGTTATTCTCTGCAATTCCGATGAGAATCCTAACAAAGAACGTTTTTACCTGGATGTATTACAATCGGAATCTGTTGACGGGATTATTTTGCCACCTATCCATCAATACAGCAAAGTTGTGGAGGGTTTAATTGAATCCGGGGTTCCCGTGGTTTGTGTTGACCGTAAACTTGTTCGGGAAGCAGTGGATACAGTTGTCATCAACAATGAAAAAGGTGGTTATCTTGCTGTTAAGCACATTATTGATTTCGGTCACAAGCGTATCGCAATTTTAACGAGTTCATCACAGTTCTCATCATTCGAAGAAAGGCTCACCGGTTACAAAAATGCCTTGAATGATCATAATATAGAGATTGATAATGAGCTTATAAAAGAGGGGGATCCGCGCAGCACAGAATCTGCTTATATGTTTACCAAGGAATTATTAAGGCACGATAACCCGCCAACTGCCATCTTTGCCACCAATAACCTCATGACGCTGGGTGCACTTGAAGCCATTCATGAAGAGCAATTGAATGTACCGGATGATATTTCCATTGTGGGTTTTGATGATATGCCCTGGGCTCGTGCCATTTCACCGCCACTCACAGTTATCAAACAGCCCGGTTATGAAATGGGCCGGCG
>RECI01000056.1 GCA_007694095.1 Balneolaceae bacterium | reverse complement strand
CTAACGCTTAATCCGTGTTAAAATGAGAATGTCAGTGAAAAATCAATACTTCAGTTTATCAGTTTGATGCAAAACATTCAGTACATAAACCTGATCAGATGGTAATCTGCAACTGGTCGTAAGCAAGTTGTACATTGGGAGGCAGGCGCCGGTTGCTTTCTTCATGATTTACATAGGCGTTCATGTGAACAAGGTAAGTCTGAGGGATATCAAGCTCAGTTGCTATTTCTACGGCTTCCGGGATGGTGAGATGGGTAGGATGTTCAGGCCCCCATCGCAGTCCGCTGAGTACAAGAACCTTGCTTCCTTTCACCTTTTCCATGGTTGCCGGCGGAATCTTTTTTACATCCGTCATGTATGAAAAATCATTAATACGGTAACCGGTTACATCAATTTTACCATGATGATAGGTAAGAGGGATTATGGTGGTATCCGAAAATTGTACCGGTTTATCAATCACATGCATATCGAGGGTGGTGGAGCCGGGGTATTTATTTTCGCCAAAAAGGTAATCGAAGCGCGTGTGAATCGATTTGATTACCCTTTCGGTAGTGAAAAGGGGAATGGGCCCGTTTTGCATATAATTATATGAACGGAGGTCGTCCAGGCCGGCAATATGATCCATGTGCTCATGTGTGATAAGAACGAGATCGATATGCTGGATATTTGAGCGGATGGATTGAATACGAAATTCCGGGCCTGTATCAATCACAATGGATATTTCATTGGTTTGTACCCAGACAGAACAACGTGTTCTCTGGTTTCTGGGATCCGAGTCTATGATCTCACGTCCAAAACCACCTGCTACCGGCACTCCCATCGATGTACCTGTGCCAAGGAATGTACATATCATGAATAATTATTCGCTGTCAAAATGTTTTTCTGATGTTTCAAACTTTTCAAGCTTTTCCCAAAGAGATTCAAGTTCTCTTCGGACAGCCGGTTTTATAAAGAGTTCATCCGGGCCAATTTGTTTAATGATTTTCGCAAGAATGGCAGCCTGTGATTCAACAGGCCTGTTTTTGTTGATTACAATAAGCTGGTCTCCCTCAAACAGGCATTGGTCTCCGCGGAAAGAGCCCCTCTCTTTCCGGATGGAGTAACCACCTTTCTCGCACAACGATTCGAGTTCAAGAACAAGTTTTTCAACTTTCATTTATGAAAACGGTTAAAATCCTATCCCGATGGTAAACAAATGAGATAAGTAATTATAATCATATAGATCACCATCAACCCGGTAAACACGATAATCAAATTGATAACCGATTGAAAGCGCATTTTGGCCAAAGAAATTATTGATCAGTAGATTCGTTTTTGCATCGGTACGGAAAAGACTTCCGCCAAATAAAGATCCCTGCGAGAAACTGAAGCCGAAATTGGGTGTTGCCACTGCAATGAGGCTAAATCGTTGATTCAGCCTCATTGCGGCATACAGGCCTGAACCGACAATAAGTGAGCTTTGCTGAAATTCTGTATCATTATCATTTCTTCTTACCTGTTTCAGGTCTGTTGTAATCTGAATGGGCAGGCCAATGATCATTCCCTGTTCCCTTTTTATCGGGAATATATTTAACAGGCGGCCATAGACGTTAAAGTAAGAGTTATCATTCATGCCCGTAAATGCACCGCCAAAAGCGAGGCTGACGTCAAGGCCGGGGCTGTCGAGCCGGAGACGGATAATACTCTCGGTAAAATCGAGACGCTGATCGGCATCAATCCCGGTTCCCTTGTAAGAATAATCGCCCAGTTCCCAGCCAGCTGATAAGATGGTCAACGAACCGAGTGGACGATCGCGGCGCTGTTCCGGGTCATCAATGGAAAACATTTGGGCAAAAGCGGATAACGGGAGTAATAGAAGAATAAATAGAATGGATAATTTTCGAAAGAAAGTCGTAAAATATGTATTCATTAGGGAATGATCATTTGAAAAAAATTATTAAAAACTAAAATAGATGGAACCAGGTATGAAAACAATAACAGTAATAGTTACTCTTTTATTTTTGATGTTATCAAAAAGTGAACAAACCGGAGGTGTGTATCAATACGAATTAAACCTTATTAACGGTGAAAAAATTTCCCTGTCTGAGTTTGAAGGTGATGTATTGTTAATTGTTAACACTGCATCAGAATGCGGATATACGCGTCAATACAGCGGTCTTCAGAAACTTTATGAGCAATATTCTGACAAGGGTTTAAAAATACTCGGTTTTCCGGCAAATAACTTTGGCGGCCAGGAACCGGGAACGGATGAGGAGATTGCACAGTTCTGTGAAATGAATTTCGGTGTTAAGTTTCCCCTGTTTTCAAGGATCTCTGTTAGGGGAGACGACCAGCACCCGCTCTTTACAATGCTGACAAATGTAGAAAATCCTGACTTCACTGGAGATATTTCATGGAATTTTGAAAAATTTCTGATAGACAGGAACGGAAATCTTGTCAGAAGGTTTAAGAGTAATGTAGAGCCTGACAGCGAGGAACTTTTGAGTGCTGTTGATGCGTTACTATAATAGAATTTGATCTTACATACATCCCATCACCATCCCGATAAAGGGCTCCGGCTGAACCCGGAGCCCTTGTTTTTTTATATACGACATACCGGAAATCGTTGTTGACTTCGTTACCCTAAGGTGGTTATATTTTAATCTGTTTCAGTGTTTATTGAAAATCTGGTCCGGTAGTTCAGTTGGTTAGAACGCCTGCCTGTCACGCAGGAGGTCGAGGGTTCGAGTCCCTTCCGGATCGCAAATATAAAGCCTTGTAGCGCAACATTTTGAAGCGTTACAAGGCTTTTTTATTTTCTATACCGAAATGGCTAAGTTTCAAATAGGGTAACCATAGGGTAACACAATAGCTTTCACCCCGGGTTTTTTCATTTCCAGCATTAGTTGAATAGCTGACTAATCAATCTTTATTTCCCACTCTCTTTTTTCACTGAATAGAGTACACTTGCCTCGATCAGAGTCACACAATCTTCTGATTCTATAATTTGGGTAATACTTCACAACATGGCTTTTTCAGAAACTCAATCCATAGTTTTTCAATATGGTCTTGGTTAAGATAGCCGTGAACACAATCATCAATCCTGCGCATGATTTCATTAGTTTTCTGTTCACACATACAATAGTGGTTTGTTAAAAGTGATCGCTGAAGTAATTCGTCCGAGACCCCTACTTATTGAAAAGCTTGCTCAATCACCTTCTGGACTTCTATTTGTATTCGTGTTCTCTTATGTATAAACCGAAAAATTGAAGTTCTTTAAATAAAAAGGTGATCTTTTTTGACTATTGCGAGCAATTCACCACCCGTTAAAAGTCGCACAAGATCAGAAAAATTTGTAAGATATTGCCAAATTGGGTGAAATGGGATAGATTGCGACAGGAAACAGTGCAGTGGGGTTGTCCCGCAATTATCTGTTATACAGCTTATCCTACAATTAAAAACATAATTCTAAGTTTTGAAGAAATTCCAATCTTACTTTGTTCTTTATAATAGAGATTCAGAACTCATAAAATCCCTTAACTTTGATGATCTTCAGATAGATTTAGAATTAGCTCCTGAGCCAACCAAAACTTATTGGAAATCTAAAGATGGACAGAGAGAAATGCATACCTCAGAAAGTCAGTCTAACCCTCCAGATAGACACCCGATCCCATCAGATCAATTAATAATTGTAGCTAAAAACGAAGGTATTGCTGAGGATGCGTTGTCAACTATAAAAGGTGGCATTTTATTAGCTTATCCAGATCTTACTTATCAGCATGGGGTAAGAGATTTAATTAATGTTGATGAGTTCGATTCAGAAATTTATACAGATAAAGCATTTCACGGATACTTTAAACGATTTGACCATGTTGGATATGGTTGTTATGTGCT
>RECI01000035.1 GCA_007694095.1 Balneolaceae bacterium | reverse complement strand
GCATTACTCCAACAGGTAAAACAGGGCTCTTCCAAATGGATCAAAACAAAAGGAGAAAATTACCGCAGGTTCTATTGGCAACATGTGGACAGGCTTTCGCTCCTTTAGGAGCTTTTCTGAATCAATGATCTTTTTAGACATAGGACTTCGCCCCATGCTATTGCTGGTGCCCCGTTGGGGCTGGACACAATTACCATCACTGAATTGTCCTTCTGGTTTTTTGTTCAAGCTATGCCGGGGATGGAAACAACTTCGGCGTTCAACTTTCAGTGATTGATATCTTATTTAAGAAGTCGCAAGCAGTCATTTAATCACGATGGCGCAAATGTCGCACACCCATCAATAATCAGCGTGTTAATTGCCTTTTCCGCGATCCGTTCGCGTTCATCACAAAGAGATGGGGCTGTCCGTGTTCGGTTGAAAGAAAGGCGATCCGGCTTCCCTGTGGTGACCAGGTACCGTAAAATTCATGAAACTCCGATGATGTGAGCCTTTTAAGGTTGCTTCCATCGGCGTCCATCACAAATAGATCAAAATAGCCGTAACGATTGGATGAGAAGAGTATTTTTTCCCCGTCGGGAGACCATACCGGTGCCATGTCGATGGATGGTGAGCTTGCCAAGACCCGCAAATTACTGCCATCGGCATTCATCACAAAAATATCGAATGTGCCCAGCCGGTTCGAAATAAATGCGATCTTATTACCATCAGGCGACCAAATAGGATCGAGGTCGTAAGCGGATGAATTTGTGAGACGTGTCTGGTTTTCACCATTTGCATCCATCACGTAAATTTCTGCCTGCATATCCCGGTCTGAGACAAATGTAATTTTACTCCCGTCGGGTGAGAACCTTGGGTGGACATTTGTTGCCCAGGTGTCGGTAATTGGTCTCCGGTCCCGTCCGCGCCTGTCCATCAGGTAGATTTCATAATTTCCTTTTTCGCCCCTGAAATGAGCCGCGATAGTCTGTCCGTCGGGCGACCATGAGGGCCTGTAACCATCACGGGCATAGGTTTCATAAAGTCCGCGCACATTATATACAATAGAATCGGGTGGAAAAGGACCTAATTCTGTTGGCCTGTCAGAATAATAAGCCAGCCACCTCCCGTTCGGAGCCCAGGCCGGGTAAAGATCGTTGGCGGGATGATCGGAAACCCTCACGCGTTCTCCTGTCCAGATATCAACCGTGTAGATATCATACGTTCCATGATACGCTGCAGAGTAAGCAATTACATATCCGTTCGGCGCCCATGAAGGGCCGGTATGAAGGCTGTGCGGCGTGTATGTCTGGGCCAATACAAGCCCGGGCATGAACATGCAATGAAATAAAGATAAAGCAAATAACCCGGTTATGTGAAAATGTGCTATTTTCATGATTTCACCAGTTAATGAACCTGCAGAAATGCCTGATGGATTGTTATTGTAATAATAAGGCCGGATCAAATCAATTATTGTACATCAATCCCGGGAAATTTATTTTCAAATTGTTTGTTGCTGATTTTATTGATCTTTTTAAAAAATAAATTTTTTCCAGAGTATTACGTCTTTTGGCATTTAGATTTTTTTGTGATTTTATGCCACCTTAAACCTCATTCCCATGAATTACTTATTCCCGATTATTTCTTCATTCCTGCTGTTATTTCTTCTTCCAGAAAAAACTGCAACCGATCATGAATTACTAAAAAACCTTCTTTATGATTTCCTGGAAGGCGCCTCCGTAAACGATTACGATGTTCACAACCGCTTTTGGGCTGATGATCTCATTTACACAAGCGCTGCCGGTGAGCGCATCGGCAAACAGGACATCATGAGCGGCCTCACGGTTGGCAATACGGATACCAATGGAAACTTTCCTCAATATTACGCTGATGAGATTCAGATAAATATTTACGGTGAGGCGGCAGTGGTGGCATTTATACTTGTTGCAGATATTCCTCTCGAACCATCAGGCAATGAACAATTGCTTTTTTACAATACCGGTACTTTTTTGAAACGGGATGGTGAATGGCGCGCCGTAGCATGGCAGGCAACCCGGATTCCTGATTGAATTTATAACCTTCGTTCAAGTTTTTTATCCACAGCTTTACGGTAACCGGTAACAGATACAGATAAGTCACTCAAGACTTCAACGATGGCATAGGAGTTGTTTTCTTCTCCCGAACCTTCCACCATCGCCTTGAGTGTATAATAGTGAATCCCGTTGATGTGGTTGTATTGCCCGCTGTGGTGATGCCCCTGGAAAACAGCGAGTACATTTTGACGTCGCTCCAGAACAACCCTGACGTCTGCCGCATTTTTTACATCCACACTCCCCCCATCCCCATCCAAAAGCTGGTGGATGCAGACAATCACCGGTTTGTTTGTTATTTTTAGGGTTTCTTCAAGCCATAGAATCTGAGATTCGGGGATGTTTGCATCGGTCCAGTGAAAATTGCCGGAATCATAAGGTGTACCATCGGATGTGAAATTGGCATCAAGCACCACAATGCGAACTCCGCCATGATCAAAGGTATAGTATGTGCGATCCTGTTTAATCCTGGTATTGTCAATTACCGACAAAAAATCTTCTTTGGAAATACGGTCCATATCGTGGTTTCCCATTACATGGAATCGCGGGCCACGAAACCGGGCATACACCGATTCGATTTTTTTAAGGTGATCGAGGTTGTGGTCCGGCGCACCGTTTTTAAAATCTCCAAGATGCATAACGAAATCGACATTCTGATCATTTGCCAGTTCTGTAAACTCCTCCATCTTAGAAATGGATTCCCTGTAATATCGGGTGCCCACTGTCTCGATATCGGCGTAATGGGAATCGGTCAGAAGCCCAAACCGTACCATTGACGTTGGCATAAGTCCTGAACCGGCAAATAAAGGTGCAGCCATGAATGTAGCTGAACGTTTGAGAAATACCCTGCGGGTAATCAACCATTTTTTCATGATTCCGTGAAGTGGATTTTTAGGTGTAAAATAAAAGTGAAAAGGCAGTTGGCAGTTGGCAGTTGGCAGTTGGCAGTTAAAAAATCTTGGATTTTAAGCACCAAATTCCAAATTCCAAATTCCGAATTCCAAATCTCAAAATTCAAACTCAAGACTAACAAACCTCAATCCCCTTTTATCATCTTCTCACACAATGCCCAAATCTTATCCTGCACGCCCGTGTTGTATGCATAGACCGGACATCGTGATGCAGTGGCAACTTGTATGAACTGTTCTTTTGCTCCGGGGTTTTCTTCAGCTTTTTGCATCACTTCCTGTTTGTGGTTGATCAGTTCGCCGGTCACACCGGAAAATTTATCACCCGTACAGATATCGTAATAATGATTTGCCATAAATTCCGGCGGACGAAAAAATAAATTCTGAATTCTTGCGGCAATACGGTAACCCGGGGTCAGTTTTGCTATCGTTTCCTTTGACATGGTGGCCCCGTTAATCTGAAGCATATTTACTGCAATACCGTCCCCGCCGAACTCTTTGGCCATCTTTTTGGTGAGCATCAGCAGGGCCATTTTGGAATCACGGTAGTAATCGTATACCCTGTATTTCGGATCATCGGGATGTTCACCACGCAGGTTACCGAAGTTGATCTCCAGTTTGGGGTTAAAAAAATGCTTAATAATGTTGCTGCCGGCCATCAGGATACGGGCATCATCTGCTTTTTTTAACAGGTCGAGCAATTCCATCGTCATGAGGTATGGCCCGGCAACGTTTGTCGCAAATGTAAGTTCTATTCCGTTCTCACTGAGCCGGTAGGGTGAGCCATGCTCAAAATAGCCTGCATTATGGATCAGCACATCCAGCTTGTCGAATTTATCACTAAATGCATTGCAAAATCTCCGGATGGAATCGAATGAAGACATATCAAGCTGCATCAGCTCAACGCGGCTGTTGTTTGATCCGGCTGTCA
>RECI01000253.1 GCA_007694095.1 Balneolaceae bacterium | reverse complement strand
ATTAAAACCGCATGCAAAACAAATCTGTTGAACATTCATATCTGTTTCGGTAAGAAGCTGCTTCGCTTTTCCGATTCGTACTTCATTTATTACCTGAAACAAGCTTTTGCGGGTCCCTTTCTTGAAGAAACGACAAAACGCATTTTTGTTCATGTTTATCATGCCAGCAATTTTTTCAAGATCAAGGTCTTCCTGATAGTGCTGTACGATGTAATCCAGTACGACATTAATGCGGTGTGAATTTTTTTCACTTTCATTCTTATAGCTTAGACTTGCGAGAAGAGTGTATTCATTCGATCTGGCAATCAGATTTAGAACGTGCAGCAGCTGGATGAAGCGCTCTGATTCATCCAAATCGGGAAGTTTTAGCATTACATCTTTTACCTTTTCTCTCAGCGTCCCGAACGGTTTTACACCAAAAGGAGCTTTTTCCTCCAACAACGTTTTGATCCCCGTCATTTCAGGACGGTTTAGAAACTCTTTGCCGGCAAAGTCAGGAAGGAATTTCACACAAATAGCCTGGGCTGTTCTTTTGGCCTTTTCATCTAAAAAAATATTATCGTTCTTCCAAACGTGAGGCAAGTTACTTCCAACCAGTACCAAATCTCCCTCACGGAAATTCTCAATATTATCTCCTACTTTTCTTTGACCAAAGCTTTTTACAATTAAGGTGAGCTCCAATTCAGGGTGGTAATGAAGCGGATTATAGAAATAATTGTATTCCGTTCCGTCAAACTCAATCGATGCACCCAGGGAGTCTCTTTTTCTTACTAACAGGGGTTTCATCTGTGAAAATGTTTGAATTTATATCGTCAGATGTAATGCCATGACCGTATTTAATCATGCTCCAGTGTGTCCAGGGCCATGCCCGGTCATGGTTATAGCACTTCGTGACCTTCGGTTCGCTTACGCGTTTCACTGGGCATCTGTTTAAATCAATTCGATTCATATGGTCAGAATGAATTCACATGACAGAATTTAATCATCCTCCTGTGTGTCAGCCGGCGGTCGTCATGTTCATATTATATAAAAACCAGTCAGTGCTAAAGGTGCTAATATTTTACCATAATAGGTTAAAATCGTAAAATAAAGAAGGCTGTAAATAATGCATCTTGGTAATTATTAACTGAAACCTCAAAATAATTTCTTTCCTCAGAAATGAGTGACACGGAACTTTTTGCACAGGCAAAACAAGAACTTTTTACAGCATTGGTTGGCGATATAATGGATAAAATGGGCTTGTTTCACCAGTTCCTTCCGCAAAATCTCAAACCATTGGACTCCAAAATGGTGGTTATTGGCAGAGCAATGACCGTTTTGGAAGAAGATTTGCCGGAAATCACGCCTTACGAGCGCCTGGAAAAACCTTTTGGAATAATGTTTGAGGCATTGGATCAGTTAAGGGAGAATGAGGTGTATGTTTGCAGCGGATCATCGCCGACTTACGCACTATGGGGCGGTCTGATGTCGACCCGTGCCATAAAACTGGGCGCTTCAGGTGCCATATTGAACGGCATGTCGAGAGATACGAATGAAATTCTGCGACTGAATTTTCCGACCTTTTCACTGGGAACCTACGCTGTGGATCAAGGTCCGCGGGGCAGGGTTGTAGCTTACAGGACTCCGATTGACTTCGAAGGGGTGACCATCAATCCCGGTGACATCATTTTCGGAGATCGCGACGGGGTTATCGTTATACCCGGCGAGTCGGAAAAAGAGGTGTTCGACCGGGCATTCGAGAAAGCCAGGGGAGAAAAACTGGTTCTGAAAGAGCTCCAGAATGGCATGAGCACGGTAGATGCCTTCGAGAAATATGGAATCATGTAACAATACCGCATTATAATGATGACATGTCCATTATGGTAACCTGACACACATGAGCATGATTAACGCCGTCATGGACCTTGCACGTGACCTCTTGAAACGAACATCACAAAACAGATGACACATCCCTATCAATTGACAGACAAGGTCGCTCTGATAACAGGAGGAGCCGAAGGCATAGGCCTGGGAACAGCTCGTGTATTTATCAGCCAGGGCGCCAGGGTTGTCATCACCGGACGAACGCTTCAAACCCTTAAAAAAGCACAAGAGGACCTCGGAGACCGCTGCCTCATTTACCAAAACGATGTCGTTGACAAACCATCACACAAAGACGTGATTGATTTCGCAGAAACGTCCTGGGGCAGGTTGGATATTCTGGTAAACAATGCCGGCATGCACTTGAAAAAAACATCCCTTGAAGTAACTGATGAGGAGTTTCAGTCGGTTATCGATACCAACCTGAGCAGTGTATTTTCGCTCACCCGCACCGCCTTGAAGGGAATGATTCAGCGGCAGGGTGGATCCGTGATATTTATCAGTTCCATGGCGGCCCTGTACGGACTGGAAAAAGTAGCCGCTTATTCCAGCTCCAAAGCTGCATTGCTTGGAATGGCCCGCTCTCTGGCTGCAGAGTACTCCCATACCGGAGTTCGCTTCAATACGATAGCGCCCGGTTTCATTCAATCAAAAATGCTGGAAGCGGCCCTGGCAAATGACCCTGAACGAAAATCCAGGGTACTGCGGCGAACACCGGCAGGCCGACTGGGAAAACCCGAAGAAATTGGCTTGGCCGCAGCCTTTCTTGCTTCCGATGCTTCCCGATTCATAACCGGGGTGTGTCTGCCCGTAGACGGTGGAAACTCAATAGGGTTTTAATATGTCAAGGTTAAAACGATTCTTCATCAGCTTATTGCCCGGCATTTTTCTGATCGGTTACAACATCGGCACCGGGAGTATCACGGCCATGTCGAAAGCAGGGGCTTCCTTCGGCAGTGCTTTGCTTTGGACGGTTCTGCTGAGCTGTATCATAACATTCTATCTGCTGGATCGCTTCAGTTTCTACACCATTGTCACCGGAGAAACCTTGATTCAGGGAATTAAAAAGCATCTGCATCCGGCTGTTTCGTGGTTCCTCACTACAGCCCTCGTCATCATAATTCTGGCGGCCATTCTCGGACTGATGGGAATTTTAACCGACACCATATTTGAGGGGATCAACATGTTTGCAGGTGCAAGCATCTCAAATGCCGCAACGGCCATTCTGGTTGGGGTGCTGGTATTCGGAATTTTGATTTCGGGAACCAACAAGACCTTTGAACATGTGATGGCGGTGATTGTAGGTATCATGGGCCTGGCATTTATTATCGCCGTTATCTATCTGAAACCGGACCTTGCATCATTGGCAAAAGGACTGATTCCATCCATTCCTGCAGAAGCGGAGGGGAGCGATAACAGCGGCCTTGTAGTCATAGCCGGAATGACCGGAACAACGGTATCCTCAGTCGTTTTCATTATCCGGTCGCTTCTGGTAAAAGAGGCCGGGTGGACCCTCAAGGACATGAAATCACAGCGTATCGATGCGGCCAACAGCGCCTTTTTCATGTTTCTGATCAGTGCCGCAGTCATGATCGTGGCTTCAGAAACCCTTTACGCCGAGGGTATCCGGGTAAACAACGTTCCAGAACTGCTTCCCATCCTGGTACCAATTGCAGGAAGTTTTACCGTAATTGTGATGATAATAGGGATTTCCGCTGCCGGACTTTCATCTCTTTTGCCCAATATCCTGGCAGTACCGTGGTTGGTCAAAGACTATCGCGGTGACCAGAATCCACTCAAAAAACCGAGAAACTGGGTCATTTTCGCCTTTGTACTATACTGTTCTCTCGGGACCATATTTGGTATCCGGCCCATATTCCTGATGCTGCTTTCGCAAGCGAGCCTGGCCGTACTGCTGCCATTAACCATTATCTCCATGGCGATTCTGCTGCATTCGGGTAAAGTGATGGGAGAACACAAACTCAAATTCCCTGAAACCTTCATCTGGGTGGCAATTGTTGCCTACAGCATTCTGATGAGCGTACTGGGTATGAAAGGGCTGTTGCAGGATTTGCAAAATCTCTTTGG
>RECI01000036.1 GCA_007694095.1 Balneolaceae bacterium | reverse complement strand
GAACCATACTGGCGGACATTCCTCCCGAAGAGCTCGGGCTGTGTTACTCCCATGAGCATATTGTGATTGATGACAGCTACCCGACAGCCCGGGACAGTAACCTGCTGCTGAACGATCTGGATAAAATTGTGGAAGAATTGCACCACCTGCACAAACTTGGCGTGCGAACCATGGTGGATACCATGCCTGTAAATGCCGGTAGAAATATCCGTAAACTGGCAGAGGTTTCAAAGCGTTCGGGGATACAGATCATTGCAGCTACCGGCATTCATCTCGAAATCTATTACCCGTCAGATCACTGGCGGTATCATTATTCGGAAGATCAGCTCACCCGGCTTTTTGTGGATGATGTGGAAAAAGGGATTGATTTCCACGATTATGGCGGGCCGATCGTGGAACGAAGCCCCCAGAGAGCGGGTATGATCAAGCTGGCCACGGGAGATGAACCGATTACCAAACACCAGGAGAAAATATTCCGGGCAGTGGTGAATGCCCATCTTGAAACCGGAGCACCTATCTTAACCCATACCAACTTTGGAAAACATGCTCTCGCTCAGGTTAAAATGTTTGATCGCCTTGGTGCCGACCTGTCCCATGTGGTGCTTTCTCATGTTGACCGGTGTAAAGATGTGGAGTATAACCGTGAAGTATTACAAACGGGAGTTTATGTGGAGTACGACAGTTCCTTCCGCTGGAAACCCGGTGAAGAAAACTGGTCCTACAAATTGCTCGAAAACCTTCTGCCTGAATTTCCACGTCAAATCACAATGGGAATGGATGCGGCCAAACATGCCTACTGGAGATCCTATGGAGGTAAACCGGGACTGGATTTCCTTCTGACTCAGTTCAGTGATGATCTCAAAAAGTTGGGACTGGGTGAATATTATGACTTCATTTTCCGAAAAAACCCGGAAGCACTCTTTTCTTTTCAAAACAAGTAAATACAAATTCTATGAAATCTATTCGACTCAGTCTCATTCTCCTTTTAATTTCCACAGTATTTATTCAATTCGGTTGTTCCACTGCAGAGGAAACAAACGATTCTGAGAAACAGATAAACCTGCAGCCATATTCCGGAAACCCATATTACTGGCAAATGAAAGGAGAACCGATACTGCTGATTGGGGCATCGGACTATCACAATATATTCCAGAGGCCCGACCTTGTCAGGCACCTGTTGTTACTACGGTCCGTTGGCGGCAATTACGTTCGCAATACGATGGCTTCAAGGGAAATTTTACCTGATCACCGCGATTTATGGCCCTATGAGGTCGATTGGGACGCCAGCACCCTGCCACACCAGACTCGCGACCCGCTAAATGTCGTCTACGATCTTTCGCGATGGAATGAGTCTTACTGGGAGCGTTTCGAGCGTATGTTACAAACAACCGCAGACCTCAGCATGGTCGTCGAGATCGAAATCTGGGAACGGCACGACAAATACCGGACACGCGATCAGGCCGGTTGGGAGCGTCACCCGTACAACCCGGATAACAACATAAATTATTCGGCTCAGGAGTCAGGACTGCCAACAGGTGAGTGGACGCAGGATCCCGGGCACCCATTTTTTGCGACTGTCCCGGCTCTCGGCAATAATGAGCTTGTATTGGGATACCAGCGGGCATTTGTCGACAAAATACTCTCCCATACCTTTGAATACAGCCATGTTCTGTACAATATGAATAACGAAACAAAAGAGTCAAACGAGTGGGGCGAGTATTGGGCTGAATATATCCTCCGGCGTGCGGAGGAAGAGGGTATCGAGATCTATATTACTGATATGCAAGACGCGCATGATATCACAGACGATTCGGTAATTCGGATGGCTGAATCAGACATCTACACATTTGTAGATATTTCGCAAAACAACTTCCAATCGGGTGACACCCACTGGGAGCGGATTCAATTTATCAGGGATCTATTGAAAGATAACCCCAAGCCCATCACAAGCGTAAAGATTTACGGAGCGGATGGAGCACCGGCGCCGGTCGATTTTTGGGGTACGACCCAGGATGCAAAGGAACGATTTTGGCGAAATATTATCGGAGGTGTATCTGCGGTGCGCTTCCACCGTCCAAGATGGGGGATTGGCCTGAATGAAGATGCACAGGCCCATGTGAAAAGTGCGGCAATGTTTGCCAATCGCATGGATATTTTCAACGCCGAACCGCGCCTGGATCTGCTCGAAAACAGGGAACCGGGGTCAGCCTGGCTTCTTGCCAATCCCGGTGTTCAATACGGGGTATATTTCCCGGCAGGAGGAAGTGCGAACCTGGTAGTTGGGGAGAATTTTGAAGGTGTAGTCGAGTGGCTCGACATCGGGAACAGCCTCTGGCAGCCGGGTGAAACTGAATACACAACCAACAGGCTCCGGCTCCAGGCACCGGGCAGCGGCCACTGGATTGCGGTTATCAGCTGGAAATAGACAGGCAGGATTTGTAACATCCAGAAATTTCATGGAATCCAGTATGTATGAGAATAAGGATTCTGTTACATTACAGGTAGAACCTGAAAAAAGAATTAACCTGAAAGTAAAGATTACGAAAATGAATACAGTACAGAATTTCCTTGCCGGATATAAATTGAGAGCCGAAGACATTGATATGGATTCCCTGGTGGGAAGTTTCACAAGTGAAATGGAAAAAGGGCTGAATGGAGAGGATAGTTCCCTGAGGATGATTGCCACATACATTGAAGCTGATAATGAGTTTTTGATTGATACACCTGTATTGGCGATTGATGCAGGCGGAACGAATTTCAGGGCGGCACTGGTAACATTCAAAGCAGATGGGAACATAGATATGGGAGAGATTATCCATAAAAGGATGCCTGGCCTGGAAGGTGAGATCTCTGCAAGTGAATTTTTTAATACCATGGCCGGCTTCATCAGGGACCTGGCCAAGCAAACGGACAAGATTGGATTCTGTTTTTCCTATGCAACGGAAATGTATCCGAATAAAGACGGCAAACTTCTGAATTTCAGTAAAGAGGTACAAGCGCCGGAAGTTATCGGGAAAATGATTGGCAAGTCACTACTTGAAGCGCTCGGAATGCCGGAAAAAGAAATTGTGATATTAAATGACACAGTGGCAACCCTCCTTGCAGGAAAGTCGGCCAGTATCCAAAAAACCTACGATTCATTTATCGGGTTTATCCTGGGTACGGGAACCAATACCAGTTATATCGAAAAGAACAGCAATATTCTGAAGAAACCGGAGCTTGACCAAGACAAAAGCCAGATCATTAATATTGAATCCGGAAACTTCGGAAGGGCACAGCGTAGCGCAATAGATATTCAATTCGACAACACAACTGCAACGCCCGGCAACTACACGTTCGAAAAGATGTTTTCAGGGGGATACTTCGGTGGCCTGTGTCTTGCGGTATTGAAGGAAGCTGCCAATGAAGAGGTATTTTCCGTTGAAGCTTCTCAAAAACTGGAAAATATTTCCACACTCACATCAGAACAGGCGAATCAGTTTTTAAAAAACAGCAGTGATTCAGATAATGTGCTTGGTGGTTGTTTTACTACAGATGAAGATATCAGCGCTGCCCGGACAATTATCGAAAACATGATCAACCGTGCTTCGAAGCTTGTTGCAGGTAATCTTGCCGCGGTATTACTGAAAACCGGTAAAGGAACAGAAGCCGGGAAGCCGGTGCTCATTACAATTGAAGGAACTACATTTTATAAATTGCAAAACCTGAAAAACCAATTCGAGGACTATTTTTACGGATACCTGGCTGATGACAAAAAAAGGTTTGCGGAATTTACTTATGTGGAGCAGTCCAGCCTGATTGGTGCCGCATTAGCCGGCCTGATTGAGAATTAATATTTGCCAGGATATTTTCAAAAGATGACCCGGAACCGGGAGATCCCTAATAGTATAGCGTCAGGATTCTTGTCATCCAGAGCAAATAATTTTGCCCAAACTGCGGGAAACACTATAT
>RECI01000037.1 GCA_007694095.1 Balneolaceae bacterium | reverse complement strand
GGCTCGGGATGACAGGGGTGTTTTTAATTAATAGGCGGCGCATAAAGATTTCGATATACCGGGATTTATCTGCGCCGCCTGGTGGCACCAAATGCACCTGTCATCCCGCCTGCCCCTGTGGGGACCGAGCGAACGGAGTAAGTGAGTGGAGGGATCTCCCTGAAAAAATGTGAAATTATCAGCTCTGAACCTTCACAAACTAAGATTTTTTAAATTTCTAAAACGTTTTGGACAGCTGTGATATTCCCGCATTCAGAACACAGTATTTCTGATTTTGATGTGTTGTAAACCGGCCTGTAAGGTAATCTGATTTTGCAGGTAAATGAGACCTTCCATTTGCGATAATTTATTCTGCCACAGTAACATAAGTATTCCATATTTGTTATAATTGCCTTCGGTAGAATTGCTTGTCTCTTACTCATAAAATTCAACAAATAATATATTAGAAAGATGTTGAAACGGCCCTGGCAGAAGGCTACATCCGGGATCCGATGAACATATGTGAAGAGGCACCCATGATGGGTTTACCTGCTTTTATGGGTAATATGGGTGTTCACTACGTTCATCCGGAACTATTGAAAATTACCGGAGACACTCCGCGGGTTAAAGGCGAAGGAACTCACACCGATTTTCTCCGCCCGGGGGTGTTGATCTATGAACCGCACTACGATCTTCATATCTGGCTCTACCGCGAAAATCCACACGGGTTGTTATCACCTTTCAATCCGGCAGTAACCTGCGAGCATCATATAAGTGAAATGAAAAAGCACTGAGCTTCTTCAAAAATGTTTCCGTCCGTGTATTTATGTCTCTTGTGGTGAGGCAGGTTCAGGACAGGTTTAATATCAAAATGTTAAGGCGGCACTCGCTATGCAAAGGGTTGTTTATGCTTGGAAAAGGCCTTTTCAACAGTGCCGTATTAGCCGAAAAAAACGTCCGAATACACCAATAGGGTCGACTTTACGATATTTTATCCATGTCATCACACAAGCCAAAACTTTTTAATTTGTCCAAAAACAATGGAAAGAAATTTTTTGTGAGTGAGGGATCAGGATATAGGAAAAAGTCAGAATACTCATTACTATTCTTATAATCCTTCGGCATATCATTAAAGTATATGAAAACATTAAACTTCTTCTCTGTCCTTTTTCTTTTATTGGTAATTTTTCAGCTTCATGTCCCACACCTTGTAGCACAAACTCAGGATTTGTACAGGATCGAAACAAGAGACGGTAATATTTTTACGGGAACACTGGTTTCGGAGGATGATGAAAAAATTGTATTAAACGTTGAAGGTGTGGGTGAAATCACTGTTTTGAGAACTAATATCAAGAATATGGTACAGCTCGACCACCGGAGAATGAGAGACGGTGTTTACTGGCACGATAATCCGCAGGCCACCCGGTATTTTTTTGCACCGAATGCCATCGGTTTAGGCAGGGGTAAAGGGTATTATCAGAATACATGGATATTGTTTAATAATGTGAATTATGGCTTCTCCGATCATTTCTCGCTCGGCGGGGGTATAGTGCCGCTTTTCCTTTTTGGCGTATCGTCTTCACCCGTCTGGATTTTGCCTAAGGTTACGATTCCTGTCTCAGAAAACATGTTTCACCTTGGTGCAGGAGCAATGATTGGCGGGCTGATCGGTACAGAAACGGAAGGATTAGGGCTTATTTATGGTGTCGGTACAATTGGAAATCGTGATAAAAATATTACAGTCGGGCTGGGTTATGGGTATGCCGGCGGCGAGATTTCTCAAACGCCGCTGATTAATGTGAGCGGTATTATCCGAACCGGGCGAAGATTTTACCTGCTGTCGGAAAACTATTTCGTTCCTGAAGCCGGAGTCAGCGGAATCATATCATTTGGTGCACGGTGGACATCCGAAAATATTGCAGTAGATTTTGGCTTATTCCGGCCGCTCGAAGACGCGGGCGGAATTATTGGAGTACCCTGGCTTGGTGTCACCATTCCATTTGGAAGAAGATAAAAGGCGTTTTCAGCCGGCCCTGCATTTTTAACCAAATCCATTTTCCCATCAAGATACCTGTGGCAACATTTGTGACAGAACCGTTTACTTAATGTTATTCACAAATGAACTTTAGTTCTTATAGTGTGGTTGTTTTTTGTCGAATATCAGACACCTTTGAGAAATAATTCAAAAATTTGCCATCCATGAATGAACTAAACAGATACACACGAAAAGATTTTCTTAGAACTGCAGGATCCACAGCATTGTTTGCAACCCTTGGCATCGGTTTTTACGGTTGTGGCAGTTCAACTGATGCTATGGAGGGTACCGAAGTTCGTCCGCCATCAGGCGGCAGTGGAGCCATTGAAATATCAAACAATGGAAACACTATTACGATAGATCTTTCAGTTAATTCTGTCGCCGGACTTAATCAGCAAGGCGGATGGACACTGATTCGTGATGCCGCCACACTTGCAGTAAATGTGGACGGTACAACCATCAGGGCTTTTACAAGTGTTTGTACTCATGCCGGTTGTTCAACAAACTGGCAGTTTTCAAACAACCGTTTCGAATGTACATGCCATGGTTCACGATTCGATACCAGCGGCAGCGTAGTCCGCGGGCCGGCCTCGCGCGACTTGCAGGAGTTTTCAGTTGTCCGTGATGGAGATCTCATAGTGATATCCAAATAAACAGATTAATGAAACTTCTGCAAAAGCTTATAAGTGTATTTGTTTTATCAATTCTGATACAGGGAACTGTTAGTGCACAAAGTTTCACAGCAGATGACGGATATGTGGAATTTATTTCAAAAGCACCGCTTCTCGAATTCAAAGGTACCAGCAGCCATCTTACCGGGCTCGTTGACCTGAATCAGAATTTGGTTGACTTTTTTGTGGACCTCAACACCCTTGACACCGGCATTCAGCGGCGAAACCGCGATATGCGCAACACATATCTGAAAACAAACCTTTATCCATTCGCAGAATTTACCGGGCAGCTGATTACACCGTTTGATGCAAGTATCAGCGATAAACAGGATGTTCGTGTATCGGGGATATTCAATATTCACGGGGTGGAAAGGGAAATTGAGGTTGATGGCACACTGGAATCCAAAAACGGATCTTTACGTTTGGAGGCCGGCTTTGCGGTATTGCTTGAGGACCATAATATTGACCGCCCGAGAGTTTTATTCTATGAACTGTCCGATGAACAGATTGTTAATATATCAATACTGCTCAGGCCTGCAGGCCCTTCATAATAAACCAATGCCAATGAAACCATTCATATTATGCATCATATTTCTCATTTCACTAACAGCCGACAGCCTGGCACAGCTTGAACGTGAGAGGGTGGTGACCGATCAATTCGTGGAACTTACATTTATGGCGCCACGGAATATTAACCTCTTTACTGTTGAGACCCTCTCAAAAGGTGAACTACACTATTCTATCATGCACACGTTCGGCGAGGTGGAATCGGGCGCCCGCAATCTCTGGGGAATTGACCAGGGTGCCAATGTCCGCTTCAGTTTTGAGTACGGATTTGGAGATCGCATTTCATTGGGTTTTGGCCGCTCAAGTTTGGACAAAGTATATGATATCCATGCACGATGGGCTATTCTGCGCCAAAAACAAATCAGTACACCAGTTTCTGTTATACTGGCACCGTCGGTTGGTATTACGACAGGCAGTTTTGGTTTTCTGGATCAAGACTACTCCTTTAGCGATCGTATCAGTTATAGTGCCGCCTTACCCATTGCAAGAAAATTCAGCAATGAATTGAGCCTGCAGCTTGTTCCGATGATAACCCATTTCAGCAGAACCGGCGCGGAGCTGAATATCGCCGACCCGGATACGGATACTTATTTCAGTATTGGATTCTCCGGCAGGCTTAAGGTTTTACCAAGATCTGCACTCACATTACAGGCAATACCTCCTGTTACCAATGCTGAAAATCTTGACTGGAATGTTGGAATTGGCATCGATAT
>RECI01000096.1 GCA_007694095.1 Balneolaceae bacterium | reverse complement strand
TTACAGTGGCTGTTCATAACCATCCGCCCAGGGCGAATAATCCCGATTACCGCCATTGGGATCCCGAATTTGTACTCAGCCTTGTGCAGGGGCGTGACTACCGAATCGGGGTTAGCGCTGATATAGGTCATTATATCCGTTCAAATATCAACCCGGTTGAAGCTCTTCAGCTACTGGAAGGGCGTATTATCAGCATGCACTTTACGGATGTTGACCAATGGGGCCCGGAAGGCCGTGATACTCCTGCCGGAACTGGTGTTGCCGACCTGCCGGCCATTTTGGAAGAGCTGAAAAGGCAAAATTTCGGTGGCAATATTTCCATTGAATATGAAAACAACTGGTACGAAAATGTGACGGATGTTGCCCAGTTTGTGGGATTTGTACGCGGCTGGTCAGAAACCAGGAACCGGGGGGAATAACAAACCGCATAACCGCAGAAAGTGTTGGCGCAAGCGTCCCGTTTCCCCTGCGGGGCTTGTGACCTTGAACTGTCCCGCAGGGAAAGGTTACTTGGGGTCTACTCTGTAAGGTTGCTCAAACCGCGACTCTGATCCCGAAGGGATCCCGATGGGGCAGGAGGTCCGGAAAGGCGCCGGACCACTCTGTCAGGTCGAGGTTTAGGGGTAGGGTCTGGCTCAGTTTTATTATTAGAAAGAGCCTGGAGATTCGGACTCAAAATTACTGATTGCAAACCAACTGTTCTTATGAAAAACTCTAAACAGACGTTCTCTTATCTGATTCTATTGTGCCTGATTACAATTTTTTCCTGTAACAGATTACCGGAAAGTGAAAGTTCACTTTCCGCAATGCTGGAATATGATGTACCGGGTGCGATAACAGTTGATTCCCCAACCAATTTCTTCGGTCGTCCGGAGGAATACCTGGAATGGGAAGCAGAGAACACCCTACGGCTGGTGGATGAAATCCTGCTGCGGTTTCCCCCGGATGTGGAGGAAAATATTTTGAGATATTCCGCTTTCCAAATGCTGGACCTGGTATTCCATGATGTTGAAGCACCAAACCGCCCGGCAGTACAGAATTTCTTCCATAACCGCTTTGAACGTGCAACCCGTGAAATGGAGGAAACTTCGGTTGAAGATGGTGCCATGATCTGGAAACTTTACAATATGAGTATTGTGGCACGGACTGCCACAGTAACTGTATGCTTCGACCTTGTACGGGCTCACTCATCACGCGTTGAAGAATTTGCAGTACCTGATAATATGATGATGCCCGTTATTGATCAGTGTGATGCTCTTTTTATCAGTCACCGACACCGTGATCACGCAGACCAGTGGGTGGCTCAAACGTTTATTGACCAGGGTAAACCGGTGGTTGCACCACCCGAGGTTTGGGAAGAGGAGCCGATACATGACCATATAACACACTTGGAACGGCTGGCTCATGAATTACAGGTACTCCCCGTTCAATCAGGTCAGCAGGAGCTGCGTGTTGTTGTTTATCCCGGTCACCAGGGTACAACCATCCAAAATAATGTGCCGCTGATAATTACGCCGGAAGATATCAGTTTTGTTCATACAGGTGATCAGTCAAACGATGAGGATTTTGAATGGATTGATAAAGTGGGTGAATTTCACCATGTGGATGTGTACATACCTAACACATGGACAACGGATCCTCAGAGAGCAGCAGCCGGTTACAATCCCGCACTTATACTCCCGGCGCATGAAAATGAACTAGGCCATGTTATAGCACACCGTGAAGCATACATTTTGAATTACCGTCGATGGAATGTACCATACCCGGTACTGATGATGGCCTGGGGTGAATCGTATCATTATTTGGCCCCTTTAAATTAAAATTTGGTTAAAAACTTACATGCCACACCGGTCAAGTATGAAAATAAACCCTTTTTCAGTTGCTGATTTTATGCTGAAATGGTTTTTATTTCTTTTTTTGCTTACAGCTGCCATTGGATGCGCGAATGAACAGGAGCAACAGAAAGGAGACCTTCCAAATATAATATACATCTTAGCCGACGATCTTGGCTACGGAGAGCTGGGAGCCTACGGGCAGGAAAAGATCGAAACCCCGCATATCGATAACCTGGCTTCTTCCGGTATGATGTTTACACAGCACTATGCAGGCTCGCCGGTGTGTGCCCCGTCAAGGTATATGCTGATGACCGGAAAACATCCCGGAAATGCCTATATCAGGGGCAATGACGAGTGGAGCGAACGCGGCGATGTATGGAGCTTTGAAGCGATGCTCGAAAATCCTGAATTTGAAGGGCAACGGCCAATTCCTCCGGAAACTATTACAGTTGCAAAGATTCTGAAAGAAGCCGGTTATGCAACCGGTGCAATCGGCAAATGGGGATTGGGAGGCCCACATACAGATGGCCATCCAAACAGGCAGGGGTTCGATTTTTTTTATGGCTATTTATGCCAGAGGCAGGCCCATACCTATTTTCCCACCCACCTCTGGAAAAATGATGAACGTGTTTTCCTGAGAAATGAACAGGTGTACCCTCATCAAAGATTGCCCGAGGGCGCTGATCCGTATGATCTTCAGAGTTATTCGACATTCCATAATCAGCCCGACTATGCAGCGGACCTGATGCACGCCCAGGCTTTACGCTTTATCGAAGAACATCGTGATACTCCTTTCTTTCTGTACCTGCCAACGCCACTGCCTCATGTCTCCCTTCAGGCGCCTAAACGTTGGGTAAATTATTACCATGATAAGTTTGGTGACGAAGAACCCTATCCGGGCGGTAATTATACTCCCGTCCGATATCCAAACGCCACTTATGCAGCCATGATATCGTACCTGGATGAACAGGTTGGGGATTTGGTTCAGAAACTCAGGGAATTGGATCTGTATGAGAATACGATCATCATTTTTACAAGCGATAACGGGCCAACGTTTACAGGAGGGGTAGACCCGGCCTTTTTTGAGAGTGCAGCCCCATTCGAAGGAGAGTATGGGTGGGGTAAGGGTTATTTGCACGAAGGCGGGATCAGGGTGCCAATGATAGCCGTTTGGGAAGGAATGATCCCTGCCGGTACTGCCAGCAATCATATATCGGCATTTTGGGATGTTCTGCCTACTCTCGGGGAAATTGCGGGCGCAAAACTACCGGAAAATATTGACGGGATTAGTTTTTTGAATGCGCTCAAAGGAAATCATGAAACGCAAACAGAGCATGATTTCCTTTATTGGGAATTTCCACAATATGGCGGACAACAAGCGGTTCGTATCGAGAACTGGAAAGGTATTCGCAAGAACATGATCAGTGAGAATAACCTGGAAATTGAATTATATGATCTGAATGCGGATCCCCGTGAACAAAACAATATTGCCGCTCGGCACCCAGATATTGTTGATAAGATCAGGCTGATTATGGACACTTCGCGTACACCATCTGAAAATGATCTTTTTAAAATACCAGTATTAGGTGACTAAGCTGATGGAATGCTCCATCGTCTGTCCAGTGCCGTTCTGGACTGACGAATGTGGGGGCATGGATTGGATTGTTGGTGGGGATGTTGGGTGTGAGATTCGACAGACGAGGAAGGCACTCGTCAGTCGAAGGGTTAGATCCCTCGTCTGTCCAGTGCCGTTCTGGACTGACGAATGTGAGGGGGCAGGATTGGATTTCCAGGTACATTTAAGGGTACTGGTATTTTCAATTTTGTTTTTATAAATAGCCGGCATATTCTGGATTGATATTGGGTTAATGGGTCTGCCGGTATTTAAAAACAGAAAAACTTTCCATAAGACGGCCATATATAAAATCCCAACAATTATCACTTTTTTATGATGAAAACCTTCGGAATTTCAAATTTACTTTATTTAATTCGTTTCAAAGCTTACGGGCTGGTACAGTTATTTTTAGAAAGCTGCTTTCGACAATTGCGCTCTTTTGGGAAGCTTTTGGTTATGATCGTTGTGATTCAGTCTGTAAACCCATCACTATTGGCACAAGACCGACGTGTGCTGGTGATTGGTATAGACGGGCTGATGCCGGAGGCTGTTGGCTCACAATATGTGCCGAATATCAATACACTCCTTGACGGTGAAAAAGGATTTTTCAGTTATGGTTATACGGAAGATCTTACATTCAGCGGTCCAAGCTGGTCGGCTATTATTAACGGTGTTCACTACGATCGACATGGGGTTACAACGAACAGTTATGACGGTCATGACTTTACTGAATACCCCAACTTTCTTAAACGCCTGAAAAATCACAATCCGGAACTTTATACTGCTGCCTATGTAGTTTGGCCGTTACTGAAAAACAATTTCAGGACTCCGGATGGGGAATGGGATGGTACGGATGAACTGGCATTTCGTACACGTCTTGAAGACGGCGGACAATGGGTAACAGATCGTGCGGAAGCACTGCTTCGAAACGGCAATCCCCACGCCATCTTTTATTACCAGTCGGATGTGGATGCTGCCGGGCATGAGCATGGGTTTTCGGTTGACCTTGAAGGCTATCGGCGGCAGCTCATGGAAACCGATACCCGAATAGGGCAGGTACTAAATGCACTCAATGATCGGCCCGGTGTAGCCAGTGGTGAGGAAGAGTGGCTTATTATCCTGGTCTCCGATCATGGTGGTGTTGGCAGAGGACATTCCGGAAATTTATACCGCCAGCGCCTGATCCCGGTTATCCTATACGGCAATGCAGTCAGGGATAGCGGCATTGCCGGCCATACCGGGGAAATCATCACAGCAAACCCGGCATCCGGAGTTCTTGCCAGGCCAAGGAATGTAGATGTGAGCAAAACAGTGTTAACCTACATGGGTGTGCCTGATGAAGAACTCACCAGTCTTGATGGCAATGATATTCTTTCACTGCCCGTACGGGAACCGGCAGATTATGGAGTGAACCTAATATTTAATGGTGACGGAAACTATGACCGCGGCTTTGAGAGCCGAAGTCTTGACCAGGTGATTTCGGGCTGGCGCGACCAGGAGCATACCGGACACCGGGATGGATACCACAGTATGACGCTGATCAAAGCCCCACCTGAGATGACTTATCAGGATGAAGAAGGCATTCCTGTTGATACAGAGCTCCGTAATCTCTTTACAGGAGGGCGGAAAGGTGTGCATAGTGTCATGAGTCAACAGATCGAACTGGGAAATTTACAGCCGGATATCGATGCCAGGATGGTAAGGTTTCGCTTATCAGCTTTCCTCGGTGGTTCTCAAGACAGGATGAAACTCAAGGTGGAGTTTTTGGACAAAAACAATGATATCATCGATACGGAAGTTCTTGAATCCGTTATTCCTGATGAAGGAAAGAGTACACTTCAATACAGGGTAAGGGAAGGGTTTGTTTTTCCAGGTACCAGATCGGTTCGTATTGAACTACATGCTATTGCGGCTGAAGAAAAGGATGATGGCATCCAGTCGGTCGGCGATCGCCTTTCATTTGTATTGTTTAAAAATGGAAATTAGCCGGTGATGATATTATCCGATTTGAATCCGGTACAATTTGCTGACATATTGGAGTGGACATAATATGCCCGATTATTTACAAAGATTTAATACATTCTTTCATCAGAATATCAAATTTTACGGAATCAATTTTTCCGGCAATTATAAAACCAATACATGATTCTCATGGAAAATTACGAAAACAGGTTTGGTGTAAAAACAGGCGCCTTATTTATTCTCTTGTTACTTTTTGGAACCGTATCCCTTCATTCACAGCATCTTGTGAGTGGAATTGTGTTTCACGATCAAAATGAAAACGGTGTTTATGATTCCGGTGAGCCGGGGGTTACCGGGGTAATGGTATCGAATGGCAGTAACATTGTTCGTACTGATATGCATGGCCGGTATGAAATTATGTCGGAAGATGAATCCGTGATTTTTGTCATAAAACCACGCGGGTGGACAACAGCCCATGATTCTAATAATATTCCGCAGTTTTATTCAATTTTGAGTACCGCCGGTGCTGGAGGTTCAGACTTTGAAGGGTTGGAGCCCACCGGGCCGTTACCTGAAACTGTAAATTTTGCCCTGTCGCCCCAGGAAGAGTCCGATGCTTTTCGCGTGCTTGTTTTTGGGGATACTCAGCCGCGAACCATTGAGGAGATCAACTATATTGCCCATGATACAGTACAGGAAGTGATCGGGATAGATGCTGCATTTGGTGCAACCCTTGGCGACCTTGTTTTTGATGACCTCAATCTTTTTGAGCCGTTAAACCAGGTGATTGCACAAATTGGAATACCCTGGCGCCATGTGATGGGAAATCACGACATTGACTTTTCTGCCGATACCAACTGGGATGCGCGCGGTACTTATCTTCGAACTTATGGACCATCGTGGTATGCATTTACGTGGGGTGGAGCCCATTTTGTGGCGGTGGATAACATCCGCTGGATCGTGGATGGTGATGACCGTTACTACCGCACCGGCCTTGGTGAGGAACAGTTCACATTCATAGAAAACTTTCTCAGTGAGGTGCCGGAGGATGAGTTGGTTGTATTTTTAATGCATATACCCTGGGCAGGGTCCACTCCATGGCAGGATGAAAACGAGCGTCTGCGTTTATTTGAAGTAATGGCAGCTCATCCACACACGATATCATTTGCAGCACATACACACCGCCATTACCACCATTTTATCGGTGATGAAGAGGGGTGGCCGGGACTAGACACGCATCACATGGTAAGTATGGCTACGGTATGCGGTTCGTGGTGGACCGGAGCTCATGATGAGTATGGTATTCCCCATTCCATGATGACAGATGGCACACCAACCGGTTACGGATTCCTGGATATTAGCGGAACCGACTGGAAATTTACATTTAAGGCGGCCAGGAGGCCGGCCGAATTCCAGATGCATATTTCTGCACCTGATGAGGTTTCAGTTTCTGAAGCAGGTTCAGCCTGGATTTACGCGAATATTTTTAATGCATTGCCCGATGCGAATGTGGAATTCCGGATTGGCAATTCAGGAGACTGGATGCCCATGGAGTATACAGAAGAACCTGATCCCGTATACATAGCCATGCGGGAACGGGAGCATGCGCTGGAGAACGTATCCTGGCGCCGTGCCGGAAATGTAAATCCGAATGCCCGCCATCTCTGGAAAGCGAACCTGCAGGAGTATCTCGGCCCGGGTACGTATACTATTTTTGTCCGTTCCGCGGATCAATGGCATACATACGAGGGGAGAAGGATAATTCGGATCACAGAATAATTGAGAAGATTAATAACACATTGATGAAGCGAGTTCTGCATTTTTTTGTTGTCATAATTCTGTTTTTGAGTGTTCTTTTTGTTAATGGATGCGTTGAGATATCCGAACAAGAACACCATGGTATGAAACCCAATATCATTATTATTTATGCAGATGATGTTGGATATGGAGATCTTGGTGTGTACGGGTCTGAACTGATTCCGACACCCAATTTAGACAGGCTGGCTGCAGAAGGGATAAAATTGACATCCGCTTATGCTACGGCATCTACCTGCACCCCAAGTCGTTATTCGCTACTTACAGGTGAATATGCCTTTCGTAACCAACGTGCACAGGTTCTTCAAGGCGATGCTCCTCTATTAATTGAACCCGGAAGCCATACTCTTCCATCGATTTTAGCAAAGGCAGGCTATCGAACGGCTGTAGTCGGTAAATGGCACCTCGGTTTGGGAGATGGTGACCTTGACTGGAACGGGCCAATAAAACCGGGTCCGCTCGAAGTTGGATTTCATGAATCATTTCTTTTACCTGCAACAAACGACAGGGTACCTACCGTTTATGTAGAAGGCCATTATGTTTACAATCTCAGCGAGTATGATGATCCGTTACGGGTAAGTTATTCCGGTCAAATAGGTGATCTTCCAACAGGAGTCAGCCATCCGGAATTGCTGCGTTATGGTGCAGATCTGCAACATTCAGGTACCATTGTGAACTCAATCAGCCGTATCGGATGGATGGACGGTGGGCAGTCGGCCTGGTGGGATGATGAAGAGATGCCGATTGTTTTTACTGATCGGTCTAAGCAATTTATTCAACAGAACCGTGACATTCCCTTTTTCCTTTTCCTGTCAATGCACGAAAGCCATGTACCGCGGCTTCCAAATCCTATGTTTTTGGGGGCAAGTGGTACCGGGCTTTTGGGGGATACCGTAGTTGAGCTCGACTGGGTTGTTGGACAAATCATACAAGAGCTTGAATATTTGGGCATCAGGGAAAATACGTTATTGATATTTACCAGTGATAACGGTCCTATTTTTGATGACGGATATGACGACGGAGCCATTGAACATGCGAATGGCCATAAGGCAGCCGGACTGTTCCGGGGCGGCAAGTATGCAGCCTTTGAAGGGGGAACCCGTATGCCGTTTATTGCGAGCTGGCCGGCCGGAATTGAAAAGGGAATTGTATCGGATGCCATTTTCAGCCAGGTTGATCTGCTGGCAACCCTTGCCCCACTGGCCGGGGCAGATTTGCCGGAAGGAGCAGGCCCGGATAGCCGGAATTTATTACCGGTGCTTCTTGGGCAAAGTGATGAGGGCAGGGATTTTGTAGTACAGCAAGGTGCAGGAAATCAACTCTATGGTTTCAGATACATGGACTGGAAACTTATTCCGGCTGCTGATAATCGTCCCGGTTGGATAGAAAACAAGCACAACTCAAGGGAGAATCCGCTCACAACGCCACAGGTTACCACTTCAGCATACCTGTTTCATTTAAAAGACGATCCCGGCGAAACCAATAATTTGGCAGGTGAATATCCTGAAAAAGTGAGGAAGATGGCTGAATTTTTCGGAAGGATTTTAGAAACCCCGGAAAGGTTGCAGGAATTTGAAGCTCTCGAATTGTAATATCTTATGAATTTGGTACATATAATAGGTTAACATTTCATTGAAACCAGATAAAGCGCTCAGTACCCGGCGCACTGCAAACTGCAGTATTCTGTATAGACCCGATTAATTGGTTGCCTTTGAAAGAAGAATTCTTTGAGTATTTCAAGGTTTTCTATGAAATTTAACAAATAGTAAATATTTTGATCCATTCTGGTAATATTAAGTTCACATAAAAATGGTAAACTACAGGTAAATGAGACTTTCAATTAAATATGAAAAACAACCTGATATCAGTTGTTTTTTTTGTGATTTTGTTTTATTTAGATTTCACAGATCAGGATTCCCTTGATTAAATTTTCATCATCAATTCAGCATGCAGAAGTTAACCGACAGTGGGCTTATACCACATCTTAAAAAGGGAAGCGAGGGTGCGTTTCGTGTACTTTTTGAAAGGTATCATGTACAACTCTACTGCGTGGCAAAGAAGTATGTAAAAAGTCCGGAACTTGCAGAAGATGCTGTTCAGGACGTTTTTTTGAAATTATGGGAAAAGCGCTTTTCTCTTGATAGTGCCAAATCCGTGAAAGGATTTTTATTCACCATGCTGCGTAACCACGTATTAAATATGATCCGTGGGCGGCATCAGGAAATCATATCCGCTTATGATGAATGTCCTGAAAAAGTGTCTCATAAAAATGTAATTGAAGATGAGCTTGTTTATAAAGAATATGAAAAAATCTTTGAGGCAGGTTTGGACGAGTTATCTGACAGGAAAAGAGAAGTATTTGAACTTAAAACAATGGACGGCCACACAAATTCAGAAATTGCGGATATGTTAAACATTAATATTCGTACCGTCAAAACGCATTACTATTCAAGCTCCACCTTTATAAAAAAATACCTCAGGAATCATGCCGGAATTTCAGGGCTTTGGTTATTGATTGTTTTGTCAACATTCATTATCCAGTGATGGCTTGTTTAGCCGGTTTGGTTGTTGATTTGCCTTTTCAACCCTGTTTTACAAATATTCAATCCTGAACAAAACCGATTTTTGTTTATACCCCCATCTTTTGAAAACCGCAGATTGCCTTCTGCTTTGCCCTGGCAAATATACCGGCTAATTGCGTGTATGGGGCAGTGACTTGAATCTTTGCATGTGGAATGGCGTGATTAGATCTCTGAGACATACAAAAGACATTTTAGAATCGACCTTTGGTTAAAAGCATTTGGTATACTATCAAAACGTAAAGAAACAATGACATATGTAATTTAGAAAGATTCAAAGAAAAAAAAATTTAAAAAAGTTTCTGAATCGTCTAATACTTTTGTCCATTTTTTGTGTAGTACTATAAATAAGTGCCATAAAATAAAAGTTTGATGAAGAAATGAATCGGGAACTGGCTGAAAAGTATTTGAATAATCGCGCCATTCCGGTGGAAGCGGAAGAAGTATTGAGATGGTTTCGTACACCTGAAGGGGAAAAATATCTTCTGAATAAAATCAATAGGGATGCCTCTTTTCTTAACAATAATGGCCTTCGTAAAAGGGTTCCGGAACTCGATTCCGGCAAAATGTATGAATCTGTCTGGTCACAAATTCAGTCATCAAAAAAAGGAAAAAATATTTATCCTGTAAAAAATATCCACTGGCTGGAAGTTTTTATCAAGTCAGCAGCTGCAATTCTTGTAGTTGCATTCGCGTCATATTTTACTTTCCTGCATGAACAGCAGAAATTGGAAATTGTTGTGGAACATGAACCTGTGATCTTCCAGACAGGTTCCGAAGAAAACCTTGTTATGAGACTGAGTGATGGTACAACCATACGTCTGAACAGTGATTCAGAATTGGTGGTGTCAGACACGTATCTGAATGGAACAAGGGAGATTTTATTGAATGGCGAAGCTTATTTTGACGTGCAGCACGATCCGGAAACTCCATTCATCATTCGCGGAAACCAATCGATAATCGAAGTTCTTGGAACGGAGTTTAATGTTCGATCATATCCCGGGCACAGCAATGTGCAGGTCGCTGTTGTTGATGGAATGGTGTCGTTCAGTCGTAGGGGACAAGGTGATGAAGCAGATGCTTTAATGCTCAAAAAAGGGCAGTATGGATACCTGGATATCAAAACCGGCAGGTTTGAAACAGATGATATTGCCATCGAAAATTATCTTGCCTGGAAAAACGGCTCATTGGGTTTTGATCATCTTTCTTTAGACAAGGTATGTCAGCAAATCTATCGACTTTATGGAGCATATTGTGCTTTTGAAGATAACAGCATCAGCTCACTTTTGATAACTGCCAGGTTTGCAGATCCTTCTCTTGAGAAAGCATTGGAGGTGATAGCCATGACCCTGAATATCCGGTATCAACTGCTCGAAAACCGTATTACATGGAGCACTCCGGAGCAAACTTGAATGAAAATAAATACATAACCATAACCACTAATAACATATCATATGTTTAATAATACGATAACAAAATGTGTTGGAAGTATATGCCGGAAATCAGCTTTAGGCATAGCCGCAATTGCATTATTGTTCATGACCGATACAGGGAATGCCGCCGCATTTCAGGATTCGGAAATGAAACAAAACGGGACTGAGTTGCCCGGATTGATTGCTTACCAGACAGATGCGAATAATCAAACCTTAATCTCGTTTGAGGTATCCAATGTTACCCTTGCAAGGGCATTGCATTTACTTGCCGAACAGCTTAACGTTGGATTATCCTACAATCCTCAAACGATGCCTTTTCAGCTTGTAAGCATCAGCCGATCCAATACATCTGTTTATGAAATTCTCTATGAACTTTTGGATGGAACAAACCTTGAACCCACAGTTCCCCCAAGCTGGGATGTGATTGTAATCAGGGAAAAAGATGCTGAATTGACGGAAGATTTTTATCAGGATACCATTCGCGGAACTGTTGTTGATTCACGTACCGGTGAGGGAATACCAGGTGTTACCGTTATGATATTTGGAACACAGCTTGGCACCGCAACAGATATGAACGGAGATTACCAGATTAATCTGCAAACAAGGGAAGATATTCTCGTGTTTTCAGCCATTGGTTACACATCAGTTCAGATCGCAGTAGGCGACCAGGATGTGATAAATGTGGAACTCCGGGAAGATACGGTAATACTTGATGACCTAATTATTACAGGCTATACCCGCCAGCGGAGAGCAGACGTTTCTACAGCGATTTCCAGTGTGCCAAATGTTTCTGAACAACTAAACAGGCCCATCACAAACTTTGAAGATCTGCTGCAGGGTACCGTTCCGGGTGTTACCGTAATACGTGAAGGCGGCGATCCCACAAGGGAGTCTAATGTAATTATCAGGGGTCAGGGAACACTTGGTTCCACAGCACCCTTATGGGTGATTGATGGAGTTCCGTATTCCGGCCCTTCACCAAACCCAAGAGATATTGAAAGTATTGAAATCCTGAAAGATGCCGCAGCTGCGGCGATCTATGGTGCTCGGGCTTCAAGTGGTGTGATTCTTGTTACCACCAGAAGAGGTCAATCTCCCACTCCCAGAGTGGAATTAGATTACATGCGGGGATATCAGCAGGCTGTGAACCTTCCGGAAGCATTAACAGCTCCCGAATACCAGTCGGCACAAACCAATGCTCACCTGCATGCGGGCGATCCCCCTCCTGCCGGCCACAATCCGTTGTTAAACCCATGGGGATCCGTACAGCGAACAAACTGGATGGATGAGGTTTTCAGAACGGCTGAGTACGATAACATGAACATGAGAGTGAGCGGGCAGTACAGCAATCTGAATTATATGACCTCATTTGGTTATCAGGGAGAGAATGGAGTATTGAGAAATACGTTCAACCAACGGTTGAGCTGGAGGCTTAAAACTGATTTTGATGTAAATGACCGCCTCAGCCTTGGGCAAAATTTTTATATCAACCACCGGGAAAACAGGGGGACAAATACCACAAGTGATTTTAGCGGCATTATCACAAGTGCTATTTTTATGAATCCGGCAGCACCGGTTTATGATCCTGTAACCGAATTTCACGGATCTGTACCATTTGAATTGTCCCAATTCGCAGGTGCCTATGGGGATGTTTACAACCCTGTTGCGCTTTTAGAAAGAGATAATGACAAAAGAGAAAATCTCTCCATAAATGCGAATGTATATGGCCGTGTGAATTTACTTGAAAATCTCAGTTTTAGAAGCACATTTAATATTCTATGGCGTGAAAATTCAATAAAAGCTTTTAGCCCGATCCGGCAGGAAATAGGGCGAAGTACACCTGAAAATGTACTTACTCACGATGAATCCAGGGATTTCAACTGGATGTGGGATCAGCAAATCGATTACATCCAGGATTTTGGCCCGCACAGTATTGCTGTAACAGGGGTTTATTCAGCCGATTATCGATCCAATGAATTTTTCTCTGTGAATTTCAGAGGCTTTGAAAATGAGAGTGATTTTTTCCGGTACATCAGTAACGCAGGCGATACAAGCCGCCCGGGGAGCGGAGGTGCATGGGAAGATATCATGTTGTCGGTAGTAGGTATAGTGAACTACAGTTTTGATGACAGATATTTCATTGGCGGCTCCATAAGGCGGGATGTTTCATCCAGGTTACCTGAAGGGAACCGGAGTGATATCTTTCCTTCCCTTTCAGGAGCCTGGAAAATCTCTTCCGAAAGATTCTTTGATGTGGATATGATCGACATGTTGAAGGTGCGCTTTTCCTGGGGTGAAATAGGAAATATTAATTCTGTATCCAGAACTGCATTTGCCTCCCCGCTTTCCCGGACTTTGTCCCAAATTGGAGAACCAGCGCAAAGGCCGCTTGCATTCTTTGCAAACGAAGTAGCCAATCCTAATTTACAATGGGAGCGCACAGAGACGTATAATGCAGGTATCGATCTGCATATGCTGCGCGACAGGGTGATCTTCACAGCTGAATATTATGAGAAATTTACCCGTGGTGTAATACTGCGAAATGCCCCCAACACCCACCAGGGTATGGGTAATGGTCCGTTGATTAATGCCGGTGATGTGTCCAATAAAGGCATTGAATTTTCGGCAACCTACCGCGGCCAGGTTGGCCAGCTTGCCTACAGCCTGGGAGGTAATTTTTCAAAAAACAATAACGAGCTGATTACTTTTGGTAATTATGACGCGGATGTTATCAGGCATGGTGACAGCGTTCGCGGTGTATTGTTCCCTTTCCAGAGTGAACCGGGTCAGGCGCTGCGCTCCTACTACCTGATTCCATCGAGCGGAATTTTCCAGTCTCAGGCTGAAATTGACAGCTATGTTGGGCCAGATGGGGCACGAATTCAGCCAAATGCACGGCCGGGTGATCTGCGCTTTGTGGATACAAATGGTGACGGACGAATTACAAGTGCTGACAAGGTTTATATGGGTAGTGCGATACCTGATGTTACATACGGTTTCTCAGTATACCTGAACTACAGGGATTTTGATTTCAGCACCTTCCTTCAGGGAGTAAGCGGGAATAAGAATTTCTTTGGGTACAAGTATAATGCTTATCAGGCAGCCATTCAGCCATACAATATGGACCGAAAGGCTTTAAATGCCTGGTCACCGGAGAATACAAACACCAACATTCCGGTGATGTCAACCCAGGATCCGAATGCGAATTACGGAACAGAATCTGATTGGTATCTTTATGATGCAAGTTATTTGAGGATCAGAAATATGACTCTTGGCTATACGGTTCCCCAAAGTATTTTGACCAGGGTTGGTCCGCGGGTTACTGCAAGAGTATATGCATCGGTTGATAATCTTCACACCTTCACCAGTTACCCCGGAATAGATCCGGAAATTGGTGACAGGATTGACAGTGCTTTTTATCCGCAAGGCCGAACCTTTGTGTTTGGTATTAATCTTGGATTCTAACCCAATAAAAAAATTATAATCAAATGTATAAGGTGTATAAAATGAAACAGATAATGAAAAGAAGTTTTGCAGGCATTTTTGCCATGCTGTTGGTGTTCGGCTTCTCCGGCTGTGGTGATGACTTTGTGGTTACCACACCCCAGGGGTCATTAACCGATGCGGCATTCTGGAAGACAGAAGCCGATGCAATTGCAGCATCAAACGCCCTTTATTGGAGAAAATTTAACAATAACAATATGTATGGAAGGGGTATTATGTGGTATATCAATGCCTCGGATGATATGGTGACAGGAAGGGCGGATGGAGCTTCAGCACGTGTCCGTGATTTTATTGCCGACGGATCTGAGAGCCGGGTAAGAGACTATTATAGTTTTGCATACCAGAATATTCAGTATGCCAATAATATCATTCGAAATGTACCCGGAATGGAAATCCGGGAAAGCCTCAAAAACAGGGTTCTGGGTGAGGCCTATTTCAGTCGTGGTTATTTCCAGTTTAAACTGGCAGGTTTATATGGTGACCACCGGGCCGGGATTCCTATTGTGACCGAAGAAAACATGGAAGATGATTTTTTCCCAAGAACGTCTCACGTTCGGGAAAACTATGCGGCCGCGGCTGCCGATCTGAATCGCGCAAGTGAACTGTTGCCATACTATACTTCCTACAGCGGTGAAGATTTAGGAAGGGCGCATAAAGATGCAGCCGATGCATTTCTTGCAAAAACCTACCTGTACTGGGGGCAATATGACGATTCGCAGTGGTCGAATGCAGTGGAAGCTGCAAACAGGGTAATCAATTCTCCAACAAACCGGGCATTGATTAACACCGGTAATCCGGAAACAGATTTCCACAGTGTTTTCTGGATCAGGAACAACTGGGGGTCCGAATATATCTACACTGTGGTAAGCGGAACCCAAGAAGGTTCCATTTTACCGGGCGTAATGCTTGAGCAGGTTGGCTGGGGTCTATATAATGGCTGGGGATATTTTCACCCAACCATCGATTTGTATAATCATTTTGAAGAAGGTGATCACAGGAAAAAAGCTACCATTCTTGAGTTTGGTGATGAGTTTATGTTTAACGGTTCTCCAAGAAGATATTTCTCGTCAAACTCCTGGACAGGCTTTCAATTCAACAAATATATGGAAGGATACTGGGAAGATTTCAGTATCAATGTAAATCCAAACGGAAATAAACCTACCACGAATCTTAATATTCCATTGATGAGGTTTGCAGAGGTAATACTTATTAAAGCCGAGGCTTTGCTGATGCAAGGGCAAAATGCAGATAATGAGATAAACATGATTCGTGAGCGTGCCGGATTGGCTCCCATCAGCAATGCCACTATGGATGACCTGAAGCGAGAGCGAAGATCGGAACTCGCCGGCGAATTCTCTGACAGGCACAAAGACCTTGTTAGATGGGGCGACGCTCAAGCTGCTTATTCCAAGCCGGATATGGGACGGGCTCACTTTGATACGAATGACCCGGATTCAGATTATGAAATTATCCAGGTCTGGAGAGCCAGAGATAATTTTAACCCGAATGTTCATCATGTTTGGCCAATACCCACACGCGATGTGGAAGCATCCGGAATCGAACAAAATGAAGGCTGGTAAGCCGTAACATAAATTCAAACTCATAATTGGAAAAATGATGAAATATTTAACATTAGCAATTACAGTTCTGATGCTGGTTGCGGTATTCATATCGTGTACGGATGATTTCCAGGAAATGGATACACGTCTGATTGATCGTGAAATTACATTTAAATTAACCGATCCGGAATCCGGAGAAACGTTGGTAAATGTATTTGAGAAAGCGTTCAGGGCTGAACATAATGTACAGGTGGAAATAGAATCCGATTATCGGATAAATAAGGTTGATGTAGTGAATGTAAATACCAGGCAAGTTATTGAAAATATTGCTGTAAATGGTAATACTGCAACATTTTCCTCACCTGTTGCCAACATGGGAATTCCGTTCGGACAAGCCATAAACCTTGCCTTCCATTTGTATTTTGATGATGAAGGTGTGGATGGATTTAATTATCCGTCAATGCGGTCGTTTACACTCAGGGTTATTGATGACATTCCGTCGAATGTTCACTACAGCTTCAGCGATGGCCGTATACAAGAACTCGCCACGAATATCGTGAATGCGGCCCGGGTTTATGACCACCCGGAATTCGGTATCGTAACTTCTTTCAAAGGCGGAGAAAATTCATTTATGGTTGTTGAAAGTAACCCCATGTTAAATTTTGGCGCAAGCCGAGACTTTTCAGTAAGCTGGTGGATGAAGACAGATCACAATATCAGTGACCCTGCAGTGATGGGTACTCAAAACTGGGCCAGTGGCGCAAACACCGGTTGGGTGGTTGCATATAACCGCGGCCGCATGCGTTTTGTGGCATCTTCCCGTGAGGAAGAAACACGCAATGAGACGCCCTATATGGATGCAGGCAGATTTGACGTGAGAAATGAAGAGTCACCCTGGCTGGATGGTGAATTCCATCATATGACGATTACGGCTAAGCGTGGTGAAGGAATGTATATTTACTTTAATGGTGTAGAAGAAGGTTTTGGCACTATGGCCTCCGTGAACCTGGATAATGGAAATCCGATTCATATTAACCAGGATGGGACCGGGAATTACGGTGATAAACTGCAGGCCGAATATGCAAAAATCGTATTTTATGATCGCGCATTAACGGCCGAAGAGGTTGCCGAAATTTACAATAACAGGTAATTATAAAAATCAAAAAGCCCCGGGGTACCCGCCGGGGCTTATTTGAACGCATTTTCGAAACTACTTCAATTCGATTATTTCAGGGTTACCTTCATATCAGTTGACAGCAATACATGTCGCATGACCAGCCAAAAAGTTTACCAATGTCAATAATTGGTATATTTGGTTTTTTTATCAATCGGGTTACTACCAGATCGTTCCTATGGTGACCTTTTCATGATGATTTCATAATGATGAATATTAAGAAAATCATTTTTTCCATTTCTCCTTCTATACTGCTCCTGATCTATACTTTTATGCTATCCGGGGTCAATCCATCAGAAACCCCGAATCAAATTGTTACGATTATGATCGAAGGATCTGTTCAGCCAGACCAACAGTACTCATATCGCCTCGAGCCGTTTTATGTGCCCAAAGGGATAGGTGCACTGGAATTTGAATTCAGTTATGAAGGCAGGCGGCAATTCGCAGAAATGGAAATCGGGGTGTTTGATCCGGACGGATTCAGAGGTACAAGCCGTTTTTCCAAAGACACGTTCTATATCAGCAAATACAGAACCACGGCGTCCTATTTTCCGGGGCCAATTATTCCAGGTGAGTGGAACGTTTCACTCGGTTTTCCAACAATCACACATGAATCGGGTTACACGATTCACATCCGCATGATTCCTGAGGATGATCCGGAGTATTATGGGCCATCAAACACCGCACTTATTGTCGAGAAAAGATGGTATAAAGGTGATTTTCACACACATACCGGTCATAGCGACGGCTTCGGCTGCCCGGATACCGATGGAAACCGGTCGCCATGCCAGGTATTTCAGACAGTGCAGGCAGCTCACAGGAATGGACTCGATTTTGTTTCCATTGCCGATCACAATACTGTAAGCCATCATCAGGATATGAAAATTCTGCAGCCGTCATTTCCAAATTTATTGCTGCTGCGCGGACAGGAGGTAACAACGTTTTACGG
>RECI01000039.1 GCA_007694095.1 Balneolaceae bacterium | reverse complement strand
ATCGAGTTCGGCTACTTTTGAAGTAAACTGAGAAACCCGGTCTGCGTACCCTTTTGGCGTTGGAAGCCAGTCGCGCCGAGCCTGTGTAAACATCCGGCGTTTCAGTTCTTCTTCGCCGGCAATCCCCTCCCCTTTCAGTTTTTTCATAATGCTGCCAAGTGCCGTTTCGGCCGCGTGTTCACCAAGTTTCCTGTATGCTTCCCACTGGGCTTCATCATAGAACTGGTCACCGGTAGATTCGTGCGGAAAGTGCGTATTCCGGTTGTGATACTGCATTACATCTGCCGGTTCATTGCCAGTGAGTGTTGGTTTAAAATAAAGAAGTATACCGGTATCGCCACCAGGGTAATGGATATCTCCGGCCACCATACACTGTCTCGAATATCCGTCTTTTCCCGGCTTTAGGGGCGATAGATCGATTTGTATTTCAACACCGAAATCAGCCCTCACTTTTCTCACCAGATTTCCGAAATCATCGAAAAGAATTTCAGAGTCCATTCCGCAATCCGACACAATTACGTATCGTGAATGCCGTCGGATCAGCTCGTAAAGCGCCAAATTTTCGAAGTGTCCGCCATCGGAGAGAAACAGTTCATCGCTGTGAACCGATGAAAGGCCAAGCATTTCCCGCATAAAAGCCCACCCCGGAAAAAATTTCCGGAACCGTGATTTGCCCGTTCCGGCAGGTGACGGCCACCACATTCCCAGGCGAAGGTTCAGGGCAGTCATTAAAAAGCGGACGGCCGGCCCAAGCCTCATCGACATGGAACCCATGTGTGAATTCAGAGCTGCCGCTGATGCTGTAAGGGCTGCTCCCAGTGAGGGAGATTGAAACGGCAGGCGATCCCAGGATTTCCATGTACTCCCTACCGAGAATGCTTTCGGGGACAGAACCGAACTCTCTGCACCCCTGTAGAGTGATGCCATCACATCTTTCGAGCCAAGGTCGTTTGCAGCACAACATATGAGATGGAGCGGCCTGCTTCCGTTACAGTCCTCCAACAGGGAATCATCCCCCTCCTGTTCTTCCACAAACCGGCGGTGATCCCGCTTTCCATTCTTGACATCTTCTTCATCGAATAGGTCCTGCGACGCACCGAGATATGCCCTTGCAATCCGCGACCGGTAGAAATTGTGAATACTCACCCTGTTTGGCTCCATGGTGAGCATAATCAGCAAAATTCCGGCCAGTGATGCTGCCATCAAAAAAAACATAAATGTCTGTTCATAATTGATTTTGAAGAGAACAATGCCCCCAATTTGCGGTGCCCACGGAATGATGATTTTGCTGAGTGTAATCACCAGAACACCCGCCATAACAAAGAGTATGCCAACAGCCACATATGCCAGTACCTGGGGAATATAGCGCTTTAAGCGCAACGCAAACGATTCCTCCTGGGGTTTATCTGAACTTCTCCCGATAAGCAGTTGAATTCGTGCAAAAATGCCTGAAATAACAGCCAATACAGATGTTATTACGGCAACAATACCCTCCTGGCCTTCCAAAAATTCATAGGTTTTTTCCGATGACCACCATATCCCCAAAAAAACCATCCACACTGCTGCAGCGTAAAGCAGCCTGCTGGTGATCCGGGTGGCCGTGTTTATTGCAATCTGCCAAGTAAAATCTTTTGCAAACCGGGATACCAGCCATTTCAGGATCAGTAAAATTGCTGCAATAAACGACCAAATGATCGGAATGTACAAATCACTTTTCAACTCAGTAGAGAGAACGAGTGGGGTGATTGCAACCACAAATACCACTCCCGACCCAATCCGGGAATACATTTTTATTTGCTCATGAGTAAGGCGTTCCGGCCAAATTTTCTCTGTAATGATTAAAACAAGTATGGTTAAAATGAAAGGGATAAATATTAGTAAATAATCATCATTGAAGGAAAGTGTAGTCAGATCCCCTGCCAAAACCATGACAATGATTTTATAGATAGTAAGCAGGAATACAAGGGCCAAAACCGTGAAGACCAGGGAGGGAATGATTGCTGCCAGTATAGATGTCACAATCCGGCCTGTATCTACACTAAACAAGCCAAGGCGAGGCGCAAGAAAATTACTGAACTCCCTGAGATGGCGAAATTCCGCTTCTTCTTTACTCCTATTGTTATCAATTACAGTGCCTTTAGAATTGCGGCCACCGGGGAAAATTGACCCGGTATTTTTATCCCTGCTCCTCCAGGCAGTCCAGAACCCGCCGATATATCCGCCGCCAGAAACAGTTGACAAATAATCGAACTGTTCCAGGATATTGTGCCGGTTCAGTCCCTGCAATAAGCCCAGGTTAAAGGTCGCACTGCGAATGCCGCCACCAGAGAGGGCCAGTCCGCAAATATCTTTTGGCGGCTGTGTTACCCAGTGTTCATCTTTCAGGTCGTTGTTTTCGTTTTCAGGTTTGGTCTCCCCAAGTTCATATGCTGCAAACTGATTCCAACCTTCCGGTACCTGGTTATCTTTACTGACCTCTTCCCCGGCGAAGAGCTCCCCGGTGGTTTTTTGACTTGGAGAGTTTTCTTTCATTCTGCGTTCGGTTTATTATTTTCGGGAGATACAGACACTTTATCGCAAAAAAATTGGCACTCTTCCGGTTCATATTCCGGACATATGCAGGTAATACTCTCAGCCCGCGCTTGCTTGTTTGATTCATCCTAAATGAATCAATTCTTTACCTGAATATCAATTACTTTTCGGTATTTATTTGAGATAAATATTTGTTGCCTGACTAAATTCTATACAGATATCTTCTGATATTTGTTCATTTAAACCCAAATTTTACAACAGGAAATTGAACCCAAAATTACGGTTCGCAAATGAACAGGCAGCTACGTTTTCTAAACTACTGGTAACAAAATTCTCCCGGAATGAAGCACTGGAATTGGGTTCGATAAAAAAAGTAAAACAATACCCTAATCCTGGCTCATGATAAGTATCATTACAAAAAGCATCACAGCCACATATCCGGTTCCCAGCCATATTTTTTTCTCTTTCAACAAAACTCCTGTCAGAAATATGAAGGTCAAAACCGTGATAGCCTCTGCCCATCCAGATTCCGGAAATACTATCATCGGAAAAGCAGGAACAATAAAAAGAGTGATGAGCAGCAAAATATCCCTGTCCCAACATATATGATAATAGTAAGAAAGCCTTTCTGCCAACGGTATTACAAGATTCTTCATGCCAAACACCATCAAAACCAATCCGCTGATCAAGAAAAAAAAGATAGTTGTAATGATGATCGTTCCAGAGTGGGCTTCAAATGTTCCGGTTACATAAAGCAGAAATACGATGATAGCCGTGATGGCAAGCATAAATATTACAATGTCTGCAAGCTTCATACGCTCAAAATTGTATGCCAAAGCTGTACTCTTCACAGGTGATGCTTTCCTCTTATTCCACTTTGACGGGGTTTTCTTTTTACTGAATTTACCTTCCAGCCTGCTCAGAAAAGGCTTAACCGAAGGCAAAACGTACACCAAAGAGCCTCCAAATAAGCTGATTATTATGATTTCTATTATGTTTAATTGCACTTTTATTAGAGTTTTTATCTGAAAAATTCAGAAAACATTATCATATTTTTTGCGATTTGAATAAAATTTGAATTTATATTGAATGGAATACCGGTTAATAGTTTTAATCCTGTTTTGGCTTTAAAAAAAAGTAGTACCTTAAATCCGCAGGTTTGCTTATTATTATATAAATATGAAGAAATTTTAATATTTTGGCTTTTTTACGACCCTAACTATCATGCAATAATTAATGGCTGACGGGACCATGATTTCAAAATTTTTCTTATCGTACCTTGTGATTGGTACGCTCCTGCTGTTATTTGTCTCATGTGATAAAATCTATGAACCTATAACTGTACGCGGAAAAGTGGTTGATGTGAACACATCCCAGCCGGTTTCCAATGCAATTGTTTCTATTACATCGCCACAGGATTTGGCTGCCCAGACGTTCAGCAACGAAAACGGAGAATTTCTATTTGAGGAAGTTGCGGTTGACAGTGTGATTGATATCACCATTACAGCATTCAAAGAAGGTTTTACAAC
>RECI01000264.1 GCA_007694095.1 Balneolaceae bacterium | reverse complement strand
ATATTCACAAAATGAAAATGCAATGAGACGTTCATACTCCATTTTACTGGCATTTCCACTCATATTTACAATTGCAGTCCTGTTTTGGATGAATAGCAATGAAGAAACAGGAACTGGCACCATCAACGCTGTTATCGGGGACGAAAGCTACATCCGAATCTACGGGAAAGAACCCGGGAAAAATGTGCCCGATCATGTACGCATCCGAATTCATCTGGATTATGTTGAAGGGATATTACGAAACCGTCCGATGGATCGCCTCACAACTGAACAGGCTTTTAACCGTTTGAAAGGGCTCGATTTATTGCGCGATTACGTTCTCGAAGAAGAGTTTCCATCTAACGACGGACATCCCGATGAACGCAGGCCAACCTTTATCAGCGAGGACGGACGCATCTGCGCTGTTGGTTGGCTAATTGAGAAGACAGCCGGGCGGACAGTCGCCGAAACGGTGAGCCAGGTATTTAAATATGCCTATATCCCGGAAATCGATCACCCGCTTTTCCTTGAATGGGCAGAAAGTTCGGGCTTTACCATCGAAGAGCTGGCCATGATACAACCGCAATACGGTACCTTTGTCACAGAGGAGGTGAGAAAAAACCGAAACAATATAGACACTTCTTACGGAATCGGGTCTGCACTGATTGCCGGCAGCAATGTGCTGTATCTTAGTAATTCGGCACACAACCCCTGGATGTTCAGTGATGCGGGAAACAGTCACTGGTTTGGCCTGGCTGCCGGATCGGCATCGGTTCTTCTCGGTGTGCTTAACCTTCGCAACGAACAGGTCTATCAAATACCAAATGTGGTAAATCTTTGTATGATGTATTGCACGGTAATTGAAGTAACTGAAACCAATCGCCTCAGAAGCAGCGTGTCTGCGGGCAACATAGCGATTGGCCTGGTAAGTGTGGTGCGCGCCGGCTATCACATGGTAAACGGCACCGAAACAATACGGGAATCCTCTTCAGGACCTGGTATATCCTATCTGAATACCCACCCTTTTGAGCCTGGCAGTGTGGTTCCGGGAGTGAGTTACACAGTTCAATTTTAGTCTGGTGATTATATGCAGGTAAGAAATCATTTCATCATCACAGTCAGTCTGATGCTTACTGCAATCATCGGATGCACTGAAACAGTATCTATATCATTATCATCTGTAACAGAGGCCGATGACGCTATGGTGGGTATCATTACCCGGATCGATAATGGACAATTCGGTATGAGAATACTTGTTGAGGAGAACGTGAAGGTGAAAGAACCGCTTGAACCCGGGGGTAAAAAAACATGGTACACTATCTCGGAACAATCAGAATTGTTCAGTCAAGCAGGTAATAACCTGCTCAATGTAATCCGTGAGGATGAATTAAAAAAAGGCCAGATTGTTAAGGCTTGGTCATCCGGCATTATGATGACATCATACCCGGGGCAAACCGGTGCAAAACGAATCATCGTTCTACATCATATATAGAAAATGAAAAGGGACAAGCAGATTTTATTCATACTTCTGGTTCCGGTTTTTCTTATGCAGGGTTGTGACTTTTGGAATTCGATATGATTTCAGTCTGGACAGTCATTGGAAGCCCCTCTTTTTGCCCCAAAAAACGGTCAATACCATTCAGAAGGTGATAGGGATAAAGTCTCCTCTTATCTGTTTCGAGAGCTGCCGGATGGAGATTTTTTGAAATTACCACCAGATCAAAAATCGGAAATCGCATATCAGAAATCAGATATCAAATTTGAGTTAATCATAAAAAGTGGGCCTGAATACAAAGAATGGCAATACCGTGTTAAAGCCCAAAGTGCAGGCCTCTCATTATTGATGCAGTCTCAAAAGTTGTTAATGCCATTTTTAAGCTTAGTAAATTTAGGTGATGAATGATAGAATCGATTTCCAACTCTTCCAACCCTCCCACGTCTCCTGCCTCCGACGCAAAAAACGCCGCAGATAGAGCATATTTCTATCATTCAACCGGAAACTGACTTTCGACGAAAAAAAAAGCGCATGGAGGGGAGCTCCTTGTCCACATTTCTGCAAACGTAACAATTTTAGGTTTTCACAATTTTTTTAAATTTTATTTTGAGACAGCCTCGGCAATTAAATAATATAAACTCTCCTGAAATTCCTGGAAGCACAAAGCCAGGCTATTGCATTTTATCCCTTTTATTCCTGAGTTGATTAATCCCACCCTTTTTCGCCGATGAGGGGCACAAACTTGAAGTGCTGTAAGTGTTCTTCCTGGTAGCTATCTTCCGATACACGTGTGATACGCACCATCACCTGGCTTTTCTGGCTACCTACGGGTACCACCAGGCGTCCTCCAATATTCAATTGTTTGATGAGGTCATCCGGTACTACAGGGGCGCCGGCGGTTACCACGATACCGTCGTATGGAGCGTATGCACTCCAGCCAAGTGTACCATCACCAAGTTTAAGGCTGGCACGATAGCCCAGATCGTGCAGCATTTTTTTTGCTTTGTGATAGAGTTCTTCGTGCCGTTCCACACTGTATACATCTGCCCCCATATGGCACAAAATGGCTGCCTGGTATCCCGAGCCGGTGCCAATCTCCAGTACTTTCGCTCCTTTTTTTACTTCCAAAAGTTCGGTTTGAGCTGCTACCGTGTAGGGCTGAGAAATTGTCTGGCCACAGCTTATTGGGAGCGCTGAATCTTCATACGCCCGGTTTTCAAGGGCTGTATCTACAAAAATATGACGCGGTATTGCCTGGACCGCCATCAGAACACGTTCATCCCGTATACCCTTGCTTCGGAGAATTTCAACCAGTTCATTTCTTCGCTGGGTATGCTTGCGATGTACTTTGTTTCCCGTTGTCAAATAATGATGGATATTTGGAAAAATTGTATTGATTCAAATCAAAATACGGCATTCAGACATCTGTTTGAAATCCCAATTCCCATTACCATCCCGGCTTTTCGGATATACGAAAATTTTCCGGTTGTATTTATTCTCAATGCTTGTATTTTCAGGTGAATATTTTTCAAGCTATAAATTTGTGTGAAAATTACTGAACTATGAAAAAATATTTCATCACTGCATTTCTGTTATCTCTGATTTTCTTTATCGCAGGATGGTTTGACTTGTTCGCTTTTTCAGAAAACGGCACCGGATCAACCGGTTTTTATGGTACATGGGTCAGCCTCATTCCACCGCTTGTGGCTATAGGCCTGGCACTTATCACCCGCGAAGTGGTATTGTCACTTTTTGCCGGAATTTGGGTTGGAGCCCTGTTAATGGTTGGATTCAACCCTTTTGCGGGTACCGCGCATACATTACAGGTTATGATAGATTCCTTGGTGGATGCCGACCATATCGCAATCATCGTCTTCAGCCTCTTCCTTGGTGGCATGGTTGGCGTGATGTCGAGAAGCGGAGGAAACCAGGGTATCGTGGATGTACTTGAAAGATTTGCCAACACACGAAAGAAGGGCCAACTCTTTTCATGGCTCTCAGCACTTTTCATTTTTTTTGATGACTATGCCAATACGCTGATTCGCGGTAATGCACTTCGGCCTATGACCGACAGGTTGAATATTTCCCGGGAAAAACTTGCCTATATTGTGGATTCCACAGCGGCACCGCTGGCTGTAAGTGCGGTAATTACTACATGGATTGGATTTGAAATCACACAAATCCAGAATTCTCTTTCATCTCTTGCAGAAACCACGACCGACCCGGCTCTCGCCGCGCAATTACAAGCCGGGGCCGATAATGCATTTACCATCTTCCTCCACTCGATGCCATATCTCTTTTATCCCATTCTTGCGCTGGCATTTGTATTGATGACCATCATCATGAAAAAAGAATTCGGTCCGATGCTGGTTGCCGAGCGCAGGGCTTTTACCGGCGGTGGCGTTATCCGGCCGGGTTCCATGCCAGCTTCCGACACCAGCCTGGAATCACTGCAGCCAATTAAAGACAAACCCCGGCGCTGGTACAATTCGGCTTTACCGGTATTTGCCGTGATTGGTGTCGCTTTATGGGGATTATACACTACCGGTTCAGCAGGCCTTGAAACGGGGCAGCGGGGTATCACAAACATAATCGGGAATGCCGATCCATTTGCTGCACTTCTCTGGGCTTCATTCGCCGGGTGCGTGGTTGTGATCGGGCTCTCTGTAGGCCAGCGGATTTTAACTATGAACCAGGCCCTGGAATCATGGATTGGCGGAATGCAGTCGATGCTGATGGCCATTATCATTTTAGTTTTGGCGTGGGGACTGGGCGGAATTACGGGAGAAGTAGGTACCGGCACATATCTGGCCTCACTCCTGGAAGACTCGTTACCCATTGCTCTTTTGCCAGGACTTGTATTTTTCATTGCCGCAGTTACGGCATTTTCTACCGGAACTTCATGGGGCACCATGGCCATACTCTTCCCGGTTGTAATACCGCTTGCAGTTGCAATGGGAGCCGGAGTGGGTTTTGCCGGTGGCGAGCACTACGGCATTTTACTTGGTTCCGTAAGTTCGGTGATGGCAGGCGCCGTATTCGGTGACCATTGCTCACCCATTTCCGATACTACTGTACTCAGCTCTATGTCCTCAGCATGCGACCTCATTGACCACGTCCGTACCCAGCTGCCTTACGCACTGGTTGTGGCTTTCGTAGCACTCATCGTCGGAGAAATTCCTGCAGCGTTTGATTGGATCCATCCTGTCTGGAGCATCATAGTGGGACTGCTCATTTTATACGGAATCCTGAAATATTACGGTAAAGATCCTGAAGCGAAGATGGAGTCCTGACTCCCTCGTCTGCCGGCTGTTTTTGCCGGCTGACGAATTCCGGTTCGACAGCGAAACAGATGTGTACGTTCCTGGTTACTTACAATCATCGCCTGCCGTCTGCTTTTTTTTGTTTTTGTGCAATGCATGACCCAAATCAGAATGTCTGGATTGTTAAATTGTTGATATTTAATAGTATTTTTTTTTAAACAATCATATCGCTCACAAAACAGGTTTCAGGTTCAACAGCGAAACAACTTCTGACGATTCAGGTTGTGTTATGAGATCCACACGACGTATTCGTCAGCCGGCAAAAACAGCCGGCAGACGAGAAGGAGGATTGTATTTGAATCCTACCCAAAAAACCTGCCTTTTCAGGCAATGCTTTTTCCGCGTTCGGAGCCTTCACGGATGGCGAGCTGGCCGCATCCTGCGTCGATATCATCACCCCTGCTCCGGCGAACGGTAGCTGTAACTGAATGTTTTACAAGGATTTTCATAAACCGGTTTAGCCTATCTTCACGCACTCTCTTTAGGGTTACCCCGGCAACATTATTATACATGATGATATTCACTTTCGAAGGAACCCATCGCGCAATTTTCACCAGGTTCTTCGCATCCTGTTCAGTGTCATTAAATTCATCAAACAAAAGGTACTCATATGTAAGCGGCTTATCGGTTTTGTAATAATAGTACCTCACCGCTTCCTCAAGTGTCTCAAGGTTCAACGACTCATTAATGGGCATGATATTGTTTCGCTTTTCATCATCTGCCGCATGAAGGGAAATGGCAAGATTGACACCCAGATTTTCTTCTGCCATTTGTTTGATTTGCCTTGCAAGCCCTACTGTAGATACGGTTATTCTCCTTTGGGCTATATCAAGGCCCATCGGATCAGAAAGTATCCGAACAGATTCCATAACCGCTTTATAGTTATGCAACGGTTCACCCATGCCCATATAGACGATATTTGTAATTTTTTTCCCATACCTCTCCTCAGATAACCGGTTGATCGCGTATACCTGGTCTACAATTTCTCCGTGTGTAAGGCTGCGGAAATACCCCATTTTACCCGTAGCGCAAAACGAGCATCCGAACATACACCCCACCTGCGATGACACACAAACCGTGATCCGGTTTGCAGTACCATCATCACTAAAATCCGGAATCAGTACAGCTTCAACTTTGAATTCACCGGGATCATCCAGTTTAAATAAAAATTTGACAGTACCATCTATCGACTCCTGCCTGCTGAATTCACTTGCAGTTCTGATGTCGGCAATATCTTGCAGTTCAGAGCGCAGCTGTTTAGAAAGATTGGTCATTTCATCAAACGAGGCAGCCCCTTTTTGATAAAGCCATTGGAACACTTGGTCGCTGCGATAGCTTTTCAAACCAAGTGATGCCAGATATTCGGACAGCCCTGTTTTTGTGAGAGATTTAAGATCTGTTTTTTTTATTGCCTGCCGGGTTTTTTCCATAACAACCAAAGATACGAACATCCTGAGGAAATCAATAAACCGTTACAATGAACAGATGAGTTATCAGAACCGGGGGTTTACAATGTTGTTATAAATGGAACCAAATGTATATGACAACCCAAATGAAAAGGAATAGCTGTAGGAAGTTGGCCTTTGAACACCCGCTATAATGGATGCCGGATCGTTCGGGTCTACATTTGATGGCAATTGAAGTGAAAGCTGATCTCTGATAATCTGGTAATTACCCGACATACTGATTGATAATCCCCGCATAACCCGAACATTTAAAGCAGGGTTAAATTGAATGCGATAAATGGAACTGTCATGAAAATAGTGCCTGCCCGAAACCTGGATATCCACACGACCCCACCTTTGATCGTACCTCAGGCGGGTTGACAGATCATGCGAAAGTAAAAATTCGGAATCTTTCAGAAAAACTGTTGTATTAAAGTAATTACGGTAATTGGGTATTACCTGGTATTGCACAAGAAATCTGCGGGATTGAAATTCGTCATATGGAAAAAAATTGTACTCAATTCCCGGTGCCACATATGCGCTCAGGGCAATATTATTCACCCTGTTAAAACTTACCCCTGAATACATACCAAGAGAAAAATGATCACTCAGGCTGTAAGCTGCCATACCCCAATAACTGCCCCAATCACGGTTCACGCGAAGTGTACGGTCTGTGAGTTCCACATTCCTGCGCCGGATTTCACCCTGAGTTCGTGCCCTCAATTTCCAGGTATGCGTAGTACGTTCCGCTTCCAGCCCGCTGAAAAGGCCAAAGTTAAATTCTCCCTGCTGGCCCCACATATTCGACCTGAGGGTTACGTCAAAAACCCAGCTGTTCCAGGGATCTACGATTTCTTCCTCTTCCCTTTCAGTTTCTGCCGTGGCTTCATATACGATATCGAGTGAATTCACCGCTACAGTATTGGTTACAAACGGTATCAGGCCAATTTTAATAAACCGGTTCAGCCCTCGCCTGCGCTCATCATTCGATTCAGTGCTTGATGAGATATATCTAAGCGTATCGCTTCTGGATTTGGCAACATTAATGTCTGAAAAGATCAGTGTAAATTCACGTCCGCCGCCGGCCGTTCTCTGGTCTTGTATCAGCAGGTAAATGTTAGCATCCCCCTGGTCTCGCACATAATTCACAAATGTGATATTTGAGCGGATAAACGTGATATCACAGTTATTACAGTCGAGATACACATTCGGAATTGGACGAAGCCTTGACTGGCTTTGAGCTGCAAGTTCATCCGGCACTACCAATAGTATAATAAAAAGCGTTAATAAGTAGCGATACACTTACAATATGATATAATCATGTTTATGGTTCAGATCAACAAAGTAACCATTTCGCGTGGTGAATTTCCAATGAAACCGTATACAAAACTGTAAAACAATTCATAAAGGTAATCAGGAGCAAACAAATCATTCTGAACAACATTCAGTAATCCGGTAATTATTCAAAAAGACAAATAAATTAGTTAACTTACTTGACTTTTTAAGATTATCTCATGCCTTTTACGAACATGCATGCCGAAAATGTTTACCTGACATCATCACGGTTAGCAATCCTGTTAATTCAGATCAAGATAGACTCCCGCACTTAAATTCATAGTTCAGTGAAATTTTTTTCCTCGCAATTATCCTTTTTTCTTGCCAGCAGGCGTACTCAAACCAATATAAAAAAGCTGTTAAAGTTTGTTGTCGGCCTTATATTGGTTTATTCATTTTACAGCATAATGTTCCACTTCGTAGCCCGGTATGAAGGGATGGAATTTTCCTGGTTAACTGGCTTTTACTGGACGCTGGTAACCATGTCCACACTGGGATTCGGCGACATCGTTTTTGTGACTGACATTGGAAAGGCATTTTCAATGATTGTAATCTTATCCGGTGTATTGTTTTTGCTGGTTATGCTTCCGTTTACATTTATTGAATTTTTTTATGCCCCCTGGATTCATGCAATGAACCAGGCAAAAGCCCCCAAGCAGCTTGAGCAGGCTGAGGGCCATGTGATCATCACAGAACTCAATACCGTAACGGAAGCGTTGATAAAAAAGCTGAATGCCTACAAAATCGGATATGCCATACTTGAACCCGACCTGCAGAAAGCGATTGACCTTTCTGATCACGACTACAATGTGGTGAACCTCGACCCCACCGATTATGACACCTACAGCAAAATATGTATCCAAAAAGCCAGAATGATTGTTGCTGCAGGCCCCGATACGGTAAATACCAATGTTACCTTTACTGTAAAAGAATTTAATCCGAGTGTGAAAGTAGTGGCAACTGCTGCTTATTCCGACTCGGTGGATATCCTTCAGCTTGCAGGTGCCGACAATGTTATCCAGCTTGGTGAAATCCTTGGCCGCTCCCTTGCCCGGCGCACCCTTGGCGGCAATGCAAGGGTTCATGTGATCGGCCATATCGATGAACTGGTAATCGGCGAGGCCACTGCACAGGAAACACCACTTATTGGCAAAACCCTGATTGAAAGCAGGCTCAGGGAAATTACCGGTGTTTCCGTTGTAGGGATCTGGGAACGTGGGAAATTTTTACAGCCACTTCCCGATACCGTTATTACAGAACGAACCGTACTGGTTCTTGCCGGATCGGTGGAGCAGCTTCGCAATTACGATGAGCTGGTGAGCATCTACCACGTTTCCGACAGTCCTGTAATCATCATTGGTGCCGGAAGGGTAGGCAGGGCTGCTGCAAAATCACTGCAGGAACGGCATATCGATTACCGCATCGTTGACAAGAACCCGACACGCATTTTGGATGAAAATAAATATGTGCTGGGAGATGCTGCTGATCATGAAGTTCTTAAAAAAGCCGGGCTTGAAGAAGCCCATACTGTACTCATAACTACCCATGATGATGATATAAATATTTACCTCACCATCTATTGCAGAAAGTTAAGCCCGAATATGCAGATCATCAGCCGTACCAATTACGACAAAAATGTGAATACGATGCACCGTGCCGGTGCCGATTTTGTGATGTCTTATGCTTCCATGGGAGCTAATTCCATATTTAATATCCTGGAAGGGCAGGACGTGCTTATACTTGCTGAAGGCCTCAATATTTTCAATCACAAAGTAAACCATAAACTGGCCAATAAAAGTCTGATTGAATCGAATATCCGTCATGAAACCGGTTGTACGGTAGTAGCCATCAAATGCAAAGATGATGGAATGGTAGTGAGCCCGGAACCAACCAGGAAACTGCAATTGAACCAGGAAATTATCCTGATCGGGTCATCGGAAGGAGAGAACAGTTTTACCACAAAATATGAAAATGGTATTAAACACAACGGTTGATCTCAGGTATATCAAAACCATCTTATAAAAATTACCAACACTGTAAATAACTCACCCCTTTCTGTCATCAATATTTAATGCACCTAACCCGGATAAATCAGCTCATTTTTTGAACCGCGACAGAAATATCGGAACTGGCTTGTTAACAAATTTCCCACAAAGTGATCCCTTCGGGGTAATACACAAATTCCACAATGTTGGCATCATTTATTATCTGACTTATTCGGAGCATCGAGACCTAAATTGTGGGTAGAAAATGTTTGAAATTTGGTGCTTGAATTTTGAAATTTTTGCCATTTTGGTCAGAATTTCAATTTAATGACACTAAAATTGAGTTATTACTTCAAATGCCTGTTCAAAAAATTGGTATATGCCTGGTGAAGCAGTATGTAGCTCTGCTGATTGTATGCCACTCCGTGTGTGCCGAGCGGATAAATTCGCAGATTCACATCTTTTCCGGCATTTGTGAAAGCGGTGATCATTTGCATGGTGTTTTGAATGTGCACATTTTCATCCATTGAGGAGTGTGCCACAAAAAGATTTCCCTGCAGTCGGCTGGCATGTGCCATAACTGAAGTACTGACATAGTTTTCATAGTTTTCTTCAAGAAGGCCCATGTATCGTTCGGTGTAGATCGTGTCGTAGAGTCTCCAGTCACATACAGGAGCCCCCACTATACCTGCTTTAAATATGCCCGGATGCAGAACCATCGTAAGTGCAGCCATATAGCCGCCGTAACTGTGACCGCGAATAGCCATCCGTTTTTCGTCGATCCAGTCATAAGAACCCAGGTACTTTGCTGTCTCCGCAAAGTCCCGCGCTTCGTTGATACCAAGGTTCAGGTACACCGTTTTTTCAAAATCACGACCGTAGCCACCGCTTCCCCGGTTATTTACATTGGCAATCACATATCCTTGCTGAGCCAGATATTGTGCCCAGGCATTGGTATCGAACTCATTGTACACACCTTGCGCACTAGGGCCTCCATATATCATTAAAATGAGAGGATATTTCTCATTAGGATCAAAGTCCGGTGGTTTTATCAGGTAACCGTCAAGCTTCTGTTCATCTGATGTTTCGAAACGAAACAGCTCTCTTGGGCTATATGCATATCTGTTGATATATTGTCTCACCCCTTCATTGTCAACAAGTTTCACAAGCATTTCCCCGCCATTTTCAGTTGTCCATAACTCAACCTGTGTTGGCGTCTCTGTATTCGACCAGCGGTTAAGGTAATACCGCCCATCCGGCCCCATATCGAAAGAATGACGGCCGGGATGCTTGCTGTAACGGGTTTTTCCGGAGCCGTCGAACCCGATTGAGTAGAGGTGCCGTTCGAGCGGACTTACTTCGGTGGATTCATAATATATTCTTTCCTGCTCTGAATTCACCGCAAAAACATTGGTTACCTGCCACTCCCCATCCGTAACCTGGTTAAGCAAGCTGCCATCATAAGAGTACCGGTATAAATGTTTAAAACCGTTCCTGTCCGAGATCCATAAAAATTCCTGCCTGTCAACAGGAAAGAAAAAGTGATCATCAATACCGGCAAAAAAGTCAAATACATCTATCCAGCCGTGCCCAGATGTTTCCTCCATCACAAGCCTCCCTTCTCCGGTAGTTATATCAAAAAAATAGAGCTCAAGATGATTCTGGATACGGTTCATTTTAACAACGGCCAGTTCGCCGGAATTGCTTGTCCAGTAGATACGCGGTACAAGGTCATCATTCAATTCAAGGTTCATCCAGCGATTTTGGCCGGTTTGAACATCAACCACTCCAATTCGTACATGCGGGTTTTCTTCACCAACTTTTGGGTAAGGAATATCTGTATAAACGGGATAATTACCCTCGTAATCGGTTGAAACAAATCGTTTCACATGGCGCTCATCACTTTGCCAATATGCAATGTATTGGCTGTCGTGCGACCATTTCCATGCCTGAACCTGTCCAAACTCTTCTTCATAAACCCAGCCAAAACGACCATTGTAGAAATTCTCCTTGCCATCAAACGTAAGCTGTATTTCCGTTCCTGTATTGAGTTCAAAAACATAGAGTTCACCTGCCCTGTGATAGGCCACTTTTTGGCCGTCAGGTGATAGTTCTGCTGTAAAAGCATCTTCCGCAATCATTTCCAGTGTCCCGTTCTCTATGGAATAGTAGAAATAATTCGCATCTCCGGAATACCGGTAAATGGGTCTGAAATCACTTTGAAAAACGAGATACCTGAAATCCTGCGACCATTGAAAAGACCGGAAATGAAACGGATCATCACTATCAGGATAGGTGTGGTCTATATTTCGAAAAATAATGGTATCATCGCCAGTGGCCGGGTCATAAACACGTATTTCGTTGGTTTGCAGCGAGTGGTTGTATTCCATATATGAAAAACGTTCACCACCCTCAATCCACGTAACATTTTGCGGGCCCCGTTCTCCTACTAACTGACCGGCGCTAAATAGTGCATGCTGCAGACTTTGGTATTCCTGGAGTGCCTGGGCTTGTATCTGAACGGGAAAAAAGGTAATCAAAAAAATAGCCGACAGGTACAGTGTGCGGGTTGGTAATTTGGCTATAAACATCTTTTCTATTTGAAAATTATTAGAAATAAATATTGAAATTTGTATAAATGAGTAAGAAAAAGCTGTCTGATTAACTTCCTGAAAACGTTTTTATAATTCAGTAGCGTATATTTGACAATTTTTTTCCCTGTAATATAAGGCAGCCTGCTGAAATAAAGTGCACGAAAAGGGTGCCGCAGTGATTAAGAACTTGACTTATCGGCAAAGCTGTAACACCTATCCATCTCAAATAGAGTGACCTGTAACCCGGCTTTTTGGGAGGGTGTAACTTATGCCGGTAATCAGGTCTATTAAAAAAGATTAAATCCAGCATGCCTTTTCGGAACTAAAATTCCGGTGCCTCACAGGTTTTGAGATTTCAGATTGTATTTGCCCTGATTGATACATAACTAACTTCTTTTAGTGAATGAGTTCGTCTATCAGATCAAGAATTTTTTCATCCATTTCTATATCAAATTTTCGTGCAAACAATTTATAATCAGGTTGTCTAAATAATTCATCTAAATCTTCAGTTCTGAATGTAACCGGACGCTCATTAGCCTTTTTTCTACTCCAATTGGCATAACATATTGATTTTTCTATTTTAATTGACGTATCAACTTTACTCAAATGGTTGATGATAGAATGGAAGAAGAACTCATCCGAACAATGTGAATGTTGAAAATATTTAAAAAGATTGGATTTATTATCATTTACAAAGGTATAGATTTTATTTAACATATTAATATTCATGGCCCACCACTGAGAACCACCACAAAACTCCATATCTATGTTGAGCTTTCTTTTTTTTTGTATTCTTAAAAAATCAAAAAAAGTGATGTTTCTTTTTAACAGATGATATACTGATTTTTTATTTAATCCCTTGAGTAATACAAAATCTCCTTTTTTGCTTGAAATATTAAATCTGTAGTACTCACTCCTTTTTTTAAATGAATCCCATAATTCACTCGCTATTCTGTTATCTATAAATGTTTTATTGATATTACGTTCAAGGTACATTTGAATTTTTTCTTTATCCTTAATAGGATAATCCTGGCCACTTAGTAAAATGCACATTCCCATTGCATGGTTTTTTAAAGCAGCTTCAATTAAATTAAGAGATGCAAAGACCAGACTGATATCACCCCATATACATTCTATCCTTTCTTTAATAAAATTTACATTGTTTAAATCAATTAACTTAGAAAATGAATCGATGTTTGTTTTCTTATCTAAATGAACATAAAAATGTGAACATTCATCGTTCAACTTATGAATCAATCGATATAATTGTTTTGGGTTTTTATGTGCCAGAATCAGGTAAATGAATTTTTCCATAAAAATTCTGCTAATCTTTAATACAATGTATTTTTACCAATCCTTCTTCAGTAATATGAATAATATGTTTGCTTATCATTAACGATCTTTCCGCTACAAAAAGCTGAAAAAGAGGATCGTATTAATTGATGATTGATTATGGATTTAAGAAAATATCTTATTATAAAGTTTTTTTAACGGCATCTGAATTTGAAGTTTAAATTAATGTGATATCACAGCCACTTAGACCACATTTGCCGCCACGCTTGCAGGCTTGATTATTTCGATTTCAAATAATCCATCAACCGTGCCAGGCAAGTCACATGGCACACATAATCAAATCATTACTTCAGAAGCCTTAAACCATTCAAAACTACAAGCAGTGTACTTCCTTCATGGCCAATAACACCGAGAGTAAGGGGTAAATCAACCAGGAATACTCCGGCAATGAGCATCAGGATTACGGCCATACTGAAAATAATATTTTGCCAAACCACCTTTTTTGATTTCCTTGATAGTTTAAACAGATACGGCAAACGGGAGAGATCGTCACCCATCAGTACCACATCCGCCGTTTCAAGTGCAACATCGGTTCCGGCTGCACCCATTGCTATACCAAGATCACTTGTTGCCAGTGCAGGGGCGTCATTCACACCATCGCCCACCATGGCAACGGTTCCCATCTGTTTCAGTTTATCGATGATTTTCACTTTTTCTTCAGGCAGCAGATCGGCATAAACGTCGTCAATACCAAGTTTATCGGCTATGGTTTGGGCAACTTCCCGGTTATCACCGGTAAGCATTACAATATTTTTTATCCCCATTTTTTTTAATACTGAAATGGTTTCTTTTGACTGAACACGAATCTGGTCAGCCAGGGTGATGATACCGACAGGCCGGTTTTCAACACTGACAAAAACCACGGTTTTACCCTCTTTTCTGAACCCTGCCGCTTTTTCGGCAATTTCCGGATTCCAGTCAGCGATCACATCCTTAAACATTTTTTCATTTCCAACCTTTACTATTTTCCCTTCAAACTGCGCTTCAACCCCGCGACCGGGCAACGCCTGCATATTCTGAACAACAGCAGGTTCGGCATTCATGTCAGCACATTTTCCGATGATGGCTTTTGCAAGATGGTGTTCGGAATGAAGTTCACAACCAGCAGCCAGAGAGATAAGTCGTTCAGTACCCTCCCGATTACCGGTAAAAGATTTATTAACTGTATCGAAGGCAAAGATGTCGATCACAGCCGGCATACCTTTGGTAAGAGTCCCGGTTTTATCAAACGCGATCGTGTCGATTTCAACAGCCTGTTCTACATATGCACCGCCTTTGAATAAGATGCCGTTTTTCGCCCCATTGGCTATAGCAGAAATTATGGATGCCGGTGTACTGATAATCAACGCGCACGGTGAAGCGACTACAAGTACCGTGATGGCCCGGTAGAACGTAGAGTCGAAATCGTGTCCCATCAGCAGCCACGGAACAAATATCAGTACAACTACAGTAATGATTACAGATATGGCATATCGCGGTTCAAATTCGTCCAGAAATCTTTGGGTTTTGGCTTTGTTTTTCTGAGCCTTCTCCACTAGCCCGATAATTTTGGCCACGGTTGTATCTTTGGCGGTTTTGGTTACAGCCACCTCTATCACACCGTTTTCGTTCAGGGTAGCTGCAAAAACGTTGTCTCCCGCTTCTTTGGCAACCGGGATACTTTCACCTGTAATTGTTGCCTGGTCTACGGTGGTTTGACCTTTAACCACCTTTCCGTCAACAGGGATATGCTCACCGGGCTTTACAATCACGATGTCGTCAATCTTGAGCTCTTCCACCGGAACGTACTCTTCCGTGCCGTCAGGATTCCGCCGCAGACCTTCACCAGGCCTTAGTTTCAGCAGCGAATGGATGGCATGCCGGCTTTTATCCAGGGCATAACCCTCGAGCGAGCCGCTAAGGGAAAATAGAAAAAGAAGGGTGGCACCTTCTACCCACTGACCTAAAACCGCAGCACCCAGTGCTGCGGATATCATCAAAAAATCGATATTCAGTTCACCTTCACGAAGATGGTGTACTGTTTCGATAAACCCGAAATAGCCACCGGTGATATAGGATATTATGTAAAGCCATATAGCTATCTGATCCGGAAGCAACCCGGTGAATTCGGCAACAGCACCGAGCGCGAGGGTAATGGCACAGGCTGCTGTAAGCCAGGATTGGTATGGGCCGTGATCATGAGAATGTGCCATCGGGTATTTTACATGATTTTAGAGAATTTATAACTGAAGATATCTTAAAAAAACCTGTCAATATGTGTTTTGCAGCCTAAATCAACAACCTGACAGAGTGGGCCGGTGCTTTTCCGGGCCTCCTGTTCAAACAACCTGACAGAGTGGGCCGGTGCTTTTCCGGGCCTCCTGTCAGAGTTGTGATCCAATGACAAATCCCTTCGAAACAGCAACCCGCGACTCTGAGAGTACACCATATTTTCAACTCCTGCCTCCTCAGGATTCCTTCTGTTCAAACAACCTTCGAAACAAGAACCCGCGACTCTGACAGGAGGTCCGGAAAAGCACCGGACCACTCTGTCAGGTCGCTTCGCTAGGTCGCACTAAATATTGACGGGTCGTCTACTTTTGCAGTGACGGCCTCCACCAGTTCCTGTGCTTCTTCGCGTGTGGAGGCTTCGGAATAAATCCGCAGTACCGGTTCAGTTCCCGATTCACGCACCAGCAGCCAGGATCCATTTTCAAGAATATGCTTAACACCGTCTTTATGATCCCACTCTACCACTTTCTTACCGGAAATTTCTTTTAATCGCCTGCTGCGGCAAAATGACGCCATCGCATTTTTTTTCCGTTCTTCGGTGAGAATATCATTCCGGTAATATTGATGCGGGCCAAATTCATCAAAAAGCTCCTGCACCAATTCACTGAGTTTTTTGCCCGATTTTACCATCATCTCGGTAATTAGCAGCCCGATGTAGATTCCATCACGCTCAGGCAGGTGACCTTTTACAGCAAGCCCCCCGGACTCCTCCCCACCTGCCAGGATATCACCGTTCATAATTTTTTCAGCAATATATTTGAATCCAATCGGTGTAACCACAATGGGCAGTCCATAGGCAGCGGCCTGTTTATCGAGCATGTCGGTGGTGGAAAACGTTTTAACAATAGTACCGGTCAAGCTTTTCTCAATGTGCAGATATTTTACAAGAAGGCTCAGTATCTGGTGAGAACTTACAAATTCACCCTTTTCATTTACCATTCCTATGCGATCGGCATCACCGTCGTTCGCCAGGCCGATTGCACATTTGTTCGTTATGACCGTTTTGGCCAGTTTATCAAGCTTTTCTTCTATTGGCTCCGGTGCTGTTCCTCCAAAAAGCGGGTTCCGATCCCCATTTATCTCGATAACGTCATCGCCCAGCAATTCACGGATCAACCCGCTTCCTGCACCAAACATGGGATCATGTGCCACCCGGATTCCGCTGTTCCTGATAGCTTCAAGGTCAATACGTTCACGTAAAATGTCCAGGTATCCCGATACAAAATCAATTTCACGTATCATCCCTGCCCGTAAATAGTTTTGAAACGGCCGAATCGGCAGCGATGCGGTTATTTTTAGCAACTCTTCTTCCACCCGGGCGATTTGCTCCGGCAAAGCCGAGCCGCCGTATGGCGCTTTTATTTTGAAGCCATTATACTCCGGCGGGTTATGGCTTGCGGTTATCACAATACCCACAGCATCAAAATGTTCGGCAGCCCAGCTCACCGCAGGGGTAGCTGAAATACGGGATGCAATACGCACCGGCAGCTCCATTTCTGCAAACACCGATGCCGCGTGTTCAGCAAATTCACGGCTCAGAAAACGCGTGTCATATCCAATAACCACACCGTTTTCTGAACTACCGGTATTTATAATCCATTTTGCAGTTGCCTGTGCAACTTTGTTTACATTTTCAAATGTGTAGTCATTTGCAATCACAGCACGCCATCCATCGGTGCCAAACTTAATCGTGCCCATAAAATTTTATCTTCTTCCGGGGTTTACTATTTTCTCACTGTTTAAAGTACGGCAACATTCAGATATAATCTATTTAAGCCGGGACAATCCCTCCGGCTTTTTAGTTGTTATTGATCCTTCTGCTTAACCTTAACCTTTGGAGTTCATGAAATTTACATTAAAAGCTGCCTTAAAAGGAGCCCTGTTCATCCTATGCATTCCAGTATTAATCACAGCCCAGGATGCCGAACCAATGGCCGACAGGCTTACGGAAAGGCTGAAGAGTGATATTTTTAGTGTTGGAATACTATTACAATCGGAAGCCATTTTTTCATTCCGGGATGATGATTTTAAAGGAGGCAGGCTGTTCGACATGGGCGCCACCAGGCTGGATGTACGTGGGCGGGTTGACCGGAATTACCTTTACCGTTTCCAGGTTGATTTTCGCAGGCAGGTGAGCATCCTTGATGCCCAGGTTGGTTATGCTGCATCCGATCATTTCCGGATTGTAGCAGGGGCTTACAAGCCATACACCAGCCGCGATCTGGATCCAAATCCCGGCAACACAGATTTCATAAACCGGGCACGTCAGGTTCGCACCATGATGAATTCCAGGGAAATCGGGGTCACGGTTTCAGGCACACCGGGCAATCTAATTTATGCATTTGGCATGTACAACGGTACTGGCTTATCCCGTTCTAATGACAACCGGTTTATGTACACGGGCCGCCTCTCCTATCGTGCTGAGATGGAAAATTCCCATATGATTTTCGGATTTTCGGGAGCATTAAATCAGACAAGAAATGCAGCGGTAGGAAATACCGGCCTTGTATCCCTAGGTAACCGTTCCCTTTACGGGCCTTTTGCTGAATTCAGCAGCCGGTTCTTTTTTGGAACATTTGAGTTCCTCCAAACACGATTTAATGCTCAAAATTTTGGCGGACAGGAAGAAACCATCACCGGTTTTTACGGTACCCTCGGCGCCAATACCTCTGAAAATGATCAGTTACTTATACGATGGGACAAACTTGATTTCGACCTGCGCGGCGATACTTCCGACCTCTTTACACTCGGATGGAACCACCAGGTAACACGGCTCATCAGTTTCCGGGTAAACCTTTGGGCGCAATATGATACAGACGAAGACCCGAAATACGGTGCAGGCGGGCTTTTCCAGTTCCAGTTTTAAAAAAAGAGCCGGAATCAACGAGTGACCCGGCTCATTTTATTAAGACCCTGATGATGTAGAATCGCCAGAATTCTTAACCCCG
>RECI01000210.1 GCA_007694095.1 Balneolaceae bacterium | reverse complement strand
TACACCGGCAGAGGCGATCGCGGTGTGGATGCCATTGATATCCCTGTAAGTGTGATTGGAGGATTTAGCCCTGATTTTACAGACCGTGATCCCTGGGGCCAATATCAAACCATTTTCACAGGAGTACATAACAGCAACAATTTTGAAACCCAGACAAGGCTTGCGATCGATACAAGTAATTTTGCAACACGTTTAAAAGAGGCCAGGGGTGAGCCAACGGAACACACAATTATTGTTGATGGAATCATTTTCGATAACGGCCCGCGAAATTATTATTCTGATACAACCGAATCGCTGATTGTACGCCAGGGTACCCCAAGCCACACACCTACCCCCGAAAGTGGTGCGCTTACGATACGAACGGGAGTCAATTCAACCGTTATTGTTCAAAATAACATCGCAATTAACTTTGCTCCAACAGAAGGTGTCTTCAGTTTTTTTGGCGGAAAATCTGCTGATTTTACAATTCGCAATAATGTTGCCGCAAATAACACAGGCTCCGGATTCAGGCTTGGCACAAGTTTTACCGGAACCGAAATACCCTTTTACAAGTTTGAAAATAATATCAGCGTATTTAACCAAAAACATACCCCTTTTGGGTCTTTTGGTGGCAGTGGTATTATGCTGGAAAGCTCTACACGCGTCGAAATATCAAACAGTATCTTCTCGTACAATGATAATTTCGGTATAGACAATTCTAAAAGAAGCAATAACCTGATACTGTACAGCAATGTGATTGCCGCAAATGCCAATGCCGATTACATGGAATTTGACATTAAAATGGGTTTCGATGATTTGGAAGATGAAGCTGAGTTTATATATGATGCCATGGATAATGTGGATCTTTCGATTCCTTTTGACATCAGTGCGCAATGGGGTACGTACTATTCCTCCCGTAATGTTATTGACCGTAATGCAGCAGAAACAGAGGTTCGTGTAATCAATTCCTGGTATAATGATGTGAGGGCAATGTTCGGCTGGAATACCCTGGCTGAAGACCTTAATGTGGACTCCCCGATTTGGCTTCCACGGCTTTCATTGAACGATGTATTAAATATTGCGGGCTTGTATGACGAACAGTACGGTGTTCACCGGCCGGGTGTAGAGGCTTTTTGATTGTTACATTGTATGGGTAAAATACTGGATGCTGGTTCATATCGCACATCGCACATCGCACATCAAAGATCGTAAATCGTAAATCAAACCGACAAGATGTAAGAAATACTATGCGCGTTCTTTGATGTAAGATCTGATTGCCAGCATCCAGCATCCAGCATCCAGCATCCAGCATCCAGCATCCAGCATCCAGTATCCAGCATCTCATTCACAAATCCAAGCATAGCATTGAAATTAATTTTTGTTTTGATGATGTAAAATTCAAATTCATTACATTATACGCCTCAAGTATAAACGTTAACTGAATACTACTTATGAAATTGCCAATTTTCATCATCCTGCTATTCACACTACTATCCACTAATACATATGCACAGGAAATAAAGGCTGAATTTACCATTCAAATCAACCACATTGCCATTGCAGTAACCGACCTTCAGGAAAGTGAGGCATTTTACCGGGATGTGATCGGCCTCAAACAGATTCCCGAACCGTTTGGTGTTGGTATGCATGCCTGGTTCGATATCGGAGGCGGGGCTCAACTCCATGTGATCCGTGGCTCAGAAGAACGGACAGAGCAAAATATTTATAACCATCTCTGCTTTAGTGTGAGTGACCTGGATTCGTTTATCGAACATATAACAACCCATGGTGTTGAGTATTCAGATTTTGGCGGCAATGTAGGTGAAAGGAATATACGTCCCGACGGGGTTCAGCAGATCTATTTCACCGACCCCGATGGCTACTGGATTGAAATTAATAATGACATGTGAGATCAGGGTAACCTGACGGGCAAACTTGGCGGGGTGTAAATGATGGGAATTGCCGGAGGGTGGTGCCATAGTAAAGAGCACAAGCCCAGCAGGAACAAGCAAGATGCGCTAACAGTTGCCGGATCCCGAAAACCACATCCAAAATTATATTGGTTCCAGTTGTGCTGAAAAATGCCTGAGAACGGTTGGTTCAGAAACTATTTTGTAGCCCCTGAGCTGATTCCGCTGCCTGTATGTATGGATCACCGCCTCAGCGAGGTAATCTACATGGCTTTGGGTATATACACGGCGTGGTATTGCAAGGCGCACCAGCTCCATCGCGGCCGGTTTTTCGGTGCCATCGGGCTGCAGGCCGAACATAACGCTGCCTATCTCCACGGCCCGGATTCCGCCTATAAGATAGAGGGCATTGGTGAGGCTCCATGCCGGGTATTCCAGGGATGGAATATGTGGAAGCATACTTTTTGCATCAATATAAACTGCATGGCCGCCGGTGGGCTGAACAATTGAAATACCCGCGAATTGCAGTTTTTCGCCCAGGTAAGCGGTTGAACGGATTCGATATCGCAAATATCCTTCATCAAGTGCTTCATAAAGCCCTATCGCAACCGCCTCCATATCGTAACCGGCCATACCTCCATATGTAGGGAACCCTTCGGTCAGTATGGTGAGGCTTCGACATTTTTTTGCCAGTTCATCATCATTCAAAGCCAAAAATCCGCCGATATTTGACATGCCGTCTTTCTTGGCGCTCATCGTGCAGCCATCAGCATATTTAAACATCCTGCGGGCAATTTCAATGGGCGATTTATTTTCATAACCGGCTTCCCTTGTTTTAATAAACCAGCAATTTTCAGCGAACCGGCAGGCATCTAAAAAAAATGGGATTCCGTGCTTTCGTGCAATTTTTGATACATCGCGAATATTTCTCATACTCACCGGCTGTCCGCCTCCCGAGTTGTTCGTTGCGGTAAGCATGATTGCAGGAATATTCTCCGCTCCCCTCTCTGCAATGGTTTGTTCCAGTTTTTCGGTATCCATATTTCCTTTGAAAGGATGGATCTTCTGTGGCTGTTTCCCTTCTTCGATAACAAGGTCGAGAGCCTCAGCACCGTTGTGTTCCACATGTGCGCGGGTGGTATCGAAGTGGGTGTTATTCGGTATAACATCTCCCTGTTTGGCAATCGTGGTGAAAAGGATGTTTTCTGCAGCCCTGCCCTGGTGAGTGGGTATAACATGTTTAAACCCGGTGATATCCTGCACTGCGGATTCAAATTTATAGTATGATTCCGAACCTGCATACGATTCGTCGCTGGCTATCATGCCCGACCACTGTGCCGATGACATTGCCCCGGTGCCGCTATCGGTGAGCAGATCAATCAGTACATCTCTGGCCTTCAACAAAAACGGATTATAACCCGCTTCTTTCAGCTTGATTTTTCTCTCTTCCATGGTTGTAAATCGGATTGGTTCAACAGAACGAATCCTGAATGGTTCGATAATGGTATTCGTGATAAATCCTTCAAGTTCCATGGTGAATTCTCAGGCTTAACTGGTTAAGTTAGAAATTAACGAAGAAAGCACTCTCAGCCGGGTTTTTCATGCTATTGAGTATCTCAGGTGACTGAGAACAGGCCGGGCTTCGTAAGTCGTCAGGATATGTAATACCCCTAAAATATTTCATCTGCGTAAGATAAGCATATCCCGAATCAAATTGACTTGATAATAGATGAGGAGTCAGAGATTATTATGCGGGGATACAAATTTATGAGGCTGTACACAAAAGCGTTCATGGGCTAAACAAAACCCTTGCGATTATGGTGCTTCTTAATACCTCAGCTTAAAAAGACGGTAAGTTGATGGTTTGTTTGAATGGGTTTAGCTATTACTGACTGTAAGAATGATATGGCATCAGCCAACGAGTCAGGACAAATACAGGGCCTGGGCTTTTGCCCTGTATCTTATCCTGATTTCGTCATTTTTAAACAGGTTTTCTCCGCCAGGCCGCAATAGCAAAACCCAATGCAAGCAGGGCCGGTATCATTGGCCACATGATCATGGCAAAATCAATGTCTCTGTCAGCTTTTCTTACGGTAACTTTTCCTTCCATATAAGGGTGCGGAGTACAGATGTATGTGTATTCTCCCTCCTGCTCAAAAGTATAGCTCCAGCTTTCTGCGTGCGCAAGCATGGGGGAGTTGAGATTGGTCGGGCCCTCGGTGGATACCACATTGTGAATACCTGAAAATTCACCGGCCAGGTAGCTGAATACATCTTCATTAATCCATGTTACGGTTGTTCCCGGGGTAATTTCGAGAACTTTGGGGTAATATGAATTGCCGATAATTTTTACGGTAACCTCATTGGTTTCATTCCCATACACTGCGGGTGGGTCAATATCCGGTGAACCGGCCCTGAATGGCGACATCACTCTGTGAGCCTCTTCTTTAAAAGCTGCCAGTTCTTCTTCGGTATAAGAAGGGCCGTCGGCAAGTACCGTTTTTGGCGTGTCTGCGTTACGGTCGGCCACCAGCAATCCTATGGCTCCGCGGCTTGTGGACCCCACAGCATGTGATAGCATCGTATATGCTCCTTCATCCGGTGGAACCCGGAACTCAACCACCCATGAATCGGATGGGCCTGCCGTTACAGTCTGGCCTCCGGGGAATACTGCTTCAGGATGTCCCTGCCAGTATGCAAAATCCCATATTATGCCAACAATATGAAAGGTTGATACCAGGTTCGGGCCAATATTCATGAAGTAAATCCTGACATAATCTCCCGGTTTTGCTGTAATCGGGTCCTTCACATACCGAAAAATTTCACCATTAAAGGTTATATATGTCGGATTTCCATCAACGGCATCTTTACCACTGGCATACCATTCGTGTTGCAGCAGGAATATTTCAAGATCCGGGCCATGTCCAAGCTCTTCCTCAAGCCTGTATTTTTGTTCAGCAGGTTCAACTACCATCATGCCATACTGGCCAAACAGAACGTGCATGGGTATCGCATGGCCACCCGGCGCACAATGATACATAAACACACCCGGATAGGTAGCCCTGAATTTAATTGATCTAGACTGCCCGGCCGGAATTTCGCCCAGGTATTTTGATGTTTGGGTGTAAGCGGCATGAAGGGAAGCGCCATGCGGGATAGTACCTGTATTTTCTACGATCATCTCAACCACATCGCCCTGTTTTACTCGTATTGTAGGTCCCGGTACCTTTCCATTTGTCCGGAAACCATCGTATACCACTCCATTTCCAAGATAGGCCAGGCCTTCATCGAGAGTAATAGTGACAGTTACATCAGGTTCTATATCCTGGTCAACATAACTTGTCTGCGGAATCGAGAGTCCTGCATCACGGTTTATAATTTCTATAAAATCGTGATCCTGATTTGCGGGAGCATCTGTAAACAGGTGCCTTGTAGCTTCGGCAAAATTAAGCGGCAGATTTTTCTGAGCTTCCATGGCTGCAATCAGCTCTTTGCCTATCAGCGTTTCCTTTAGATCGTTCTCGATTTGCATTTTATACAATGCATTACATGCCGGGCATGCATTGGCATTACTGTTGCCAAGTACAGACATGAAGACTGCAATAATTAATACTATCAATAATTTATACTTTTTCATTTGTTTGTGAATTTAGTGAGACATTATTGGACTTTATCTGATAAGAATACCGCGGTGTACAGGCTTTTCAACAAGTTTCGCGGCAATTGTATACACCCTGTTTTGTTATGGCGAAAGGGTACGTTTGTTTCCGGTTCTGCCCGGGCATCTGAATAACTGGCAGTTATACATGAATATCAAAAATTTGACGGTATATCAAATATTTTTGGAGGCAGGATAACACGATCGAGATCGATCAGGTATAAGAATTGCCTCACTTCCTGATATTTTCTGAATTGTTCAGGAAGAATTACTTTGGCTGGGGCAATGTAATAAAATATTAGTAAAAGATAAAATAGTCTTTTATCTTTATAAAGTATTCATAATCAACCGGTAAGTTTGAACTCAATTTTCAATTTTCAATTTAATAATATTTTAACATGTCATTGAATAACAACCAATTCAATATTACGCCAGAGGCCTCAGTCGGAGAAATCGTGGCAAAAAACTTTAATGCGGCATCCGTTTTCAGACAATTCAATATTGATTTCTGTTGTGGCGGCGGCATCTCACTGCAAGAGGCTTGTGATAAGAAAAACATTTATGTAGATGAAATACTTTCTGAATTGAGTAAGCTCGATTCGAACTCACCAGCAGTTGATGAAAATTTCCTTGCCTGGGAAGCAGATTATCTCATAGACTATATTATCCGGAAACATCATTCATTTGTAAGGCAAAAAACAGATGAAATTGGTGCATATTCACATAAAGTTGCATCAGTACACGGAGAAAGACATCCGGAGAATATTGAAATTTATCATAAATTTACCGAGCTCACCTTAGAAATGATGACTCATCTTGAGAGTGAAGAGGATGTTGTTTTCCCTCTCATATCAAAAATCTCGAAAAAGAGGAAAAGTGGTGAGAAAGTATCAGAAACCGAGATATATGAACTAAAAAAGCAGCTCACGCTTATGGTTAGTGAACATGAGGGTGCCGGTAGCCTGATTGCAGAAATCAGTGATCTGAGTAATCAATTTACTCCTCCATACGATGCATGTACTACATATCGCATCCTTTACCAGAACCTTGAAGCTTTTGAACAGGATCTTCATCGCCATATTCATTTAGAAAATAACATCTTATTCAAGAAAGCTGAAGAGCTTGTATAACTTAAATAATCGTATGTACCAGAATTTTTGCCATAGTGATGTCTGCGATATTCAGGATACTGTCTGAAAATATACTCCTAAAAAAACCCGGGTATAACCGGGGCTTTATAGATTAACCGGAATCTTCTGATGTATTCGTGGTCTGTTTTTTTTCATCTCATTTTTGTCTGCTTTTGGCTTGGTGGTATGCTATTTACAGCCGCTGTTCTGGTTCCGGCCACCCGAAAAAAACTTGCCTCTCAAAAAGCCCTTCTTTTTACTGAATTGGGTACACGGTTCAGCAGGTTAAGCTGGCTCATTTTTCCACTGCTAATTATTACGGGTTTTCTTGCATTGCTTGGCCGGGGATTCAGCTATCAAACAATTTTTTCTATCGATTTTTGGCAGACCATATATGGAGGACGCCTCCTTATAAAATTGCACCTTTTTGCCCTGGTACTCATCATAAGCGGCATCCACGATTTCTGGCTCGGGCCAAAAGCAATAAAGCTGATGGAATCAGAGCCGGGTTCTGTAAAAACCAACCGATACCGGAAAGCAACTAGCTGGGTTGGAAGGGTGAATCTGCTCATTGGGCTTGTCATTCTCGCTTATGCCGTTAAACTGGTAAGGCTTTAGCAGAGTCGTATCTTGTATATTTAACACAAACCAAGCATTTGACTAAATGATATTGATTAACTCATGAATGAAATTATGTTACTTTTTATAGATTGGGTTTTCGGCGTTACAGGATGCAGGTTACCGGCATCCAGCATCCAGCATCCAGCATCCCAAACTAACATAAATTAGCATTGAGCCTGAAATATAATTTCGACAAAAATGCCAAAAATAAGCCGACTCTTTATAAAATCCGGTATTATTTACTTCTTTTTAGGTATGATTCTGGCCTTTGTGGCTGAGCTTCCATTTGTAAATACAGGTGCTTTGCTCCTTCCGGTTTACTGGCACATGATTGTTGTTGGATGGATCACTCAAATCATTATGGGCGTATCCATATGGATGTTTCCCCGTATCGGAAAAGACAGGAAAAAAACTGAAACAATTCCTGCTCACCTGGCATTTTGGCTGCTAAACTCAGGGTTAATTTTGCGATTTTCTGTTGAGCCTTTTCTACTCCTGTTTACAACTAACCAGGCTGTTTTGCTTGTGGTTTTGGTATCGGCTATTCTTCATATTTCGGCAATAATCAGTTATTTGATAGAAATATGGCCAAGGGTGCGTACCAGGCCGGTAATCGCCAGGAGAAGTGAATGATGCCGTTACAGTCTGTTTTCCTGATTCGATTATCGCTTCTCTGGCTTCTGCTTAGCACATTAGCCGGTGCAATACTTCTGGTACATAAAGCTTACGGAATTCACCCTTCTACCTGGCTTCTTCTGCCCCTTCACTTTGAAATGGCAATCTGGGGCTGGATGGTTCAACTGGTTATCGGTACCGCTTACTGGATGTTCCCTCGATTTCTTCGCAGTGATATTCGCGGACCAGAATTGCCCGCATGGATCCTGGTTATTCTTTTTAATTCAGGACTGGTAATGATTTTATCGGGTCATCTCTTTACCTCAATACCCGGCCTGATATTTTCAGGACGTTTTTTTCTATTGACAGGGATTGGGATTTTTATTTACCTGATATGGGCGAGAGTTATCAGCTACAGGAATGTGTAGCACTCTATATCGTCCGATCGGATTATTGCCACAGAAAAACGGAAAATTAAAGAACATTCCGTGCTTTTCCGTGTTTCCGTGGCATTTTTTACAGTCTCTCGAAAGGGGGATTTTGGGTGGTGTCCATTTGGAAAAAGCGCCTATAGAGGCAAACTATATACCTTTTGTAAATATGTAGCTGGTAGCGGGTGTCACAAGCCCCGCAGTTAAACGAGACGCTTGCGCCATCATGGGGTCTTGGCGCCTTAGTGGCAACAAAACTATCACCGATAAAAAAAAGCGCAGGTTTCAACCCGCGCTGTTTATTATTTAATTGGTTTTGGTAGTATGTTTCTCCAATTCCAATTTGTCCTTAATCAATTCTGGCTCAAAAATGTCTCTGAAACAATGAATGATATAACCCATAACCTGGAGGTAAGATATGAAATTCTATTAAAAGATAAAATACTCTAATATCCTTATATATTATTTTATGTTACTTTCCCGAAATAACTGTTGCAAATTCGGCGTTTACATAAAGAATTTGACGATTTTTTTTCAATGAATATATTGATACATGAATAATCATTTGATCAAACTTTGTGAATTCAAGCTTTCAGCGAGCGGTAAAACGTTCGCTTATGTTTATTTGCTTTTATTTCTGGTATTCATTTATGCTGAATGTTTGTTCGCTTTCCAGCCAGGCACCATAAGCGGCAGTGTTACAGATAAACAGTCTGGTGAACCAATCCCCGGCGTTCATGTATACCTCTCACAAACTACTATTGGTTCCGTATCTGCTGACGATGGTACATTCAGTTTTGATACAAAGCTTGATGGTCAGTATATGCTGGTCTTCAGTTTTATCGGTTATAAAACCCATATGATATCTGTTCAGTTGGGTGGCGGTGGTACAATCATATTCGACATTGAACTTGAACCCGAAGCCATTCAAATGGAAGCTATCGAGGTAAGGGCATCAAACCGTGAATGGCAACAAAATTTTGATGAATTTCGACGCCACTTTCTCGGATCAACACAATTTTCAGCAGACACCAAAATTATTAACCCATGGATTGTGGATATAGAGCGGGATGAAGATGGAAACCTGGTTGCATCCTCTTTCCTGCCGCTCTATATCACGAATAAAGCCCTGGGGTACGAATTGCACATCGACCTTGTAGAATTCAAATGGAACAGATCCGGCATTTCCGGTTTTTACACCTATTATTCACGGTTCAGAGAGATGGAGCCTGAAAACAACCGCCAGCAACGAGACTGGATAAGAAACCGGACAGAGGCTTACAGGGGGTCATTTTCTCATTTTTTGCAAAGTCTTTATGATAATAATCTGTCAAAAAACCGGTTCGAAACGGTATTTCAAAATACCACACAAAGAACTCAAATTGAGCGGTTAACCATGCTTGATATGCGCAGGCTTGCCGGTTACAGCCCTGCCAGTGGTGCAGAAACCGGTGAGAAACTGATGGGATTCCGATTGCACCAGCCGGTTGATGTTTTATATCGGCGCAGAACACAACACGGTGACTCAGGAACACGATCAAGGCTTGTTCCTATGAACCAGTCCGGAATTTTTATGATCACTGAAAACGGTCAGCTTTATGACCCTTTTTCACTCAGAATTGATGGTGCCTGGTCCTTTGAAAGGGTGGCAAATCTGTTGCCGGATGATTATCAAAACGATTAGATTAACATCACTGTTGATTTGTATAACTGTGAAATTGCCTGTTGCTTTTTCGGGCTCTCAAGTGAATGCGAATTCAGACAGAAGACCTGCGACGGAGGACCGAAGATCGATTACTGCCCCGTCAACCCGGCCGCTGCTCTTTCGGGCTGCAACTACAATGTACTTTACAAGCCCCATCCCTATACCCGTTGCGAAGCAAAGCCGGAATCTCCCAACGTTGCTACAGGTCAATTCATTTTTTCAAACCAGGGTATACATCCCATAAGAGGTAACATAAAAACTTCGTGCATTTTGGAGTCTTCGTGCCTGCGCACCGAAGTTCAACTGCGCACAGGCGTGCCCTCTCCCAAAGTTACTGTGGGGGTGGCAAAAAAACTCGTCAGATGACTTTCTTGCGGCAATTCAATCCGGGGAGTCATCAGACGAGTTGTCCCGAAATTGTCTCAATTTTTTAAAGGATTCATTTTATAACATAACTCGTCAGATGACTATCCTGGAAAAATTTCAGGATTTTTCTTGACACTGATTATTGAAACATCTTATATTCAGATAAAATACTCTTAATACTATTATTATTTAATGATACTATCAAAGTCATGCGTTTACGGTCTGAGAGCCTCGGTTTACCTGGCCTCAAAAAAAAATGATGACTTTATCACAATCAGAAAATTGAGCGGCGACCTGAATATCTCGTTCCATTTTCTCACAAAAGTATTACAACAATTGACCAAAGCTGAAATCCTGGAATCATACAAAGGCCCAAACGGTGGAGTTAAATTGGCTAAACCGGCTCATACTGTCTCTTTTTTAGATGTAGTTATTTCCATTGATGGCAAATACATGCTTTCTGAATGTATATTAGGCCTTCCGGTTTGCGGTGAACTTAAACCTTGCCCACTTCATGGGGAATGGTCTGAATTAAAAGATAACCTCCGTTATATGATGGCAAATGTTACCCTTGAAGATTTATCAATGAGACATGGGAAAAAGCCTGTTGACCAGCCGGTACCCAGATTCGCAGCAAAAGTATAACTTTTTTTTGAAACTATTAAAGACTTAATACTCTTAAAACTGAATATATGATTTACTCAAGACCTCTAATTATCACAATTCTCATATCACTCATCATTGTATTTGCCCACGCTTGTGGCGGCAATGATACCAGTGAAAGGCCATCCGGTCAGACAGGCTCTGCTGAACCTGCTTTGTCAGATTTTGAACTTGAGCACGGGATTGGCCCCGTAACCGAAAGAATAGAGCTCGCCGATGAGTTTGATCCCGACCTTGTTGAAAAAGGTCGAAACATCTACGAGATGAAATGTGAGATGTGCCACAATATGGAAGGAAGAATGGTAGGCCCTGAACTGGGTGATATTATGGAGCGAAGAAGCGCCGAATTTGTGATGAACTTCATTCTCAACCCATCCGGTATGGTACGGGAACACCCCGTAGGCCAGGAGCTTTTGCGGGAATATATGACAGCAATGCCTTTTCAAAATGTACAGGAAGAAGAAGCGCGTGCCATTGTGGAATTTTTACGGGAATACAACGAACTGAACTGATACATACCATAAACCATAAATCAATAAAACGATGACAAATAACAAATCAAAAACCTTACGCGGACTGCTTCTGGGTGCAGGTTTTATCGCCATCGCTGCTTTCATCTTTACGGGATGCCCGTCGCAGCAGCGCATGCTCGATACCGGTGATGCGGCTCAAAAAGTGTACGTTGCCCCGGGTGAACATGACGAATACTACGGTTTCTTTTCCGGTGGTTACAGCGGACAACTTAGTGTCTGGGGGCTGCCTTCAGCCCGCCTGCTTAGAGTGATCCCAGTATTCTCACAAGATCCGGAAACAGCCTACGGATACTCCGAAGAAACCAAACCATTATTTGAAACCAGTTATGGTTTCATCCCCTGGGATGACTCTCACCATCCGCATATATCACAAACAAATGGTGATGCTGACGGCCGCTGGATCTTTATCAATGCGAACAATACACCCCGGATTGCAAGGATCGACCTTACTACATTCCAAACAAGAGAAATTCTTGAAATACCAAATACCGGTGGGAATCATGCTTCCTCTTTTGTAACCTCCAATACTGAGTATGTGATCGGCGGAACCCGTTTCAGTATTCCTTACGAGGAAGACCTGGATGTACCGATCGACAGCTACAGCGACGCTTTCCGCGGTGCTCTCAGCTTTATTGCCGTGGATCAGCAGACCGGCCGCATGAATCTCGACTTCCAGATTGTAGTTCCACCCTATAACTATGACCTTGGCCGTGCCGGAAAAGGCCCTTCTTCTGACTGGGTATTCTTTACCACGTACAATACCGAAGAAGCTCATACAATGCTGGAAATCAATGCTTCCAGAAATGACAAAGACTTCATCGCAGCAGTAAACTGGCGTAAAGCTGCCCAGCTGGTTCGCGACGGCTATGGAACAACCATGCCGGGCGAATACTACCATAACTATTATTCCGGCAAGCAGGGATACGCAGTAAATGATGTGAAAAATGGAGTTACCGTACTCGATACCCGTGAAATCGACGAGGATTTCATCTACTATCTGCCAACACCTAAATCCCCTCACGGCGTGGATATTGACCCGACCGGTGAATTTATTGTGGGCGGCGGAAAGCTGGCTACCGTAATTCCGGTTCACTCATTCTCTCGAATGCTGGAAGCTATCGAAAATGGCAATATCATCGACAGAATCGACGGTATACCCGTACTCGATTACGATTCTACCATTATCGGTGAAGTGGAAAACCCGGGGTTAGGCCCGCTCCACACTGAGTTTGATGGCCAGGGATATGCTTATACATCCGTTTACATCTCATCCGAGATCGTAAAATGGTCGCTCGAAACCTTTGAGGTTGTGGACAGGATTGATGCTTACTATTCTATCGGTCACCTGCTTATTACAGCCGGCGACAATGTAAACCCGGAGCCACGGTACATGGTAGGATTAACCAAAACAGCCAAAGACCGCTATCTGCCAACCGGGCCGAAGCAAAATCACCCTGCGCAGCTTTATGACATCAGCGGTGGGCGAATGCAGCTTTTGAAGGATTTTCCAACGATTGGCGAACCTCACTATGCCCAGGCAATACGCGCTGACAAAATTGTAAACCAGGTAGCACAAATTTATGAAATGGAAGAAAACGACCATCCGCATGCCATTCGCAGAATTACAGAAAACAGGGTAGAGCGTGATGGAAATGTAGTCCGGATTTTTATGGGCTCAACCAGAAGCCATTTCCGTCCTGATAATATTGAAGGTATCAGGGTTGGAGACACGGTGTACATTCATCTAACCAACTTTGAACAGGAGTGGGACGTGGTTCACGGAATAGCCATCAAAGGTGCCAACAACACCGAACTCCTCGTGGCTCCCGGAGAGACCAAAACCATCAAATGGGAGCCTGTACGGACTGGAATCTATCCATTCTACTGCACGGCTTTCTGCTCTGCTTTACACCAGGAAATGCAGGGATACATCAGAGTATCGGCTGCCGATTCGGATGTAGCACTATCCTGGAAAACGGGTACAAACTGACGTTTACCCCCGGCCCGGCGAAATACCGGGCCATCGATCCCAAACCCGGGTCAGGTTTTCGGTCCTGATCCGGGCTTTTTAAAGAATACAAATAAGAGTTATTGGTCTTTTTCTTAGTGTAAAACCTCCTCTCTCAAGAGTAGAGGATTCATACCAAGGAAATCACCACATAAATTGAACATAATGAGTATAAAAACAAGAATACTGATGGCTTTGGCGGCACTGATGCTGGTTGCATTGTACTATATGCCGTTCTGGACCATCTCCATGTCGGCTCCCCAGTACCCCGGTGGTATCGGGATGTACATTCACATTGACGACGTTACCGGCCATAACCGCCACGATTTACAAAACATCAACATACTGAACCACTACATCGGGATGGCAGAAATCCACAAAGAAGATTTCCCGGAATTTGAAATCATGCCCTGGGTTATCGGATTTATGATTGGATTTGGGATCCTTGCAGCTGTATTTGGCAGCTATAAACTGGTAATTACCTGGCTGGTGTTGATGGTAATACTGGGTATTGGCGGCCTGATTGATTTCTACCTGTGGGGGTACGACTACGGCCACAACCTCAGCCCCGATGCACCTATTAAAGTACCGGGTATGAGCTACCAGCCGCCTTTAATCGGCTGCAAGCAGCTGCTGAATATAAACGCCTGTTCATGGCCTTACACAGGCTCCATTTTTATCGGGTTATCCATGCTTTTTGCAGGAGCTTCAGCCTGGTACGGAAAAACTAAAAAAAGGTAAACGTTATGACCTGTCGAATCACAATTATTGCTTTCATTGCTGCCTTTTTGGCTGTTGCCTGCACACAGGAAGATGTCCGGAATACCAATGATGTATTTCTCTATACCAATTCTGTTGACATCAAATACGGTACGGATATCTGCAGCTTTACAAAAAAACCGATCGAAACTGTTCGCTATGGCGGAAAAATTACACTTGAAAATGGTGATGTTCACAAATTCATGTCTGTAGAATGCACTGCTGGATTCTACCTTGGAATTGATGACAAATCAACCATTAAACAGATCGAAATCGTGGATTTTGCACACGGTCAGCAATACCTGCCGGTTGACGGGCTCGTATTTCTTCAAAGCAAGCTGAGGCCCAGTCCGAACGGGCTTTTTCTGACTGCTATTGATAATTCTAACACGAAAATGAAACAGTATATCTATGACGCGTATCCCGGCACATTCATGAGCTGGGAAGAAGTACTCGGGCTGGTTCAGGAAGAATGGGATCTTTCCGGAACCAAAGCTCACTCATCGTCATTCTGAAACAGATTCAGAATCTCTTTCCTCACCTGAGGTAAGAGTTTTCTGATCCATCACGGATTGACACAAAACCGACAATTTAAAAATCGAAAAAAATGAGGGGTAAATCTTATTTCACGATATCACTTCTGATATCACTCATATTTTATGCAGGATGCGAGCCAAAACCGCAGACCATCCATTTTGGCAGCGATCAGTGTGATTACTGCCGCATGATGATTACCGAACAGGAATTTGCATCCCAGGCCGTGAACAACCAGGGCAGGGCATTCAAATTCGACTCGGTGGAGTGCATGGCAGCATATGATCTTACTGCTGAAAACCGTGACAACATCCATTCTATGTGGGTGCCAAATTTTCTGAACCGCGACGAATGGCTTGAAGCGGATAGTGCCGCATTTCTTCACAGCGAAACACTTCGCAGCCCTATGGGGCTCTTTCTGTCAGCCTATGCCGACAGGGCTTCAGCTACTCCAATACTTCAGGAATATGGTGGAGAAATCGTGGATTATAACCGGGTTAGAGAGATCGTGGAAGCCGCCTGGCTGCAAAATAACGGCAACGCTCAACACATGCACCATTAATAGGATATTCAGCATGAGAAACCTCATTATTCATACCGTTTTACTTGCCATCATTTTTTTGGTACCACTCTCGGTTATGTATGCCCAGGTTGTGGTAAGTCCTGAGGGGCCTCTAACCTCAATCAGTGAAGCGGTTAAGATAGCTGAACCGGGTGATACGATTGAAGTACATTCTGGCATATATCTCGAGAGCGATATCCTTATTGATAAAAAGCTGACACTGACCGGAATTGACAATCCTGTTATTGATGGTAATGGAGAAGGATTTATCCTGATCATCCGGGCTGACAGCGTCACCGTATCGGGATTCAGGCTTCAAAAGACCGGACGCAGCTATATCCGCGATTATGCAGCAATACTGATTGAAAGGTCTGCCGGTGTTGTGATTGAAGATAACCTCATTGATGATGTTTTCTTTGGAATCTATCTTGCAGAAACTGAAGGGGGCCTCATCCGGAATAATACTGTCAGGTCGTATGACAGGCGGGAAGCGTCATCGGGAAATGGCATCCATCTCTGGAATGTTAAAAATCCCATAATCACAGCGAACACAGTAAGTGGTATGCGGGACGGCATTTACCTCGAATTCGTAGAAAATGCCCGGATCAGTAATAATATCAGCAGCGAAAACAACCGCTATGGGCTGCACTACATGTTCTCCGACGGCGGGCGATACGATAACAATACCTTTCGGAAAAACGGAGCCGGCGTTGCTGTAATGTACTCTGATAATGTGGATATGACGAATAACCTTTTTGAAAATAACTGGGGCGGATCGGCATATGGACTCCTGCTCAAAGATATCAGGAACAGCCGGATAGAGTACAACAGGTTTTACAGAAATACCGTAGCCATCTACTCTGAAGGGACAACAAACGTGGAAATATGGCGCAACCATATCGAACTGAATGGCTGGGCGGTAAATATCAAATCGAACAGTTCACGAAACCGGTTCACGGAAAACAATTTCATCGAAAACAGTTTCGATGTACGGACCGACAGCCCGCGGAATAACAACTTTTTTGACGGAAACTACTGGAGTGCCTATGAGGGGTACGACCTGAACAGGGACGGTACCGGAGATGTACCGTACCGCCCTGTCAGTTTATTTTCTATTATAATTGAGCGGCAACCGGAATCGATCATCCTCATGCGAAGCATGTTTATCCGCCTGCTCGACCAGGCTGAAAGGATACTGCCCGTACTAACTCCCAAAACACTATTTGACGAAAATCCAAAAATGCAGAGAATACAATGATTGAGATTAAGGATTTAAAAAAATCGTTCGGCGATTTACAGGTTTTAAAAGGTATGAATATTGCCATTCCGAAAGGCCAGGCCACCGGCATTGTTGGGCCAAATGGCGCCGGAAAAACCACGCTGATCAAAACAATCCTGGGATTGGTGAAGCCCGATTCCGGAACATTACATGTGAATGGAACAAGACTGAATGGCGACTGGCTTTACCGGCGCGATATCGGCTATATGCCTCAGGTGGCTCGCTACCCGGAGAATATGCGGGTGTACGAATTACTGAACTTTATCAAAGGGCTGAGAGACCAGGAAGCTGTTTATGAACAGGAACTGATAGAACAATTTAATCTGCAATCTGAACTGGAAAAACCGCTGCGCACACTTTCAGGTGGCAATCGCCAAAAAATTGGCGCCACACTTGCAATGATGTTCAACCCGGATATTCTGTTCTTTGACGAACCTACCGCAGGACTCGATCCCCGATCGAGCCATAAATTTAAGCTGAGGGTAAAAAAAGAAAGAGAGGAAGGTAAAACCATCTTTATTACCTCGCACATCATGAGCGAACTGGAGCAGTTGGTAGATCATGTGATCTTTATCCTGGATGGAAATATCCGGTACTACGGTACCATGTCAGACCTCCTGGAACACAGCCAGGAAGACCGGCTCGAAGCTGCCATTGCACGCCTGATGGATGAACCGATGTACGGAACCGGTTCAGAATTAAAACAGTCGGAAGAAACAACTTCGCCGCTAAAAATGGAACTTGCGTAAACATTTCCCTCCGGCAAGGAAAAACAAATTGGATAACATTATGAAATTGCTGACACACATCATCAAAACCGAATGGAAAAGCCTGCTTCGCGGCAAGTGGGTTATTGGTTACACTCTTATCTTTTTACTCCTCACCGATTCACTTTTACGCTTTGGCGGCGGCGGACCTGAAACACTACTAAGCCTGTCGAATGTAATGCTGCTCTTTATTCCGCTGGTTGGCATGATTTATGGCATTTTGTATATCTACCAGTCACGCGAATTTGTGGAGTTGTTGCTAACACAGCCCATCGACCGGAAGGTGCTTTATTGGGGATTGTTCCTGGGGATCTCTACGCCATTGATGGCTGCTTTCATCATAGGATCACTTTTACCCCTTGCGTGGCATGGAATCCTGGTATTGGACAGCAGCTCTTCTGCATTGGTACTCGGGCTTGGCGGAATGCTGACACTTATCTTTGTCTCACTCGGATTTGTTTTTGGGCTGATGTTTTATGACGACCGGATAAAAGGTTTTGGATTTACTATTGTAATCTGGCTCTTTCTTGCGATATTGTATGATGGGATTGTGCTGTTGCTTGTGTTCGTATTCGGTGATTATCCGCTTGAACAATTTGTAATAGCGGCTTCCGCACTGAACCCAATTGACCTGGCAAGAATTTTGGTTATGCTTGAATTCGATATTTCAGCATTGATGGGATATACCGGGGCTGTATTCAACCGGTTTTTCGGTCAAAGTACCGGCCTTATCACGGCAAGCGGTATGCTGGTGTTATGGCTGATAACCCCAACCTGGCTGGGTTTAAGGATCTTTAAGAAGAAGGATTTTTAATTCTTCACATACATACCTGTCGAAACGACGATTGTATTCTCACTGCTTCTTGCCTGTTGAATCGGGACGAATTCTTTTTTAGATCAAAGTACAAACCCATGTTATATTGCGAAATAATGCTCTTGGTAACATCCTACCTAACCGTGTTCAAAGTGAGAACACAACCTGGATAAATATTTTGGGGACTGTTCATTTTATAAGCAAAATTTATCTCATAAAACAATATATTCCGACTTAGGTAGACGAGATTATTTGATGACATGAACAGAATAAAAGAAGTACTTGAAGAGAAAGGTATCAAACAGAAATGGTTGGCTGAACAACTTGGGAAAAGCTACAATATGGTGAACGGGTACGTACAAAATCGTCAACAACCGAGGCTTGAAGTGCTATTTGAAATTGCCCGAATTCTTGAAGTAAATCCTAAGGATTTAATCAAAACGGACAATACTTTATAATGATTTTAGACAACGAAAATGAAAACCTGAAAGTCCATGAATGGATCTCGGCTTATA
>RECI01000212.1 GCA_007694095.1 Balneolaceae bacterium | reverse complement strand
AAAAAGGTGGGGAATACTAATGACCCAGGGTGGGGAATACTCGTGGCCCTCGACAAAATACGCTCAGTAACGCTATTTGACATGAGTGTAAATGCACTATCGAAAGTGAAAGTTGATAATATAAAAATAGAAATTTCAACGGCTGAACGAGCAATATTGGAATATCTTCATGATGTGCCGAAATATGAAGGAATAGATGAGGCCAATTATATCATGGAGGGTTTAACCTCATTGAGGCCAACTGTTCTTCAGGAATTGATGGAATCCTGTAAATCTATAAAAACAAAACGCCTGTTTTTATACATAGCCGAACATTACAACCACACATGGTTTAAGAAACTAAATTTATCTTCCATAGATCTTGGCAGCGGCAAGCGTGAAATTATAAAAGGTGGAAAACTGGACAACAAATATAATATAGTAATAACTGATCTGTCGAGGGAAGACCGATGAGGATGGGAGTAACCCCATTTTTTGAACCATTGCCCATAAAATGTTTCACTTCGTGGTCAAAAGATGAGCGCTATCGCGTTCAAAAAATGAGCTGCCTTCTTTTGTCTTGTCCAAAGGACTCCTTTGGAGAAACAAAAGAAGCAAAAATTCAAGGCCGGGTAAGGCTCAAAGTTTATTGTTTCATTTTGATTACACACTAATGTCATGTCAACCAAAACCTGTCAGGTTTGTACAGCTTATATTCATGTTCATTGAACATTAACGAGAAAAACCTGACAGGTTTCAACCGACATTTCATATTTGACTTAACACTAATGGGTTTCGAGTATTCAATGTGTAAGTAATTATTAGACTCTATATAAGTTGGTGGTTAACACGATACTCAGGGGATCTATCTTCGGTCCAACTGAAAACGAATCAATCCCGGAATATAATAAACGCGACTTACATGTTTATGTCAAGTCAGGCTTCTGCAAGTCTGAAGTTGAATTCTATCCAGAGATTCAAAAATATCATTACAGCTTTTATAAAGCTATTCTTTGTTTTTTTGATTCACTGGAATAAGCGAATTTTAATGATGTAGAATAAGCTAAAAATAATGCATAAGAATAAGCTAATTTTCATACATTCGAATAAGCGAATCCATAAACGAATAAGATCAAAAAGATTATAATGGCTTCACCACAAGAAAAACTCGCAACATCACTTCAAAAGCTTAAAGAACTTCAAGATGAAAACGGAATAGCTGCAATTCGTTCAAAAGATCTGTCTCAAACCCATCGTAACAGGTTATTGAAAAATGGATTTATAAGACGTGTTATGAAGGGTTGGTATATACCCGCAGATCCAGGTGAAAAGCCAGGCAGCAGTACGTTATGGTACACATCATTTTGGGGATTCTGTTCAAAATATTTAAATCACCGTTTCGGAAATCAATGGTGTATTTCTCCTGAACAATCACTCTCATACCAGGTTGGCAACAGGAAAGTGCCACGCCAGCTTATTGTACGGTCCCCAAAAGCAAGAAATAAACCAACCAAATTACCTCATGGCACCTCACTATTGGAAATCAAAGCTGAATTGCCTTCAGGGAATGACATTGAAACGAAAGATGATTTGAATCTATATTCGGTTTCTTCCGGGTTAATTGCATGTACGCCTCGATATTTTGCAAATGAACCTGTTGACGCAAGAGCAGCATTAGAAACAATTCGTGATTCATCTGAACTGTTAAGGCCATTACTTGAAGGAGGGCATAGTACAATTGCCGGGAGAATGGCAGGTGCTTACAGAAATATGGGCCGGGATCGAATTTCTGATGAAATTATTAAAACAATGGAGTCTGCCGGTTATCAAATAAGAGAAAGCGATCCCTTCACCAGAAAACCTGATTCTATAACAATTGACAAAAAAAATTCTCCTTACGTGAACAGGATTTATTTGATCTGGGAAGAAATGCGTAAAGAGATTGAAGAAATATTTCCGGATCCGCCAGGTATTCCCAAAGATGCCGGCAAGTACCTGAAACAAGTTGAAGATATATTTATAACGGACGCCTATCATTCGCTTTCTATAGAGGGGTATCGGGTAACCGCTGAATTGATAGAGCGTGTACGTGCAGGTGATTGGAATCCTGATCATATTGCCCGGGATAGAGAACAAAAAAATGCAATGGCTGCACGAGGCTATTGGCAAGCATTTCAAGTCGTAAAATCATCTGTAAAAAAGGTATTAGATGGTAAAAACCCGGGCGTGGTGGCAGATGTAGAACACGGAAATTGGTATCGTGAACTATTTGCTCCAAGCGTGACTGCAGGGATGATTAAGGCTTCCGATCTGGCTGGATACCGATCAGATCAGGTATGGATACAGAATTCGATGCATGTACCGCCAGGGAGTGCGGCAGTTCGGGATATGATGCCTGCGTTTTTTGACTTACTGAAACAGGAAAAAAGTGCCGCTGTCCGAGTTGTATTAGGCCATTTTATCTTTGTATACATCCACCCTTATATGGATGGTAACGGACGCATGGCAAGATTTTTGATGAATGTAATGCTGGCTTCCGGAGGGTATCCCTGGACTGTACTGCCTTTTGATGAGCGGGATGAATATATGCAATCACTTGAAGAGGCAAGTACCTCAAATAAAATTGAAAGGTTTACCAGATTTATTGCTCATCATGTAGAGGAAGGAATGAAAGGGAGTCCGGCTGCAAAAGTTCATCTTGAATAATGCGAAGGTTTATTCTATACTTTCCCGACTCCTCAATAACTCCTTCTCTATTTTTTCAGGTATATCTGTTTTAATCATACCCCAAATTCGGCCCCAACCACTTCTCTACTTCTTCCACACTCATTCCCTTGCGGGCGTACTGCTTCGTCTGTCCAGTGTATTTCTGGACTGACGAATTAATATAGATAAGCTTTAAAATGACATCCAAGGTTACCCGGCAGACGAGAAAGGCACTCGTCAGCCGGATCGCGGGTGATGTTGCCGAGGTTGAAGTATTGGGCATCGGGGTGGGCAAAGTAGAGGCCGCTGACCGATGAGGCGGGGCTCATCGCCAGGTGTTCGGTAAGGGTGATGCCCGTAGATTCCGGAACGTTCATCAGATCGAAGAGGATCGGTTTTTCGGTGTGGTCGGGCTGGGCGGGGTAGCCGGGTGCGGGACGAATTCCCTGGTACTTTTCGCCATATTCATCTATTGTAGTTTAAATTTAAGAACCAAATATGAGTTGATGAAAAAGCCGGAAGCGCGACTGTGGTTGGGGGGATGGCTCCTTCACCAGTCATGCCGGGATAAAACATGATTGCCATTGATCTGCCCGACAGGAGTCCAGGTTATGGAAAATATCTGTAGATCTCTTTTTTGGGAATTTTAGCCAGATCTTTGAGAAACTTCTTTTGAATCCTGATTTTCACATTTTCAGTTTTTTTTCATTTCGGCATACACTTTCTTGGCTTCATCCAGGTTCAGGGCATCAGAAGGGTCATTTTCTTCCATGAGCTGCCCGAGCGCATAATCTTCCAGAATGCTCTCAATCTTATTAAAAACATCGATATCAATTTGCACGGCAACTTTTCGCTTCTGCTCATCGACAATGTATTTCTTTTTAATGGTTTCCATAATTTTTTGCAGTACGTGATTTTAAAAGATTTTCATACTCAGGCAAACTGTTTACGCATTAAAAAATACGAAATTCTTTCCATATTTATTTTCCCTGGTAGGGTTCGTTAGCAAACGTGATATCCAACTGCCAAAAAATAAAAGGATAAATCAACCTGAAAATGAAACGCTTTCGAGTTATTCCCCGGTTAAACCTTCAATAAAAAACACCAAAACTACCGGGCTGGCATAACATCCGATTCAACTCGCCCGCCTGCACCTTTGGGGATAAATCCTCACTTCTCATACCCCAAATTCGGCCCCAACCACCTCTCCACCTCTTCCACACTCATTCCCTTTCGCGCAGCATAATCCTCCACTTGGTCGCGGGTGATGTTGCCGAGATTGAAGTATTGGGCTTCGGGGTGGGCAAAGTAGAGGCCGCTGACCGATGAGGCGGGGCTCATCGCCAGGTGTTCGGTAAGGGTGATGCCCGTAGATTCCGGAACGTTCATCAGATCGAAGAGGATCGGTTTTTCGGTGTGGTCGGGCTGGGCGGGGTAGCCGGGTGCGGGACGAATTCC
>RECI01000097.1 GCA_007694095.1 Balneolaceae bacterium | reverse complement strand
TGTTGGGTGTAGAATCAGGGAGCAGTTGCCATAATGCCCAACGCTTCAAGGTCTTTCAGACGCTTGGAGGTTGGGGGTGGGGAATTGTTTAGTTCAGCTCTTCAAGCTGTTCAGTAAGTTTCCTAAGGCTGTTTTCCGCATCATATTTCTTTTGGCGTTCTTTATCAATAACGGTATTGGGGGCATTTTCCACAAAGCCTTTATTGGATAGTTTGCTGGTTACACTTTTCAGAAATCCATCCAGGCGGCTGATCTCTTTTTGAATCCGTTCACGCTCTTTTTCCAGGTCGATCAATCCTTCAAGCGGGATATAAATCTCAGAACCGTCCACAACAGCCGAGGCAGAGGCTTTCGGTTTAGCGGCAGAAATGTCAATTGTGATCTTCTGAACCGGGAGAAGTTTCGTATATATCCACCTGGCCTCATTCAGTTGGCTGCCAAATTCTTCCGTTTTCGGCTTTATGAGGATGGTTAAAGCTGTTTTTGGCGCCAGGTTCATTTCTGCCTGTATATTGCGAATGGCAGAAACGTGTGCCTGTACTGAGATGAATAATTTTTCAGCATCAGGAAACTTATAGTCTGGAACAGCGGGCCATGTGCTGATTGTGAGAGCCTCATCCGCAGAGCGCGGCCTGATTCGCTGCCAAATTTCTTCGGTAATGAATGGCATAAACGGGTGAAGCATTTTCATCAGGATTTCAAAGATACCGAGCGCCCTTTCGAGGTTTTCCCCGGGCATATGTTGTCCGGGTTGATCGGCTTTGCACAACTCGATGTACCAATCACAAAAATCATCCCAGACCAGCGAATAGATTTTTTTCAGGGCTTCATTCAGCCGGTATTTTGTGAAATCTTCACCCATTCCAAGCAGGGTTGTACGGATACGCTCCATCATCCAGCTGTCGGCAAGATTACCGGTATCAAACGCCGCTGAAGGAGTATAATATTTACCTTCCTCAATATTCAAGGATAGAAACCGGAATGCGTTCCAGATTTTGTTGGAGAAATTACGTCCCTGTTCGCAAAGGGCCTCATCGAAGAGCAGATCGTTGCCTGCCGGTGAAGAGAATAGCATACCAACGCGGGTTCCATCGGCCCCGTACTGTTCAATCAGTTTAAGCGGATCGGGTGAGTTGCCCAGGGATTTCGACATCTTGCGGCGCTTCTGGTCACGCACAATACCGTGATAATATACATTTGAAAATGGTTTTTCACCGGCAAAGGCATAACCGGCCATAATCATACGTGCAACCCAGAAAAACATGATTTCCGGCGCGGTGACCAGATCCTGTGTCGGGTAGTAATACTTCAGCTCTTTATTGGCTTTTTTTGATTTGATAAATTCAGGGTCAAAAACCGATATTGGCCATAGCCATGACGAAAACCAGGTGTCCAGTACATCATCATCCTGACGGATATCAGCCCTGTTCATGTCGTAATTACCCGATTTTACTTTCGCTTTTTCGATGGCTTCTTGCTCTGTCCGGGCAATTACGTAGTCTGATTCACCATCGCCAAAATACCATGCCGGGATTCGATGCCCCCACCATAGCTGGCGGGAAATACACCAGTCACGAATGTTTTCTATCCAATTCCGGTAGCTGTTTTTAAATTTTTCAGGATGAAAACGGATGTTATCATTCATCACATTTTCGAGTGCAGGCTTGCCGAGCTCATTCATTCTCAGAAACCATTGCAGGGAGAGACGTGGTTCAATTACGGCGTCTGTCCGTTCTGAATATCCTACCTTGTTAGCCATCTCTTCAACTTTTACCAGCAGACCTTCGTTTTCAAGGTCAGCGACAATCAGTTTTCTTGCTTCAAACCGGTCTTTACCCTCATAAAACCCGATGCCATATGCAACTGTACCGTCGGGGTACAGCATGTCGATAATTTCGAGATTGTGTTTGAGGCCCAGTTCGTAATCATTAGGATCATGAGCAGGGGTAATTTTCAGACAGCCGGTTCCGAATTCCGGATCCACATATTCATCGGCAATGATGGGTACCGGACGGTTAACCATGGGGATGACGGCGATTTTACCAATCAGGCTGCTGTATCGCTCATCTTTTGGGTTTACACAAACGGCAGTGTCGGCCAGGATAGTTTCTGGCCTGGTGGTGGCAATGGTTACATATTCGCCGGAATCTTTAACCGGGTACCGCACATAGTACAATTTTGACTGTACTTCTTTATGTATAACTTCTTCATCGCTGAGGGCGGTTTGTGCGGAGGGGTCCCAATTAACCATTCTCTGGCCGCGGTAGATATATCCGCGCTTGTACAGGTCGATGAAGCAGTCGATCACAGCTTCGTAAAGTTCATCCTCGAGAGTGAAACGGGTCCGTTCCCAGTCGCAGGAGGCGCCAAGTTTTTTGAGCTGCTGAAGTATAATGCCACCATGTTCACGGGTCCAGTCCCACGCATGTTCGAGGAATTCATCCCGCTTGAGGTCTCTTTTGGTGATACCTTCCTTCCGTAATTTTTGTACTACTTTTGCTTCCGTGGCAATAGAAGCGTGATCAGTACCGGGTACCCAGCAGGCATTTTTTCCAAGCATACGTGCACGGCGTACCAGTACATCCTGGATGGTGTTGTTGAGCATATGCCCCATATGCAGAACTCCTGTAACATTGGGCGGCGGAATTACGACGGAATAAGATTCCCTCTCATCTGGTTCGGAATGGAAGTAGCCGTTCTCTTCCCAATAACTGTACCATTTCTCTTCGATGGCAGATGGGATGTACTGTTTGGGGATGTCCTGGTGTTGTTTGTTATTCATACATTGAATCGCATTTTAACCGCAGAGCAAGCAAAGAACCGCAGAGGGTTCCAATAGCGTATAAATATGACTTAGCGGTTTCCCAAAGATTATTTTACACGTTTCATCCGCACGCCAAAGTGACCGTCGCATCCGTGAACATGGGGTAAGGTTTGATAGGCAAGGCCTTTTTCAATGAGCACCTCCTCAGGGAGGAATTCATCCAAAGGTTCGAGCTCATAATTGTCATAATTATCCAGAAATTTCTGAACCTGTTCCCAGTTCTCTTCCGGTTCAATGGAACATGTGCTGTATACCAGGCGGCCGCCTCGGGTTACATGGTTGGCCGCTTCATCCAGAAGTTCTTCCTGGAGTTTTACAGCGTTTGTAAGGTCTTCTTCAGTACGTTTCCAGCGCAGGTCGGCCCTTTTGCTGAGTACGCCGGTACCGGTACATGGTGCATCGAGCAGTACACCATCGGCCAGTTTCAGGTTCAATTCACGAACATCATCCTGACGTATTTTGATATTCTCAGCACTGTAATCCATTGCGCTTTGAGCCAGCATTTCGAGCCTGCTGGAGTTGATATCAACCGATACAATTGTGCCTTCACCCTCCATCATATCAGCCATAACGATACTTTTGGTCCCGGGGGCAGCACAGAGGTCATAAATAGTTTCTCCCGGTATCGGTTCAAGAATGGTCGGTGCAAAACCGGCTGCAATATCCTGGACAAGGCAAATTCCTTTCTTCAATAAATCTTTTTCGATAAAAGGCCCGATCGATTCTACTTTAAAATATCCCGGAAGCCAGTCGCTTTCTTCATAGGGTATATCAAGCTTATCCAGCCGCAGCTTGAAATTTTCAGTTTTCGTGCGAAGGTTATTTACGCGCACGTAGAACGTTGGACGCTGGTTATTTGCCTGCATTAATTGAAATGCCTCGCGTTCTCCAAATCGTTTCACCCATCGTTTTACCATCCATTCAGGATGAGAGAATGTAGTGGCAATCAGTTTTGTGCGGTCTTCAAAAGCAGGTTTAGGCAGCTTGGCAATATCACGCTGGATGTTCCTGAGAATGGCGTTTACAAGATCACCGGATTTGGAACCGAGTTTGTACTTGGTAATTTCTACCGCTTCGTTGATGGTGGCATAATCCGGGGTACCTCCCATAAAAAGCAATTCGTAAAGCCCCAGCCTTAGTATGTTTTTTAATAAAGGCTTCATCTCATCTACAGAGATGCTCGAAAAATGGTTGATGATAAAATCGAGGTAACTTCGGCGCCTTAAAATGTTCTGAACATATTCACGTATCTGAGCGCGATCTCTTGGTTCAAGCTCATCGGCAAATGAGTAATTCAAAATTCCCTTTTCATCAAATGTAATTAAAATATCTATACTTGCCGATCGTGCAGTAGCTTCCTTTTCCAATGCTGTCTATTATTTGAATGTTAAAAATCAGAATGAATCAGCCTGCTTTTTGCTGAAAATTCACTGAAGAAAAAACAAGTCTAAATATAGAACTTTGAACGTCTTTATGCTAATGAAGTAAGGTATTAAATAGGCGGCTGAAAAGCCGGGTTGAAGTAGTGCGAGGATTTTAATAGGCTGTAGCTCAATAGATTCACTATACAAGGTTCTAAATGATTTGCGATAGACCGAAGAAACGAATAGACCGAATTATTCTCCTAACCGTAAATACTAACATGTTTTCAGATGATTGTCCCAAATTTGTTATTCGAGCTCAGATAAGCGAAGTTCTCAGGCAGTACTTTTTTATTAATTATCTGATTAAAGATCATGAGTCATGAATTATTAGTAAATTGGCGAAACCGTTGATTGTCAGTTTATTTATAAACCACTTTATTATTTTACCTACAGATGCTTTCAGGTTTTGAGCTTTGGATGTTTCTTGCAGGCCTTGGAATTTTTCTGTTTGGCATGCACATGATGGAGGAGTCGATCCGGCTTCTGAGCGGTGCTGCATTCCGGACGTTTATCCGAAAATCAACCGGCACAAATATTAAAGCCATTTTTAGCGGAATGTTCAGTACAGCCATTCTTCAAAGCAGTTCCGCTGTTTCGCTGATGGTGCTTGCTTTTGTTGGTGCAGGAATCATGACGCTGACCCAGGCCATTGCCGTCATGATGGGTGCAAAAATCGGGACAACCGCAACAGCCTGGATTGTGGCGGTATTCGGATTCAAGTTTAACATTGATGCTTTTTCACTTCCGCTGATTGGTATTGGCGGACTTGGAATCATTCTGCTTGCAAAATCGCCCCGTTACGTGAATATCAGTAAGTTTCTGGTTGCCTTTGGATTCTTATTTATGGGGCTCGATTACATGAAGACCAGTGTGGATCAGCTGGCAGAGGTGATTGACCCTGCCGATTTTGCCGGGTATGGGGTGATCGTATTTGCACTGGTTGGCCTGGTGATGACAGCTATCATGCAGAGCAGTTCGGCAACGATTGCCATTGTTCTAACAATGCTATTCAGCGGTGTAATCAATTTCAGTTCCGGGGCGGCAATGGTAATTGGCGCGAATGTCGGTACTACGGTAACCGTTCTGCTCGGATCAATGGGCGGGATAGCAACCAAAAAACAAGCCGCGTTAAGTCAGCTTGTTTTTACGGTAAGTACGGCAGCGGTTACCCTTCTCATCCTGCCGCTGCTTTCCTGGCTTGTGCTGGATATGCTGGGTTTTGCTGATAACCTTGTATTGGGCCTGGCACTATTTCACTCTATTTTTAACGTAATCGGTGTAATGATTTTTTTCCCGTTCATCCCGAAACTGGCCGGTTTTGCCGAAACCAGAATTCGCGAAGAGGTAAAAGAGTTCAGTAAACATATCCATAAAACAGATCCATCGGTATTTGATGCCGCACTGGAAGCGTTCAGGAAAGAGATCGCCCGGCAGCTTCGCTATTCGTTTATCTTTATCTCATTGGTTCTCCGGCCGGATAAACATGGAAAACAAATCTCTTATGATGACCTGCTACGCTATCATGCTGAAATTTTTGAATACTACACATCCTTTATTTCCCATCTCACTGAAAAGGGGGAAACTGAAAAGGCGGATAAGCTGCTCAGGGCGAGCAGGAATATTATGAATGCTTCAAAAAACATTCATGATGTTGGAGTGGAGCTTTCAACATTGTCGAATGAAATTGATCCGTTTCATCAACGTGTTTATAAATCCATTGACGACCGTTTGTCGATACTCATATCAACAGGAACCCAAATCAGTCAAAAAATTACCGTAAAAAAAAGCCCGGAGCAGATGCAGGAAGTGGAAGAGTTGCACATGATGATAGAAAATGAAGACAGAAATTTTATACGTTTATGCGGTGAAAGTGTATCAGCGAGAGAATTGAAAAAAGTTGAAATTACATACCTCTTAATGCTCAACCGGGTCATCACACAATCAAGCAGGATGCTGATCTTTTCCATTAAAGCCCTTATCGAGCAGGCCGATAACGGGGCGGCTTAAAATTAGAGACGAGGAAATTTCAGGCGATCTGGCTTTGATTTTTGAATAATAAGTACCTAAATTTTAAAGCTGTAACATAAAATTTATTTGCGACTATTAAGCAATTGATTTTGTTAACCTTTCTAAAAATATTTCTACTCAAATAATCTGATTGAATGAACAAAGGAACCGTAGCTCAGGTAATTGGCCCAGTTGTTGACGTTGATTTTGAACATGGGAAGCTCCCTAAAATTTTAAGCGCATTATATATTGACAGAGAAGACGGATCAAAGCTCTACCTGGAAGTGGCGCAGCACCTCGGTGAAAACCGTGTGCGAACGATCGCGATGGACTCTACCGATGGATTGGTTAGAAAAACAGAGGTTATCGATACTGAAAGTTCTATTTCGATGCCAGTTGGTGAGGATATCCGCGGAAGGCTGCTCAATGTGGTGGGAGAGGCTATTGATGGAATCGGGCAGCCGGAAGGAAAGCGCACTTACCCGATTCACAGGGATGCGCCGGCTTTTGTAGACCTTGCCACCAGCACTGAAATGCTGGAAACAGGCATCAAGGTTATCGACCTTCTTTGCCCGTATGCCAAAGGTGGAAAAATCGGTTTGTTCGGTGGGGCCGGTGTAGGTAAAACCGTACTCATCCAGGAGCTTATCAATAATATCGCAAAGCAACATGGCGGCCTCTCGGTGTTCGCCGGAGTCGGAGAGCGTACCCGTGAAGGGAATGATCTTCTTCGCGAGTTCATTGAATCCGGCGTTATTAATTACGGTGATGAATTTAAAGAGTCGATGGAAAAGGGTGAATGGGACCTTTCCAAAGTTGATGAAGATGTGCTGAAGCAATCACAGGCAACACTTGTATTTGGCCAGATGAATGAACCGCCCGGAGCACGTTACCGTGTAGCACTCTCGGGGCTTACAGTTGCCGAATATTTCCGTGATGAGGTTTCCCGGGATATTCTTCTCTTTATTGATAACATTTTCCGGTTTACCCAGGCAGGTTCTGAAGTATCCGCGCTGCTCGGCCGAATGCCCTCTGCTGTAGGATACCAGCCCACTCTTGCCACTGAGATGGGTGATCTGCAGGAACGTATTACTTCCACCAAAAACGGATCTATCACTTCGGTGCAGGCTATCTATGTACCCGCCGATGACCTTACAGATCCTGCCCCGGCCACTGCATTCTCTCACCTCGATGCCACCACAGTGTTGAGTCGTGCCCTTACACAGATCGGTATTTACCCGGCTGTGGACCCGCTGGATTCTACTTCAAGGATTCTTGATCCGAAAGTTGTAGGTGAGGCTCATTATAAATGTGCACAGGGAGTTATAGAAATTCTACAGAAATACAAAGATCTGCAGGATATCATCGCTATTCTCGGAATGGATGAACTTTCCGATGAAGATAAGCTGGTAGTTTCACGTGCCCGACGGGTTCAGAGATTCCTCAGTCAGCCATTCTTCGTGGCTGAGCAGTTTACCGGCCAGAGTGGTGAGTACGTTAAAATTGAAGACTCCATCAAAGGCTTCAATATGATCCTGAACGGCGAACTCGATCACCTGCCTGAAAACGCCTTCCACCTTGTTGGTACCATTGAAAAGGCTCAGGAAAAAGGCGAGAGAATTCTCGCTGAAGCTGAAGCTACAGTTTAAAAAGGATAAGTCGTGGCAAATAAATTTTATGCACAGTTGCTTACACCCGAAGGCTCGCTTTTCGAAGGAGATGTAATAAGTGTTGAGGTGCCAGGCACCAAAGGAAGTTTTGAGATGCTCTTTAACCACGCTCCTGTAGTTTCTTCACTCGGTATTGGAAAAATTTCCATTCAAATAGCGGAAAATGAAGAGATCATTTACGCAGTAAGTGGGGGTTTTGTTGAAATGAGCCATAATAACTGTACGCTGCTCGCTGAGAAAGCAGAACTATCCAACGAAATCGATATCGCTGAGGCAGAGAAAAAGCGCGATGAGCTGAGAAAGTTGCTTAAAACGATCACCCAAAACAGGGAAGAAGCTGAACTTGAACTTGCGATTGCAGAAAATCGCATAAAAATTGCTAGTATCTGATTTCACTGAAACTTTATTGCCTGGCTGCGTAAACGTAGTCAGGCTTTTTTATTTTGCAAACCACTTTCATGTAACAAGGGAATTTTTAATCCAATCTGAATTAATAATATGATAAAATACAACTTGTTGCTGAACAAACTGATTGTTTTATTTATTTCAGCAACTCTCATCTATTCGGTAACTTCATGCGCTTCTACCCAAAAAACGGCTGGTGAAGAAACGGTACAGAATGAAGTACCGTCTAAATCAAAATTTGAAACTGCTGTTGAAAAATCGGTTCCCTACGAGGGATTGTTCACCATTTACCAGGACACCACCAATGGTTCGGTAAAGCTTGCAATCCGTGAAGACCAGGTTGGTAAAGAGTTTATCTATTTCGGAATGACACATGATGGCGTTCTGGATGCCGGACATTTCCGCGGAGCTTATCGTGATAACAAAATTATCAGAATTCAGAGATATTTTGACAGGATTGAATTTGTGCACGTAAATAACCGGTATCATTTTGATGATGAGAGTCCGTTAAGTCGTGCTGCATCAGCAAATATTTCGGAGGCCACATTGCACTCAGCAAAAATTGATGTGGAAGACAGTGAAACCGGAATGATTCTGATAGACGGAGACGGTCTGTTTCTATCCGAAAATCTTCACCAGATCAAACCGAGCCCAAGTCCGGTGATGCAGCCGGGTCAGTTTAGTATTGGCAACCTGAGCAGGGAAAAAAGTAAATATTCACGAATCAGAAGCTACCCGAAAAATACAGACATTACTGTAGAATATGTGTATGATTCCCAATATCCTACCGGTTCCGCCAGCAGCGGTGTTACAGACCGGCGTTCAGTGACGATTGCCTTCCAGCACACGTTCATTGAAATGCCCGAGAATGATTACCAGCCCCGGTATGATGATCCACGTGTAGGCTATTTTACCACCGAGGTGGATGACCAGGTTTCAATAAGTGCCACGCCTTACCGAGATATGATTCACCGCTGGCATCTTGTGAAAAAAGATCCCGAAGCCGAGCTATCTGAGCCAGTAGAGCCGATTGTATGGTGGATTGAAAATACCACACCACACGAGTTTCGGGAAACAATTAAAGAAGCCACTCTGGCGTGGAATGAAGCATTCGAGGCGGCCGGATTTAAAAATGCCATTCAGGTAAAGGTGCAGCCTGATGATGCCGACTGGGAATCCGGCGACATCCGCTATAACGTTCTGCGCTGGACCTCATCACCGGTCCCGCCATTTGGCGGTTATGGTCCGAGTTTTGTAAACCCCAGAACCGGCCAAATACTTGGGGCTGATGTAATGCTGGAATGGGTATTTTTCAGAAATCAACTAAGGCAGGAAGATATCTTTGCGAATGACTCAGGGTCTCACTCCATTTTTGATGAACCCTTGGATCAGCATTACTGCAGCTTTGGCCATCACATGCATCTCAATAACCTGTTCGGAATGAATGCTCTGTACCTGCTGGATGCTTCAGTTGATGATATTGAAGGATTTCAGCATGAAGCATTAACGATGCTCATTTTACATGAATTGGGCCATACCTTTGCCCTGAACCACAACATGCAGGCAAGTACGCTTCATAATCCGGTTGATATTCACAGCAGAGAACTCGCTGATACCATAGGTTTAACCGGGTCCGTGATGGATTATTCTGCGGTGAATATCAACAGTGACCGCGAAAATCAAGGCCGCTTTTATGACATTAAACCGGGTCCTTATGATATATGGGCCATTCAGTACGGTTATACAACAGTGCCGGGCGACCCGGAAGCAGAACAGGCAAAACTTGAAGAAATACTTTCACGTTCAACAGAACCGGAACTGGCATTCGGTAACGATGCCGATGATATGAGAAGCCCGAATCGCGGAATTGATCCAAGAGTAATGATTGGAGACATGTCATCCGACCCGGTGGCCTATGCTGTCGACAGAATGAGCCTGATTCGTGAGTTAATGGATGGAATCGTTGAAAAGTTCGGATCCCGTGAGGGTCAGTCATACCAGGAATTGCGAAATGCATATATGGTAATGATGGGACAGTATGGTACCCAGGCAGGTGTTATTACACGGCAGATCGGTGGCGTATACCGCGACCGTGCATTTATCGGACAGGAAGGGGCTACCATTCCTTTCGAAGCAGTACCGCTTGAGAAACAAAAAGAAGCGATGAATCATCTGTCAACTTATCTGTTTGCACCGGATGCCTTTCATACATCACATGAAGTTTACAATTATTTGCAAGCGCAGCGACGCGGATTCGGTTTTTTTGCAAGTAGCGAAGACCCGAAAATTCACACACAGGTGTTAAATATGCAGACGAATGCACTCAGTCACTTGTTGAATTCAAACACCTTGCAACGGCTTACCGATTCGCGTACCTATGGGAACCGTTATTCTGTTGCCGACATGACAGGGGATCTCACTACTGCCATTTTTGAAGCCGATCTGCGTTTAAATGTCAATACATTTCGCCAGAATCTGCAAATCCAATATGTTAACAGGCTCATTTCAATACTTGGAAGTGATAACCATGACCATATCTCAAAATCGGCAGCATTGTATAACCTCCAAAATATTCGAGGAATGATGGACAACCGAAGCCGTGGCAATGCCGAAACAAGGGCGCATACGGCACACATCAAACTACTGATTGATAAGGCACTCGAATCGTAACTGATCGTCATTTTTAACCCCGGCTTGTGCTACCCTCTGGAGCACAAGCCGCGCGCGGGTAAACCCCAAAGGGGCAGGCGGGACGTTTGAGCCATCTATATTCATTAGAAATGGTACTGCGGTCGCTTCAATGTGGCTGGAATTCCTCCCCCAATCCGCCACGATTGAAGGTCCTTCGGACGCTGCAATGTGGCTAAATTTTCTTGCAAATACCAGAAGAATAGAAGCCCATCTTTTTGTAGTTTTAGACACACCAGTTTACTAACCTAATTTCATCAGCCTGATGTCGCATACTATCCTGAAGGAACCCGAAGTTAATCTTGAACTTGCACTCGATCACGGACTTACTGAAGAGGAATTTGAGATGATCAAAAATTATCTTGGCCGTGTACCGACCTTTACCGAGCTTGGCGTTTATTCAGTAATGTGGAGTGAGCACTGTTCATACAAAAACTCCATACTTGAAATAAAGAAACTGCCGCGCGAGGGTGAGCAACTTTTGGTTGGCGCTGGTGAGGAAAATGCAGGGCTGGTTGACATTGGCGATGGGCTTGCCTGTGCATTCAAAATTGAGAGCCATAATCATCCAAGTGCAATTGAACCCTACCAGGGCGCTGCTACCGGTGTTGGAGGTATTCACCGTGATATTTTTACGATGGGCGCCCGGCCTGTTGCATCGCTCAATTCATTACGGTTCGGCACCATGGATAATCCGCGTGTCCGTTACCTGCTTGATGGAGTGGTTCGCGGCATATCTGATTACGGGAACTCATTCGGCATCCCGATGGTGGCCGGAGAGATTTATTTCGATGAAGCGTACGAGGGAAACCCGCTCGTAAATGCCATGAGCGTGGGAATTGTGAAGGCCGGTGAAACGGCTTCTGCCATTGCAATGGGAATTGGCAACCCGGTACTGATTGTTGGTTCAAGTACCGGCCGGGATGGCATTCACGGGGCTACGTTTGCTTCGGAGGATATCAGCGAAGAGAGCGAGGCAAAACGGCCTAGTGTTCAGGTGGGTGACCCGTTCACTGAAAAACTGCTCCTGGAAGCAAGTCTCGAAGCTTTGAAAACGGGTGCTGTTGTGGGAATGCAGGATATGGGTGCAGCCGGAATCGCATGTTCATCATCCGAGATGACCGCCAAAGGGGGACAGGGAATGAGGCTTGACCTCGATAAAGTGCCGATGCGCGAGGAGGGAATGACGGCCTATGAGCTATTGCTTAGTGAAAGCCAGGAACGTATGCTGGTTGTAGCCGAAAAAGGACGGGAACAGGAGATAATTGATATTTACGAGAAATGGGACCTCAACGCTGTTGTAATTGGCGAAGTGGTTGATGGGAATAAGGTGACTTACTGGAAAGAAGGTGAAATAAAAGCTGAAATCCCGGCCGACTCGCTGGTACTTGGCGGTGGAGCACCGCAATATGTACGTGAGGCCACCCGGCCCTCATATCTTGACGAAGTCCAGAATTTTGATATTGACAGCCTCGATCATCCGGGCAATCACAATGAAATTTTGCTGAAATTGATGGCAGCTCCCAACGTGGCTTCCAAGCGATGGGTTCATGAACAATACGATACTATGGTGCGAACCAATACCGTAAATGCTCCCGGCGCGTCAGATTCAGGGGTGATTCGCATCAAAGGATCGAAAAAAGGGCTTGCGGTAAAAACCGATTGTAATGGGCGTTATGTTTACCTGAATCCTCGGAAAGGAGGACAGATCGCTGTCGCAGAATCTGCCCGGAATGTGGTTTGCAGCGGTGGCAAGCCTGTAGCTATCACCAATTGCCTCAACTTTGGCAACCCATACAAAACGGAAGTTTACTGGACATTCAAAGAAGCCCTGGCCGGGATGGGGGATGCCTGCCGTGCTCTCAATACTCCCGTAACCGGAGGTAATGTCAGTTTTTACAATGAAAACCCGAAAGGAGCCATATTCCCCACGCCTGTAATCGGAATGCTGGGAATTGTGGAAGATGTTGAAAAACACACCATGAAGCCCGGATTTAAAGAAGCAGGGGATGTTATTTACTATATTGGCGCGGAAAGAGCAGGACTTGGGGGTTCGGAATACCTAAATACCATCCATAATTTATGTACCGGTGACACCCCGGGTATTGACCTGGATTTTGAAGTTCGTCTTCAGGACCTCTTGTTAGACCTGATCAGAAAAGGGGTTATTAATGCAGCTCACGACATTTCAGACGGAGGTTTGGCCGCCTGCCTGGCTGAGATGGCAATTTTTTCCGGCAAAGGAGCGGTTGTTACAATATTGCCACTTGGAAAAAAAGTTCATGAAGTGCTATACAGCGAAGCTCAATCGGGTGTAGTTGTTACACTGAAAAGTGAGCAGGTATCTGAATTTGAAAAAGAGGCAGCAACAAGGAAGATACCTGCTATAAAACTCGGAATTGTAGATAGGGATACCCTTAGCATCGGTACAGAAATAAGGCTAAAGGTATCCGAATTAACCGGGGCCTATGAATCGGCTATCCCGTCGGCGATGGATATCTAAAAAAAAATGAAAGTGACTTACCGGGTTCCGGTTTCCCGGATTGGACGCGTTCTCAGATATTCGAACAATCCTGCGAGCTCTTCATCGGTCATATAACCAAATACCGGGTACGGCATGAATTCACCATCGAGCTGACGCCCGTCAGGGGTTACTCCTGTTCTCATGACTGTTGCAAAATCACTTTCCGTATAATCGGCGAGTGGTCCTCCCATCGTTATGTTGGATGCAATTGGCCAGTTTGGCGGTACTCCCGGAATGACTCCGCCGCCATAATTAGGGCCATGGCACCCGATACAGGTTGTGGCGAGATATCCGCCAAGTTCAATCGGAGTCCGTACTGGAACATGTGCCGGTACAGCAACACTATGGTCAATAATTTTTGCAGGGAAAAGATGAATTTCACCTCGTGACATTACGTAAATCAACCTGAATGGGAAACCAATTTTCGTTTCAGGAAGATGGCTGCTGTCTACAGGGTCTTTGCTGCGGATATAAGCGATCAAATCACCCAGATCCTTTTCATCGATCACGTTATATTCATGTGATGGCATAAATATTACAGATTTACCGTCTTTTCTAACCCCGTTTCGGATAGCCCTGATGAGATCCTCATCAGAATATTCGTTACCCAACCCGCCCGTTCCTTTCGTGAGATTTGTCGCAACCAACACTCCCACTACAGGATCTTCAAGGAATATTCCTCCGCCAAGATGATTTCCGTGACACTCTACACAACCCCGCACCCTGGCAACATGACGGCCATTGTACAATGCATCTTCATCATTATAGTTAATTTGAAGAGAAGGTACATCTATTTGATAGATCGTATTTTCATGCTGCTTGCTGATTGTAAATAATATACCTGCAACGATTATCAGAATGGCGAGTAAACTTCCGATAATTATCCCACCCCATTTAAGTATTTTCATTATAAATCACCCGATTTTATTAGTAGTTGAAAGAGAGAAGCTTAACGGGTATACAGTAATAAATTTTTTTCAATAATTAAAATGGATAAAAAATGATTTTTTTCAAGTTCAAAAACGAACGATTGCTTGTTAAAATGACTTATTTGATCAAAGAAATGAGGCAAATATGAAAAACAAAATTATTTTGATCGTAGGAGGCTCCGGTGGAATCGGACAGGCCTGCGCAGAACTTTTTTCCAAGGCAGGTGCAAAAGTAGTGCTGGCCGCAAGAGACAAAAAACAAGCTGAAGAAAAAGCGAGGGCCATAAATGAAAATGGGGGAGATGCGTTTGTTATCCAGGTTGATGTTACAGACCATGCATCTGTTTCCGCTATGGTAAAAGAGATAACAGACAATCTCGGGCCAATTGATGTTTTGGTAAATGCTTTTGGTACCGGTATCATCCAGCCGTTGTTGGATATAGAACCTGATAATGCAAAAGCTGTATTTGATGTGAATATTTACGGTACATTTTTAGTGACCCAGGCAGTTATACGCAACATGGCTGAAGAAAAAAAAGGAACCGTGATCATGTTTCCGGGGATTCTCGGAAAATCGGTGATGAGGAATACGGCAGTATATTCTGCATCAAAATTTGCTATAACCGGTTTTACCAAAGCACTGGTAGAAGAGCACAGACGATCGGGAATTAAATTTTCCCTTCTTTACCTGGGTGGGGTAGCAACCGGTTTTTGGGAAAATCCCTTGGTTGAGATGCGGGTGCAAAAAGATAAAATGCTTACGCCCGATGAAGTAGCTAAAGCGGTCTACTACTCCGCATCTCAGCCCGGTCACTCCGTACTTAACGAAATTGTTATACAACCTGAATCGCACCAAATGGTGTGATTTCAGCCGGTAAATTTATTTCTTGTGTATCCTTCATGAGCCAGCATTCTACCTGTTTCGTCATAAGCTTCTTTCTCTTCAGGAGCCCAGGTTCCAAGGCCGTCAACATACCGGTTATACATACAAAAAGCGGCAGCAATTAGTACGGTGTCGTGTATTTCGCGATCAGTTGCGCCTTCGTTCCTTGCTGCTTTGATATCTGCTCCGGTAACCTTGTTGCCCAGAATTTGCACTTTTTTTGCAATGTTGAGTAAAGCCCTGAGTTTCGGTGAAATGTCAATCTTTTTGAAGCCGGCTTTGATATCATCCAGCAAATCAAGGTTGCCATCCAGGTGATGAGCAGCTGCAGCACCGTGTGATGAATGGCAAAAATGGCACTCATTTTGATATGAAACATAAGATGCAATCATTTCACGCTCGGCAGATGTAAGTGTGGATTCACCTCGCAGTAATATTTCGGCAAGTTCATTCAGGGGTTTTGCCGTTTCAGGCCGGTAGGCCATCAACCCGACAATGCCGGGTAAATTATTATTCAGGGTTATGTAGCTCATTGTGCTTATGACATGTTAGTGACTTGTTATTTTGTGACGATTAAATAACAAATTTTATATCACAGATACAATTATTTATTTCAAAATCTGAGTCAAAAAAAAAGCCGGACTGTATGTCCGGCTTTGAATAGTCGAAAATTAAATCCGTTCAAACCGCAACCGGACATTTATCGAGTGCTGTACGATAGCTTTTTTTCAGGATTTCAATTGCTTCGTCAATGTGTTCTTTTTGGATGGTGAGTGGCGGACGAAAGCGTATACTCCTTGTTCCACAACCGAGTATCATCAGATGGTTTTTCATGCATTCCTTTCGAATTGCATCACGGGAATGTGAATCCGGGAGGTCGATTGCGCAAAACAATCCTTTGCCTCTTGGATTGGTAATGTATTCTTCATCATCGGCAAGTTGGGTGATTTTTTCCTGTAAATAACCACCGGTTTTATAAGCGTGCTCAACCAGGTTATCTTCTTCGATCACTTCAAGAATTCTCTGGAAGCGAACCATATCTACCAAATTGCCTCCCCATGTGGAATTGATACGTGATGAGACATGAAAACAATTCGTATCAATCTCATCAACGCGCTTTCCGCCAAGAATGCCACAAACCTGTGCCTTTTTACCAAACGCTATGATGTCGGGTTTTACATAGTATTCATGAGCCCAGAATTTGCCTGTTAACCCTACACCGGTCTGTACTTCATCATAAATAAAGAGTGCATCAAATTCATCTGCAAGATCGCGAAGTGCCTGGTGAAATTCGAGGCGAAAGTGGTTATCGCCTCCCTCACCCTGTATCGGTTCAAGTACAATACAGGCGATGTCGTCTTTGAATGTTTCAAAGTATTGCCTCGCCTGCTTGATAGCCTGTTCCTCTTCAAGTATCACTTTCCTTGTGTTTTCCTCATTCAGCGGGAACTGTATCGCTGGATTATGGATTCGCGGCCAATCGAATTTTGGAAAATATTTAATTTTGTTTTGTTCCGTATTTGTGAGTGACAAGGTATAACCGGTACGGCCGTGAAAAGCTTTGTCGAGATGAAGCACTTTATGACCTTTTTCGATCCGGTAGCCTTTTCTGAAGTTTTTCTGAACTTTCCAATCGAAAGCCACTTTTAATGCGTTTGCCACAGCTACTGCACCGCCTGCTACAAAAAAAGCATATGGCAGGTAATCAGGGATACCAATTCTTGAAAATGTTTCAATAAATTCGGCCATCTCTTCTGTATATATATCCGAATTAGACGGTTTATTGATCGCGACCTGACCCAGTGTCGAAACAAAATCAGGATCACCCGCGAGCCTGTCATGATTCATGCCAAGTGGATTGGACGCAAAGAAAGTGAAAAAATCGAGATAGTCTGCTCCTCTTGATGAATCGTGCAAATATGGCCCTTTACTCTTCTTTAGGTCTAAAACCATGTCCAGGCCATCAGCGATGAGATGTTTTGAAATGATAGAGCGTACATTTTGTGGACTAATGATTTGAGGCATAAATGTCAGTTTTTTTGATGATACTTTACATGCACTTTCAATTTTTCAAAATTTCAGATAAATGAAATTAGAAAGTGAAATGGATAATCTGTGATTTACAGTAATTTAGCTGTTTATCAGGGAAATTTCATTCTTGCCAATCTGCTCTTCGTAAGCAAGTAAGGTTTTCCTGATGATCTCAATACATTCGAATAGTTGATCTTCAGTCATTACAAGGGGGGGTGCAAACCGGATGATATTGCCATGTGTAGGTTTGGCAAGCAGACCATTATTTTTCATGTTGATACATATATTCCATGCTGTTTCACTTTCGGGCGAGTCATCAATTTCAATTGCATTCAACAAGCCTTTGCCCCGTACGTGTTTTACCAGTGAACATTCATCTTTCAGCTTGTTCATCTCATGCCTGAATATGATTCCAAGTCTGCGCGCGTTTTTAGCGAGTTTTTCATCACGAACCACTTCAAGTGCCGCGATCGCAATTCTTGATGCAAGCGGGTTGCCGCCAAATGTGGAGCCATGCTGTCCCGGTTTAATTACCGCCATAATTTCGTCATTGGCTAAAACGGCAGAAACCGGATAAATTCCTCCCGACAAAGCCTTTCCAAGGATCAGTATATCGGGTTTTATGTAATGGGGTGCCTGCCTTTCGCATAATGAATCACATGTACACTCTCTGCAAACAGCGAGCAGGCTACCTGTTCTTGCTATACCGGTTTGAATTTCATCGCAAATAAATAATGCATTGTATTTTTTACATAATGCGGCTGCTTTTTCCAGATAATCATCATCAGGTACATTTACACCGGCCTCTCCCTGTATAGGTTCTACTAAAAATCCGGCAGCATTATTTTGAGCCAGTGCCTGTTCAAGCTGTACAATATTATTATACTCAACCTTTATGAAACCCGGAGTGTATGGTCCAAAATTATTATGAGCGGCTGCATCATCGGAAAATGAAATGATTGTTGTGGTTCTGCCATGAAAATTGTTATTGCAAACAATTATTTCCGCCTCGTTTTCAGGGATTCCTTTTACCTCATAAGCCCATTTTCTGCATAATTTAATGGCGGTTTCAACACCCTCGGCCCCTGTATTCATTGGCAGAACTTTATCAAATCCGAAATATTCTGTAATAAATTTTTCATATTCGCCTAATACATTGTTGTAAAAAGCACGGGAAGTAAGAGTTAACGTTTCTCCCTGTTCCTTTAAGGCATTGACTATATGGGGGTGGCAGTGCCCCTGGTTTACTGCGGAATAGGCTGATAGGAAATCGAAATAACGGTTTCCTTCAGGATCCCATACATAAACACCTTCACCTTTTGCCAAAACTACCGGTATTGGGTGATAATTATGAGCTCCGAACTTGTTTTCAAGATTAATGGCTTCTTTAGAAGAAATCATGGTTCGTTGTCCTGATTATTTAATGCAAATCGAAAGATAGCAAAAACTAACAGCATTGGCGATGCTATACCATTATAAAACTGGAAATAAATATTGACAACGCCCATGAATTCCCTGTATCTTGATATTCTTGAGCAAATATGATTTGTCTTGGTGCGATTTCCTTTTTAAAAAGGCAATAAGCCAGTGCATTTTACTATTTGTCCCGAAAATAAATATCGCGGGGTGGAGCAGCTGGTAGCTCGTCGGGCTCATAACCCGAAGGTCGTAGGTTCGAATCCTACCCCCGCCACTA
>RECI01000040.1 GCA_007694095.1 Balneolaceae bacterium | reverse complement strand
AGAAGTATTTTCTTCTATTGCTTAGTCTTGGATAAAAAATTATATCCGGGAAGTTCAGCTTTTCAGATAAAAAAAGCCGCTGTCTGTTATAAACAGGCAGCGGCTCATATTTAATTTAATTGAATTCAGTAACAGGATTGAAAATCCTGGTCCGGTTATTACACCGCGCCGGTAGTAGTAGTTGGCTGCTGTGAGGCAGGTTCAACTTTTGGCTTTACATTGCTTCCTATAAGGGCATAAAACAGAATATAGAGGTAGCAAATTACCGGTACTATAAATGAGTATTGGATTCCGTATATATCGGCAACTGCTCCCATAATAACAGGAACAAGCGCCCCGCCAATGATGAGTGTGTTGATAATGCCTGATGCAAGGCTAACTTCACTTCTATCGAGGCCTTTAACGGCAAGGGAGAAGATGTTCGGGAACATTACGGAATTGAAAAGACCAATGGTTACAATAGTCCAAAGTGCGATTTGCCCACTTGTGAACATAGATGTTACTGCGAGAGTTGCGGCCATAAATGCGAAAATGGCAAGAACTTTATTGGCTTTTCCGGTTCCAAGCTGCATCAGCAGGTAATTGGCTACTGCAAATCCAAAGAATATAAGCGCCATATTAACGCTGAAATCAAGAGTTACAAAACCTACGATGAATGCCCAAGCCATTACACCGAGTGCCATTGCGTGTTTCTTGCCTGCATTTTTCACATCGGATAGTGAGATAGCACCAAAGAGCCGTCCGATCATGGCACCTGCCCAATAGAGGCCTACAAACTTAATGGCGAGTTCCCTGCTGATTCCGCCTCCAAGTCCCGGTTCAACGATATAGGAAGAAATGGCTGTACCGATTCCTACTTCTGCACCTACATAACAGAAGATACCAACTGCTCCAAGAAGCATGTGCCGGTACTTGAATGCACTTGAAAAGTTGCCAATACCTTCCTGGCTCATTTCAGGCAGCTTAATCATTTTCACGGCAATACCGATAATAAGAACGATACCACCAATCAGCATAAATGGAAGAACAAGATCTCCTGGCTGAACCACACCGGCAATTTCGCCTACGTCTACGGCAGCAGGTATGATGAGAAACACGATGAGAAGAGGCGCAAGCCAGGTCGCAATCGAGTTAAGAGACTGGGTGAGGTTAAGTCGGCCGGATGATGTTTCCGGTGGCCCAAGTTCTGTTACGTACGGATTGGCCGCGGTTTGAAGCAATACAACCCCAAGAGCCAATATAAAAATGGCACCGAGGAAAAAGATGTACGATTCAATCTGAATGGCTGGGAAGAAAAGGAAACTGGCCACTGCAATTAAAATTAGCCCGAATACAATGGAATTCTTGTATCCGAATTTTTTTACAACAGTACCCGAGGGTATTGAGAATACTGCATAGGTTATAAAGAAAGCAAAGTTCACAAGAAAAGCTTGTGTATAACTCAAATTGAATGCTTCCCTAACGGGGTCACTTAGCGTAATAATAAAAGTTGTGACAAACCCGAAGATGAAGAAGATCATGGAAATAAAAATCATTCCCACTTTTAAGGTGTTGTTATCTTGGTTCGACATGGTTGTGTTTATGGTTAGTTAATCTTACATGTTGATTACAGGTGAAATCGCATCAACGGGCATCTTTGATGTTACTAAAAATGTTCGATGATGGAAATAGTGTTCATTGCAGAGAAACAATGGTTTCATGGATTTATTTATCCAACTCGTTCCAAATAAGTGCACTTGCACCCAAAACAGCGACATTTTTACCAATGAGCTGAGAAGGAAGTATCTTCACTTTATCTTTGAACAATCTCATTACAAAATGCTCCAGCCATTTTTTTGTTGGGCTAATGATGTAATCGCCGGCTTTGGCGAGGCCTCCAAATAAAAATATCGCTGATGGGCTGAATAACGCCACCGTATCAGCAAGATGTTTACCAAGTATTTTACCGGTGTGTTCAAACGCTTTAAGTGCTACAGGATCACCTTTTTCTGCTGCATTAAAAATAATTTCAGAATCCAGCTCATCAAAGGTATAATTAACCAATTCAGAGCCTTCTGTGTTTTTGGCCAATAGTTCAAAAACGGTGCGTTTGATTCCGGGAGCAGATGCATAGGTTTCCAGACATCCCAGGTTTCCGCATCCGCATTGCCTGCCGTTTTCAACTACATTAACATGTCCCTGTTCACCGGCAAATCCATCATGACCATATACGAGGTCGCCGTTTACAACGATTCCGCTACCAAGTCCTGTACCGAGGGTTATCATGACAAAATCTTTCATGTATTTTGCGCCTCCGTAAACTTTTTCTCCCAGTGCTGCTGCATTGGCATCGTTTGTCAGTTTAACGGGCAGATCATAATGTTTTTGCATTAGTTCTGCAAAAGGTACAATACCCTGCCATTTCAGATTGGTAGCCTGTTCAATGGTTCCTTTATGATAATTTCCGTTTGGAGCCCCAATTCCTATCCCGAGAATTTTATAGGGTTTTTCAAGTTGTTTTTCGGCAGCTTTTAATTCTTTTACGAGGTTTGCAATGTAATCTTCAACGTTTTCGAAGATATCGGTGGGTGAAGAGTTTTCACCCGATATGTTGCCATCCCGGTCAACAAATCCGGTTTTGGTAAATGTGCCGCCAATATCTATTCCTATTACATACTCTTTCATTTTTTAGTTGTCCTCCATGTTATGTTTGTTTAATAAACAGCCGTAAAAGGCATTAATCTATGCCAACTAAAACGGCAGTCTTTCTGAGGTATTCTGAATGGTATTTTGAATTCCCCAAAGTTCTGTAATTTGGCTTATACCCATCAAAATGCAAGTTTTAATTGGAATAAAGCAAACGCATTTTCAAATTATTTCAAAAATATTGAAGCGCTACCATACTTAAATAAGAATTATGAACCTGAGGTAAAATGAGCGGAAGAAATTTTGGCTGAATAATAAACCATCCACCGGACTGTGGAACGGCTTCCTGAAATGATCATTTAGCTCTTTTTCCTTCATCTCAAAGTATTAAATCTGATAAATTGAGGCCTGTTTTTCCAAATTTATGGGATTTAATTGAAAATTAATGGCAATTGACCTGAAGAACCTGTACTTTGGATGTAACTTAATAACAACAACACCTGGTAAAGCCTTTCTTTTGACTGACGCGATAACCCAACTCTACTCTTTTGAATCCTTTCTCGGGTGCAATAACAATACCAATACATAGTAAAACAATGGCAAAACAAGGAAACGTTAAATGGTTTGATGCTGAAAAAGGATATGGATTTATCTCTCCATCTGACGGTAGCAAAGACATATTTGTACACAGAAATAATGTGGAAAATTTAGGCCGCAACCAAGGCCTTGAAGAAGGTGAAGAAGTGGAATTCAGCGTAGAAGAAACAGCCAAGGGATTGAGTGCTGTAGAAGTTCGAAGTCTTACTTACGAATAAACAAATCAATTTAATTTGATAAAAAGTTAAAGCCCGTTTCACTCGAAACGGGCTTTATTTTTATCCGGAACCCCTGCCGGACGTTTCTCTTCTTTCTTACTCTCTGTTGAAGGTATCAGGCTAATGCAATTCTCTTGTCTAAACCACTGTTTTTGGCAGCAATACTGTATCTTGTATGCGGCGCAAATTCAAGGCGTCCTTTCTCTATAGGCTGCCCTGTTGCCCGGCAAATACCATAGGTTCCGTTTTCTATTCTAACCAACGCGCGATCCAGCTCCCTTATAAATTTAATATTTCTCTCGATCAGTCTGTTTGTCAAATCAAGACTCTCTTCGATGCTTCCCATATCACTCATGTGATGATCTATGGATGATGAATCATTATCATCCGCTGTGCGAATATCTTCAAGTGTACCCATAAGATACTCCAGCTCTTGTTGTGCTTCCTCTTTCTTGTTTTTAATGAGTGCTTCGAAATAGGCAAGCTCAGCTTCATTTAAAACCGTTTTAAACTCTTGTGTTCCGTTCATTTTGTTATTCGTTAAATTCATTATGCGGGGGTTTAGTAGTTCCTTGTTGATTTTGCTTAACGATAACAAGAAATGATCCTCACGGAAATCAGGGAAAACCTTAAAAAAACTTGGGCTCTGGCACTATGATTTGTTGAAAAAGTAATAAAAACCACTAATAACCCGCACCATACCGTCATCGGCCCGGCCAAAGTACAACGGGTCGCTGACCCGTTCAGACGGAT
>RECI01000041.1 GCA_007694095.1 Balneolaceae bacterium | reverse complement strand
CCACATCTGCTTGAAGCCCATCAATCACTGCGCGCGACTGGCTGCCTGAGCCTCCATGTGACATACGAATATTCACCGTTTGTCCGGTTTCCTCTTTCCAATATGCAGCAAATTCTCTGTTAAATTCCTGGTAGAGTTCACGAGTGGGATCGTAAGAGACGTTCAGTAAGGTGATGGAATTTCCATTGTCTCTGTTTCCGCTACATGCTGTTAGAAATAGAAGAAGGACCAGTGATGCAATGATAATAAATGCAGATTTTTTCATGCCTGTGTTCAATATCTGTTTGAAGCAGTTCTAAAGATGGATAGTTTCAGGTATGTGTTATATCCAACAAGTATGCCAAAATCAGAAGTAGCTTTTTTAGACCGGAGAGATGTTTTTTAATGCGAAAGGGCTATTATATTTGCAAGGTTAGATCAAATACTATAGATTAACTATCATATTTGATAAACTATAATGAACAATCCATCTGATTTACTGCTGTACGTTTGGCGGGAGGCTTGCCGGCATGTTCACATTGAAGAATCTGTATCATCTATCGGCGACGTACTTCTTCAACGAATGTCTCTGGACGGGCTGATCATCCGAACCATTGATTTTGAAAAATCCAGAATTAAAACTGTTGCATCCGCTTTTCGGAATAAAACAGATGAAAGTATTGAAGTATCAGCTTCTTTTAACCAGCAGCATTCTGGAAAAATAATGGAGTGGTTACATTCATCAGAGATTATCCATATAAAGCCCGACACCCAACACTCCATTATCCATCGAACGCTGTTTCCTGAATGGTTGGATGGAGGCGCAATGGCAGGCCCATTACTCACTGAAAATTCTCCGCACGGCATCATTATCATATATACTGAGAATAACAGGCGGTTATTATTGGATCACAAAATCATACTTAAGGATCTACTTGAACCATTTCGCATAGCCCTGAATAACGATCAGCGTCTTGAGGAAATGAAAATTCTGAAAGAAGCTGCAGAAGCGGATAAGGAATCTCTCCTGTTCAGGTTGGGACGGGCTGAAATTGGCGACATGGTAATTGGAGCGAATAAAGGCCTGAAAACTGTGATGGAACGTGTGAAATTGGTGGCTAATTCGGACTTGCCGGTACTTATTCTGGGTGAAACAGGGTCGGGGAAGGAAGTTGTTGCAAGAGAGATCCATCAACAATCACCAAGACATCGTGGCCCTTTTATCCGGGTGAATTGCGGTGCTATTCCTTCTGAACTTATAGACAGTGAGTTGTTCGGGCATCAAAAAGGAAGTTTTACAGGAGCCATTGAAACCCGGCTGGGCTGGTTTGAGAGAGCTGATGGCGGAACTCTTTTTTTAGACGAAGTAGGTGAACTTCCACTTGCCGCACAGGTTCGTTTACTCAGGGTCCTGCAGGATGGTACCTTTGAACGTGTGGGTGGTGGCAAGCCAATTCATGTTGATGTTCGGATTGTTGCAGCTACTCACAAGGATTTACCCGGTATGGTAAGCCAGTCTAAATTTCGTGAAGATCTTTGGTACCGGCTTGCCGTTTTTCCCATTTATCTACCGCCAATTCGCGACCGAAAAGAAGATATCCCTGATTTGGCCCGCCATTTTACAGTAAAAGCCTCTCAACGATTTGGTGTGCCACAAAAGGCACTTGGTGATGAAGGTTTGAGCCGTTTGCTGAATTATGAGTGGCCGGGTAACGTAAGGGAACTGGCAACGGTTATCGAACGGGCAACTATTCTAAGTAAAGGAATTGAACTTGATATTGACACCGCATTGGGAATCCAGCCAAGAACTAACTCTTCATCCACATCATCAACATTAAATTTTGAAAAACGTGATTTAGATTCGTTTCCTACTCTTGATAAAGCAATGAAAAAACACATTGAAGAAGCTTTAAAACTGTGCAAAGGCAGGGTTGAAGGGGTATTTGGAGCAGCTGAAATACTGGATATAAATCCACATACGCTGCGGGGAAGAATGCGAAAACTCGGAATTGACTGGAAGGAGTTCCGGCCATATTAATTTGACAATGAATTAGAAGTTTGTCATTCAACCATTCACAAGTGATTCAAACGGCGAAATACGTTTGACACTCTAATTAAATTTTTGTCATTCACCGCTTAACCTCAATACTACTTATTTTCTCTGTAAGTCAACTGCAACAGCCTGTTTCTCTCAAAATGAATCGGTTTTTTCGCCTAAAAAAACCGGATTGCACAATAAATTAAAATACCTTTTCTTAGGTCTAATCAATCAGGATTTTGGTGATTGTAATAATAAACGGGTATTGATATGAGGTAATCATGTGCAGCAGCATGCGCTCTGAAATGATGTGGTGTCGATCGTGCAGTAATTCCGCTTAAAAAATAAGCATGGATAAAGTTAAATCCTTTCTCACAGTTTTTGTCCTGTTGTTTCTCCTAACAGGTTGTAAAAAAGACGATTCCACCCATTCAGCGGAACATCAAAGTGTCTCCGTTTCCAGCGAAGAGATTGACCGCGAATACACACTGCAATCAACAATGATCGGCTATACCGGAATCGGTGGATTGATTGACGGTGTACTGAATCCGGTATTACAGGCAAAAAAAGGTGAAATCGTTAAGATAACCATCATCAATGGAGAGCTGATGCCTCATGATATTGCACTGGAAAACCTTGGTATAGCCAGTAATGTAATCATCGATCCTGGCGAAACCACCAGCATTGTGTTCGAAGCTGTTGAAAATGATACCTATTACTGCACCATTCCCGGCCACCGGGAAGCCGGGATGGCGGGGCAATTTGAGGTGGTTGAGATGCTTGCCGGTGAAGTGTTCGCGGAAGGTATACTACCTGAAAAAGACGGGCGTCCGTTAAATCTTGATTTTGAAACCGGAACTCTTGATGACTGGTCATTCACGGGAGACTCTTTTGCAGACCAGCCTGTTTTAAAAACCGATTCAACCCTTTTTGGAGAAAATGTAAACATTGGTCATACAGGAAATTATTTTATGAGTAGTGGTGGCCAAAAAGAGTTTCAGCGTACCGGAACCATGACATCAGTTCCGTTTGAGGTAACACATCCTTTCGCTGTTTTCTGGGTTTCCGGAGGTGCACTGGAAAGGACCAGGGTAGAGATAGTGCTTGCAGCACACAGAGAAATCATTTTTTCAATAACCGGCAATAACCATTCGGCACTGAGGCCGGTGGTTGTGAATCTGGAAGAGCATATGGGTCGGGATATCTACATCCGGATCATCGACAACGAAACCGGTGAATCCGGCATCTCTTATATCCGGGGCGATGTGTGGGCTCATATCAATTTTGATGATTTTCGTTTCTATTCCGAACGCCCTGTATTTATAAATGAACTGCGGCCGGAAGATATCGTAGTACTGCCGATGAGGGATATTGTCGGAAATACAGAAGGGCTATCCGGAGAAGATGCCGCACGTGCAATGGAAGTACCGGATGGTTTTACAGTGCGTCTTGCCGCCTCCGAGCCGGATGTTGTGCGCCCGATTGCAATGGCAATGGACGATCGCGGGCGTGTCTGGATAGCCGAAGGCCATACGTATCCGCAGCGGGCCCCGGAAGGCGAAGGGAAGGACAGAATTCTCATTTTTGAGGATACCAATGGTGATGGCAATCTTGATTCCAGAAAAGTATTCATGGAAGGGTTGAACCTGGTGAGCGGTATCGAAGTGGGCTTTGGCGGCCTTTGGGTCGGGGCAGCTCCCTACCTGATGTTTATTCCCATGGATTCAGAAACCGACCGGCCCGCAGGTGAGCCGGAGATACTGCTCGATGGCTGGGGCTACCAGGATACTCACGAAACCCTCAATAGTTTTCGCTGGGGGCCCGACGGCTGGCTCTATGGAGTACACGGGATTTTTACACATTCAAATGTAGGCAAGCCGGGAGCCCCGGATCACCAAAGGCAGCGAATTAACGCCGGAGTCTGGCGTTACCACCCGTTGAGACATCAATTCGAAATCGTCGCCCACGGAACAAGCAATCCATGGGGAATTGATTTTAATGATGTGGGCCACGCATTTACAACCGTTTGTGTGATTCCACACCTGTTCCATGTGATTCCCGGTGCACGCTACCACCGCCAGGCTGGTGAACACTTCAACCCGTACACCTATGATGATATCAAAACCATTGCCGATCATGTACACTATACAGGCAACCGCGGTCCGCATGCGGGGAATTTTCGTTCGGCTTCAGC
>RECI01000042.1 GCA_007694095.1 Balneolaceae bacterium | reverse complement strand
TTAAACGGAACCCCTCATAATCAGCTGTGAGGGGTTTTCCACTTTTTCATAAATCCCCTTTCTGATCATTTGTGCGGCAGTTTTTCCCATTTGTGTAAAATCGGTGGATATGGTGGTAATGCCGTTGGCCAGAACCGTTTTCAGGGGTGTGTCGTCGAAGGAGATCAGGCCAATATCTTTACCCAGGATAAGGCCATTGTCTTTAACATTCCTTACCACGGTGATAAGATCGATATCCGAAATCACAAAATATACTTCACCCTTCCTGATCAGTTCCGGGGAAAGACTTTCCAGCACATTGTAACTGATATCCAGAAGCTTGCAAAACTCCATGAATCCTTCGATTATGCCCGTGGGTATAAATTGAAACCGGTGCTGCAGCACAAGATTGATCCTGCTGTATTTTCTGATCAGATGAAGCCCCGATGAAAGGCCATTAAAGATATCTTTGTGAAAACTCTGATATACAGCGGCATAACCTTCTTTTAGCGTTGCCACGTCATTATCCATCATCAGCAGTTTTTCACGGGGAATATTGAGCAGCGGTCTTGAAACATCGAAATTAAAATGGGGAAGTACTACATAATGATCATAATGGCCAAGGCTGGCATTTATCATTCGGCAAAATTCCTGGTAATTGTAGTAAAAAAAATAGATGCTGATGTTGTATTTGGGGCCAAGGGCCTGCACAAATGAACGGTAGAGCACTTCCTTGTATCCGTTCATGGCATCGAACAACAGGAATACCCTTCTCAGTCCGGCTATGGATGGATTCTTCACATAAAAGCCCTTGCCCTGGGTCGCATTGATAATATCCCTTTTCTTCAGTTCCTCATATGCATTTACCACCGTAACCCTTCCAACACCCAGTTCTTTGCACAATTCGTTGATGGTGGGGAGCCTGCTACCACGAACCAGAACTTTTCCGGCCACAAGACCTGTTATGGCATCTACAACCTGAAGATACTTTGGAACGGGTGAGTTTTTATCAATCCTGATGTTCAGCGGCATAAAAAAATTTTTTCAAAAATACTGTTTTTTATTTTACTTTTTACATATATTTGTATAATAACATATAATAACAATTATCATTTAAAATACTGATAAATAGCAATTTTATAAAATTCACTACAAATCAAAACAAAAACATATGAAGAATCAAATGAACCGGTACGCATTGGTTGCTTTAACGATTATCCTGTTTTATGGATGCGGTCAGCCGGCAACCCAACAAAAATCCTTTGATATTACATCTCCTGGAAAACTGATGGTGTCAGAGAACAAGCGGTTCCTTGTTTTCGAGGACGGGACCCCTTTCTTTTACCTGGGCGACACAGCCTGGGAACTCTTCCACAGGTTGAATCGTGAAAATGCAGACAAATACCTGGAGAACAGGGCAAACCTGGGATTTACGGTAATACAGGCCGTGGTGCTGGCCGAAGAAAACGGGTTGATTGATCCCAACCCTTACGGGGAAGTGCCCCTGATTGACCTGGATCCCACCCGGCCCAATGAAACCTATTTCAATCATGTGGATTATATTATCAACAAGGCCGGGGAACTGGGTCTTTTTATCGGGTTATTGCCTACCTGGGGCGATAAATGGAACAAAAAATGGGGACAGGGCCCCGAGGTGTTCACCCCGGGAAACGCTTTTGCCTTTGGTGAATACCTGGGGGAACGCTATAAGGATATCCCCAATATCATCTGGATCGTTGGCGGTGACCGCCCTATAGAGAACGAAACCCACCGCGACATAGTGGTACAGATGGCAAAAGGACTGCGTGCCGGGGATGATGGAAACCACCTGATCACGTTCCATCCCATGGGTGGTGAAGGCTCATCAAAATATTTTCACGATGAGGACTGGCTCGATTTTAATATGTGGCAAACGGGACATACCCCTGCAAATAATTTTTCGTTCAATGCTGTCCGTGCCGATTATGCCCTCCAGCCGGTAAAACCCGTAATAGACGGCGAACCCATTTACGAGGACCATCCCAACAGTTTCCGCAAGGATGAGCAGGGCCATTCAGTAGCTGCCGATGTGCGCAAACTGCTTTACTGGAACCTTTTTGGCGGTGCTTTTGGTCATACTTACGGCCACCATTCGGTATGGCAGATGTGGGAAGAGGGTCGCCGGGCAGTAAACTTTCCCCTGATGCCATGGCATGAAGCAATTCATCAGCCTGGAGCAGCCCAGATGCAATATGGCCGGTGGCTCATGGAATCCCGCCCTTTCCTCAGCCGTATCCCGGATGATAATATTTTAGTACCACATCCGGTGGCTGCATCAATAGTTCCCGGTGCCGGGGAATATCGCTTCACCGCCACCCGTGATACCGATGGCACATATGCCATGATATATGCTCCTGTGGGACGCCAGTTTGAGGTCCGGATGGATGTTATCAAGGGAAGTGATGTTGTAGCCTGGTGGTACAACCCTCGCGACGGATCATCCGAAAGAATCGGAACTTTCCCCAATACGGATACACAAAAGTTTCTGCCACCCACTAAGGGAGAAAAACTCGACTGGATCCTTGTGCTCGACGATGCTTCCAGGCGTTATCCAGCTCCCGGCAAGCGATGAAAACCGGCATCAGCAGCTATACCTATACATGGGCCGTAGGAGTACCCGGCAAAGAACCGGCTAAGCCTATGACTGCCTTTGACCTTGTGAAGAGAGCGGAAGATATGGAAGTTTCGCTGGTTCAGATCGCCGACAATCTTCCGCTGCACAACTTTGACCTGGATACTCTGAAAAAACTTGGAGACATGGCCGTGGAGTCAGGTGTGGAAATAGAAACAGGTGCACGCGGACTAACCGCCGAAAACCTCAGCAATTATATCAGGATTGCAGAGTTACTCCGTTCACCGGTGCTGAGATTTGTTATCGACAGCCCTGGCTATGAACCCGATATTAGTACTGTATTATCAGTAATAAAAGCACATCTGGCCAGCCTTGAAAAACACAAAATCACCCTCGCGCTGGAGAATCACGACCGGTTGCATTCATCCATATTCAGGGAAACAGTAGAAACCATCAACCACCCCCTGGTGGGTATTTGTCTTGATTCGGTTAATTCATTGGGGATTGCCGAAGGGCTGGAAACGGTGGTGGAAAATCTTGCCCCCTACACAGTGAACCTGCACGTTAAGGACTTTACCGTGCGCCGTGTGGATCATAAAATGGGTTTTGTAGTAGAAGGGGTGCCTGCCGGGAGGGGATTTCTTAATCTCCCCTGGATTCTTGAAAAACTGCATCCCTGGAACCGTTGCCAGAGTGCAATACTTGAATTATGGACCCCGCCCGCATCCACCCTTGAAGAAACCATTGCAAAGGAAGATATCTGGGCAAGGGAAAGTATACACTATCTCAAACAAATTTTATAATGCTAATCATATGGAACTGAAAATAAGTCTCGTGGGAGCCGGTGGCAAAATGGGGATGCGCCTGATCAGAAATCTGATAAAAACAAACTGGACTGTAAACTGTCTGGAAGTGAGTGATGCAGGTATGGAGAAATTAAGGGAAATAGGATTGGAAGTAAGTACGGAAATAAACTCCATACCGCATGATGATGTGGTAATACTGGCAGTACCCGATGTGGCACTGGGCAAGGTATCGGAACATATCATCCCAAAGATGAAACCCGGCGCCCTGGTCATGACCCTGGATCCGGCTGTAGCCCGTGCCGGAAGACTATTTCTTCGCCGTGATATATCGTACTTTATTGCCCATCCATCGCACCCGTCGGTTTTCAACTGGGAACCTTCCCCCGAAGCCCAGGCCGACTTCTTTGGTGGCTTACTGGCAAAACAAACCATCGTGTGCGCCCTGATGCAGGGACCCGATCAGGACTATGCCACCGGCGAAATGGTTGCCCGCGCCATGTATGCCCCGGTATCCAAAGCTTTCAGGATCAATATGGAGCAAATGGCACTGCTGGAACCCGCCCTTGTGGAAACCCTTTGCTCATCCTGCCTCGACCTGGTCCGCGAAGGGATGGAAGAGGTGATCAAACGGGGTGTGCCCGCTGAAGCGGCAAGGGAATTTCTTCTCGGACACATCAATATTCAACTGGCCGTACTTTTTAAGGAGCTTCCCAACGCAGTTTTTTCCGATGCAGCCAACAAGGCACTGGAGAGGGGACGCAAAGTCCTTTTCAAAGACGACTGGAAACAGATCTTTGAACCCGATAATGTGCTTCAACAGGT
>RECI01000256.1 GCA_007694095.1 Balneolaceae bacterium | reverse complement strand
CGGCGGTTTGGGCTCGGTTCCCAATGTGCCCATATATTATCGGCGATACTAAACGAGATATCGAGGCGGATGTAATCGGGGATCCGTTCACTGTTTCTTCTGGCAAATACGGGAACCGTAGTATCATGATCGGTGTAATTGGAACTGATAGCGGTAATCGGCCTGCCGCTGCGCCATGTAAAATTGAATGAGAAGGCACTGTTTTCACCAAGCCGCCTCACACCAACCAGGTTAACATTATGTGGTTGGTCGTAATTGGACGGAAACCATTCCCCGCGGTTTACACTTCTTTCAGGAAAGTCATCATCCGCTTTAACATATGTGCGTCCAAGTGTATAAGACAACCACCCTGTCCAGTTGCCACTATTTTTCCGGATGTTCAGTTCACTTCCATAAGCACGCCCCCGGGCTGAGATCAGGTCAGTTTCAATATGGCTGTTAAGAAACAACCGGGCAAAATCGATGTATTCCACAAGATCGTGTACGTTCCGATAGTAAAAATCCACAGATGCCTCCCATTCAGTGTTCCAAAAACTCCTGAAATACCCGATGGAAAAATTATCCGAAATTTGAGGCGGGAGATAACGTGTACTTACCTGCCAGATATCAGCTGGTGTGGGCGATGTACTGTTCGAAACCTGGTGAACATATTGTCTTGCCCGGTTGTAACTGAGTTTAACGGAACTTTCTTCATTAAGCATCAACCTTGACGAAAGCCGGGGTTCAAATCCATGAAATGCAGCCATGATCTTACCGGGGTTAAATCGGGTTGTATCTGTGATTGCATTCACGGTTCGGGGTACGCCATCGGCATAACTGAACTCCAGTCCGGGCCCAAGCTGCTGAAAAACGGAGTATCGCAATCCAATCGAAACAAGGAGCCGGTCAGATATTTCTATTTCGTTACCAATGAATGCAGCCATTTCCCGGCCGCTGTCTTTGGCCGTTTCATCAGCGGCTATTGCCGAAAGTTCATCATACGGATTAAGTTCTTCATCATCACTCCGGTAACGCGTCCACTCGGCTCCGGCATTCCAGGTTTGGCGGCTGTAACCTGTGTAAAGCAACTGCTGGCTTGCCCTGGTATAGCCGATGCCTGTATTCAGCCGGAATGCTTCGGCTCCTTCCGGGGTGAAGTAGGAACTGCGGTAATGATTTGCCGCCACGGTGGTCTCGGAAAAAAAATGATCGGAAAAAGCACTTGTCCATTTCATGGTTGCAATGCGGTTTTGCCAGGAATAGCCAAATTCATCCGAGTACCTGAAATAGTCGCTGCTGCCATACATCGATAAAGAGAGCCTGTTGTATGGGTTGATGCGGTGAGTAATATTCGCGTTTCCATCATAAAACCAGGCCCTGCTGTTATACACATCGAGCGGCAGGGAAATTCTCATCATGTCGCGGTCTTTGCCTGCCAGTAAAAAGAGGACTGATGAATCGGCACCCCGGCCAGAAACCAGGAAAGAAGTGCGGTCTTTTACGATGGGGCCTTCAACCATCAGGCGGGCCGAATAGAAACCGATTCCCCCGTGAACTTTAAAATCCTGCGCCGATCCGCTTCGCATCGAAACATCCAGCACCGAAGAAACCCTGCCACCAAAACGCTCGGGCATATGGCCTTTGTATAGAGCATAGCCATCGGTTACATCGGGATTAAAGACCGAAAACAGGCCAAGCACATGTGATGAATTGAAAAGCGGGGCGCCGTCCATCAGCACAAGGTTCTGGTCTTCGCGTCCCCCTCTCACATTAAAGCCAGAAGCTCCTTCCCCAACCGTTTGCACACCCGGCAGCGCAACCAGCGAACGTACTACGTCAATTTCACCCATCAGCATTGGCAACTGTTCCAGGTCGCGGATCGACACTACTTCCACTCCAGTTATTGCACCCCGGATATGATCACCAAAACCAATACCTTCTACGATAATTTCATCCAGGTCCAGATCCAGTTCAGTGAGAGAAAAATCGAGTTGTATGTTTCCTGTAATCGTAACTTCCTGCTCTGCCGTTTCCATTCCCAGATATTGTATTCTTACCGTATAATAGCCGGCTGGAAGGCTGATGCTATAGTATCCATCTTCGCCGGTAGTGGTACCCCGCTCAAGTTCGACGATGTACACTGTGGCCCCATGAAGCGGATTTCCCGAATTTTCTTCAAATACATAACCGCTCAGAATGTAATCTGTTTGATCAGTATAGTGAGAGTGAACCGAATGAAATAAACAAGAAACAAGGAGCACAACGAATGAAAACTTCATTAACTCATAAGATTTTTTTAGTATTGATGAATATAGTTAGCCAAAAAGATGAACGAGTATAATTTTGTTTGTTTTTACAGATTTTAAATAAACAAGGTGAACCACAATAAACGGAAGAATCATGGCCAGGGTTGCAAAACTTCTTAAAATTACCGGCAGAGTACAGGGAGTTGGTTACCGTTATTTTACCCGGAAAAATGCTGATTCATTGGGTATAACCGGGTGGGTAAGGAATATGCCCGATGGAAGTGTTGCAGCGTTTATTTGCGGTGAAGAATATAACGTGGATACGATGGAAGAAAGGCTGTGGATCGGCCCGCGCGGTGCATTTGTGACCGAAATTGTTGAGCTGCAACCTGATGAAACAGGAAGCCAGTATTCTGATTTTACCGTATTGCGATGAGATTATTTGTATCAATAGATTTTCCCATTGAAATCTGCAGAGAGCTTTATAACAGGGTTCCGGATTTGGAAGAATGGAGGAAAACGCCGGCAGAACAGGTACACCTGACACTTTTATTTATTGGAGACTCCACACAGTCAGAATACGAGAAAATATCAACGCTGCTGTCAGGAATTGTATTTGAACCGTTTGAGATCGTGATGAATAATTTTGGAGTATTTCCCGGCAGAAAAGATCCAACAATTTTATGGTTCGGTGTTGATTACTGTCAAAAACTGGCGGATTTGCAAAGAGATGTGGGCAAAAAGCTGACAAAGTTCAGAAAAAAACCTGATCACAAACCCTTTTTTCCGCATATTACCCTTGCACGGCGTAAAAGAAATTCGGGCAAGAGCAGTGAGATTGATGAATTACTTGAATCGAAATATATCGAATTGCGGCATGTTGTCGACCGGTTCTCCCTAAAACAAAGTTTGTTGAAACCGGGTGGAAGTGAGCATCATCTGTTGAACGTATTCAAATCAGGAAATGCCGTTTAAATTTCCGGATGATTTATTCACACGCAAAATAAGCCGGTTTCATTGGCCAAAATCAGTTTCAAAATGAAATTACTGAAAAGCATGGGTACATTTATTCTAACTCTCGCAGGAGGCTATATGCTCATACTTGCGTTGATGTTCCTCTTCCAAAACCGACTTCTTTTTATGCCGTCATCTGCCATATTTCAGACTCCCGAAAGTGCCGGTTTGCTCGCAGATGATATCTGGATTGAAACTGAAGACGGTATTCGGATTCATGGCTGGTATTTTCCAAACAATGAATCGGAATGGGTTGTGGTGCTGTCACATGGAAACGCGGGGAACATTAGCGGAAGAATTGCCATAGCGGAAACCCTGCTCAGAAGTGGCGCGGCTGTGTTGATGTATGATTACAGGGGTTATGGAAAAAGTGAGGGGCGACCGTCGGAAAAAGGTCTGTATAAAGATATTGAAGGAGTGATTCGTTATCTGACAAGTGAACTTGACTATCCGGAGAAGAAGATTATTATGTATGGGCGGTCGCTTGGTGCTGCCGTAGCCGCCTATGCTGCTGTAAATCATGATTTGGGCGGCCTGGTTCTGGATTCTGCTTTCATAAACCTCAAAAGGATGGTTCGGGAAGTATACCCGTTTGTACCCGCTTTTTTGGCAAAGTACGACTTCCCCACAGACCGGTACATATCCGGTTTAAACAATATGCCGGTGATGATCATGCACAGCCCCGATGATGAAATCATCGGCTACCATCATGGTGAATATCTTTTTGAACGAGCACCTGAACCGAAACGGTTTATCCAGCTTCGCGGAGGCCATAATGATAATTTTTTCCTTTCGCGTGATATCATCGAACGGAGCTGGAAAAACTTCCTCAATGAAGCGAATGCTGAAACGGAATCGGGTGATGCAGAAAACATTTGAACTGTGGAATTGTTGAGCGAAAACCTGGCAGAGTGCGAAGCGCAGCGTAGTTCCTGCCCCAACGGGATCCCTGCGGGACCAGAGTTGGAGCGGATTCAGGAGTGGAACTGTGAAATTGTTAAACTGTGAAATTGGGGAATTGTGCCGTACCCCGAATCGCCGCCCCGGTTGGACAGGCTTTTTATTATGCATTATTTTCAGTTCAGCTGACCATTCTTCAATACCTCACCGGCGAAATCTGCTGGCGTTGATATGGCCCGCCAAGATCAAGGAGATCCCTCAGTGCGTTCGCTTCGCTCACTTATTCGGGATGAAAGCGACGTTTGGAGTAGTGACACTCCAGTGAAATCCTTTCCCGGCAGAACGTTAATCTGTTTGTGGCACAGCTATCCCGTTGTTGCCAATAAATCAATTGCACCCGATTTCCAATAAAGGTGATAACTCAAAAAAATCAGTTTCTGTTGCGCATATACATCTCACCTTTTCGGTTCGATAAACTGCTTTTTGATGAATAAAGCGTTTTTAACCTGCCAACAGAACGGATCCTCTCTTCCGCAAGGATATTTGAAGCTTCGTTAGTTGTGATATTATGTTCTTCAGCATACTCAAATATTTCAAGCGTGGTATCGTAAATGCGTGAAGCTTTTTCCATGGCGATTTGCTCATTATAGCCCTCAAGTTCACTCGCAACATTGATGACACCTCCGGCATTCACCACGTAATCGGGTGCATAGAGAATACCGAGGTCTTTCAGCATCTGGCCATGACGTACTTCCCGGTCAAGTACATTGTTCGCCCCGCCTGCGATGATGTGGCATGCAAGGTGATTAATTGTGTCGTCATTTACAACACCGCCTAAAGCGCACGGGCTGAAAATCTCAAGCTCCTGTGTATAGATTTTGTTGGGGTGAATCACTTTGGCGCCGGTTTCCCGGGCAAGGTTCAATGCTTTTTCCTCAAAAATGTCAGTTACAAACATCTCAACATTTTCATTTCTAAGAAGGCGGGCAAGATGTGTTGCCACAGATCCGGCTCCCTGGATGCCTATTCTTTTCCCTTCAAGAGAATCACTGCCATACGCTTTTTGAGCTGCGGCTTTCATGCCCATATAAACACCGTATGCCGTTACAGGTGAAGGATCCCCGCTGCCGCCTCGTGCTTTTGGAATTCCGGTTACATACTTTGTCTCGGAAAATATCCATTCCATCTCCCTTTCGGTCATGCCTACATCTTCCGCTGTGATATAACGTCCGGCAAGTCCATCCACAAAACGGCCGAATGCCCTGAACAAGAGTTCATTTTTGTCTTTTTGGGGATCTCCGATAATAACAGCCTTGCCTCCGCCAAGGTTCAGCCCGGAGATGGCAGCTTTATACGTCATGCCCCTTGCAAGCCGTAATGCATCGTGAATGGCTTCTTTTTCGGAAGCATAATTCCACATCCTCACGCCGCCGAGTGCAGGGCCAAGTGTTGTATCATGAATTGCAATAATTGCATGAAGCCCAACTTCGGGCCGGGAACAGAATACAATTTGCTCATGATCAAAATCCGCAAGCTCACTAAATAGCGGAAAATCTTTCATTGAGGCCTCTTTCTTGTCTTTGATCACAAATGATTGATCCATAATATTCTTCAATTGATGATTTATAATTCGTTTGGAACCGCTTCCAAAAAATATGAAATTTCTGATTCTCAATACAGTTTATTTGCCAAATAATCCGGGTTAAATGATCTTGGATAATTCAGGTTAATATGTTTATTTACAGTTTAACTAATGTCGTTTTATAGTAGACACAACACTAAATTGAAACCAAAACTATCTGAACATGAATATTTCACGACGAAATGCTTTAAAAACATTGGGAGCTGCAATGGGTTCTGCCACAGTACTGGGATTAGCCGGCCGTATCCAGGCCGCTGAGGATGCATTAGAAAAAGAAAATCTGAAAGGAAATATCAATCACTCCGTATGCCGCTGGCCTTACGGAAGCCTTTCGCTTGAAGAGCTTTGTGCGGTCTGCAACGAAATCGGAATCAAAGGATTGGAAATTGTTGGGCCGGATACCTGGGCAACCCTTAAGAAATACGATCTGTACTGCCCGATGTGTAACGGCGCTGAAACAGGACTCGAAGTCGGGTTTGTACATACCGATGCACATTCTACCCTGAAAACAAATTATGAGCGGGTTATCCCGATGGTTGCCGAAGCCGGTTTTAAAAACCTGATCTGCTTCTCCGGTAATTCAAATGGAATGGATGATGAAACTGGCATGAATAATTTTGTAACCGGAATTAAACAAATTATTGGAACAGCAGAAAAACACGGCGTTGTGATATGCCTCGAGATGCTTAACTCAAGGGTAAGCCACCGCGGATATATGGCTGATACTACCTGGTGGGGAGTGGAAGTTGCCGACAGAATCGGATCAGATAATTTTAAATTACTTTATGATATTTTCCATATGCAGGTTATGGAAGGGGATATCATTTCCAGGATACGCCAATACCACGAATATTTTGCCCACTATCACACTGGAGGTGTTCCGGGCAGAAACGAAATCGATGAAACCCAGGAACTGTTTTATCCTGCGATCATGAGAGCCATTGTGGAAACCGGATATACCGGCTATGTAGGACAGGAATTTGTCCCATCCCGTGGCGATGCCGTTGCATCCTTGCGGCAGGGAGTTCACATCTGCGATGTTTAACAATCAATAGGCGGCGGAGAGGAGGAAAGAAAATATTGAATATCGAATATCGAACGCTGAATGTTGAAGGAAGAGGCCATTTCGGCATTCAGCGTTCGGTATTCGGTGTTCGTTATTTAAAAGTGTGGGGTGAAGAATGTCCATCTCTGAGCCTCACCCCTCAACCTTGAACCTAAATCTTCCGACGCTGTCAGAACCCCGACATGCTTGTCGGGGTTGCTGACAGGTCAAACCTGCACCTTGAGCCCTGTACCTTGTACTATCTCTCCATCACAAACGGCTGCGTCCACGCCACCTCTGTATCGCCTTCAGCAAATGGATTGGGGTGTACTTTGGATGAGATAATTTTTGCCCTCACATAAAGCTCATCTCCTGTCAGTTCATAAGAAGCTTTTGTTCCGGTTAATTCCTTGAATACCGTACCTATCTCTTCACTGTAAATCCGCGTAGCGCGCATTTCTTCCCCGTTTTCATCCAGTACCGGCCTGCTTGAAATGTCATGATTTTTCGATGTTCCGATGAATTGTACAGTATATTCCACATCCGGTTCGGGATCAATTTCAACGAAGTACTCACCATCAGTCACACCAAAATCACGAAGTTTTACCCCGGTTGTGGAATAAAAATTACCCGCCTTTAAAGCCCTGATGATATGCTCCGGGGTTAGAAAATCGGAGCGAACCATCACCCAGCCGCGTCCGGGCAAGGCGGTTTCATCCATACTGTTTTCATAATGATGGCTGTCATCAACCGCAAGCCCATACATGATTCCAAGATCGAGGTGGGCAAGCCGAAGCGTAAGCGTAATATCCCAAAAACGGTCGAGGTCAACGTGATTATCGTCACCATAGTTGTAAACTCCGCGATGACCGTTATATACCTCAAAAAAATGGAGCCCTTCAATATGGGCGAGGTCCTCCGCAGTTACGGCAAAATGAAAATTGGGATGGTTCAGGTGCGGAAACATCTCCTGACCAGTCTCGTGGTGGTGATGGTGTACGGCATTGACATTATTCTGGATGGTTTCGCGCACTGTCGCTCCGCCCTGGGGAGGGATAAAGTGTAAAATATTATGAGCATTCACATGCACCACGTGTACATCGGTTATTTCTTCACTGTTTATCAGCATAAATTTTCCGGCTTCTTCAAAGAGGTGGCGGTATTCATTAAGCGGTTTTAATCGTGCTTCCAGTGTATCATTTACCATTTTGTACTCCACCCAGTTTTCACCAAACTCTTCCAGGTATTGTTCAAAAACGGCTATTCCTCCGCCCGATTGGGCATGGTGGTTAAATTCCGGCTGAATCCACATTTCGCCTTGCTGCAGGATGTTATGGTCGGAAACAGATAAAAAATGATAGCCGTTTTCTTTATACCACCGGGTTATCACTTCCGGGAAATGATCTCCGTCGCTCCAGAGTGAATGGGTGTGCAGATTACCCTTCCACCACCTGGTTTCAGTATCAACGGTTTCGGTTTGTTGGTTTTCGCAGGAAATGGAAAAAGAAATAAGGAATACCAGTAATGAAATAAAACAGGCAGATATTTTTTTTGGATTCAATTTCATGAGTTTTGCAGGTTATGTGGGTATGTGGTGCAGGATTGATCATAAAGATACAGCCATTCAATATAGAACGGCTGCATTAAAGGCGCGAACGGAGTTTGTCTCTGTCCTTTTTGGGCAGTTTTGAAATAACGAGTATATACGAATCCCTGATCCATTCTTTTATCAATTCATCCGGAAGGTTGTGCTGCATGCTCACCGTATTCCAATGCTTCTTGTTCATGTGATAGCCGGGAATTACAATACCGGGGTACTCTTCTCTGAGTTCAATAGCCTTCACCGGGTCACACTTCAGGTTGATGCTTTCAAACTCCTCGATATCGCAGATGGTAAAAATCTTACCCATCACTTTGAAGCAGAGTGTGTTTTCATCGAATGGGAGATCTTCGGTTGCGCCGGGAAAAGAGAGGCAGAAGTTTCTGTAGGTTTCGATGTTCATGGTTGAAATTTGGAGCCTGGATTTTGAAATTTATGCCATTTTTTGTCAGAAATTAAATTTTAAGACATTAACCCAGATTACGCAATAGAACAAAAGACTTCCGAAGTCTATCAGTGTTTTTATAAATCTTCGATATTTTAGTATGTAAGGGTTCTATTCGAAACTCCGTAAGACTTCGGCAAGTCTATCGCTTAATCCGGGACTAAGTTATATTGAGTTAATATAGAGTGTATTATTGCATCGCCCCATAGGTATTCCTTGTGGGAGAAGCACGGAGGAGCACAGTGTTTTCCGTGTCTCCGTGGCAATAAAAAAATTATTGACCCGGCACAGTTTCTTGTTTCTGGCTTTTCTCTGACTCTGTCCCGCTCCCGCCATTTGTGACTACCCCGGAAGGCGTAAGTGCCGGTTGCTCAGACCCGGTAAGCGTTCGTTTCAGCCACTCGCTAAAGGTATTGATGATGATGTAAAGGCTGGGCACCACAAAGAGGGTGAGAAACATGGAAACCAGCAGGCCGCCGACTACGGAAATCGCCAGCGGACGCATCAGCTCAGAACCTTCTCCCATTCCGATTGCAAGGGGAAGCATACCACATACAGTTGTGAGGGTTGTCATAAGGATAGGGCGAAAGCGGATCGAACCGGCATCCACCACAGCTTCAAAAACATCCAGGTTCTTTTCTTTTCTGCCAATTTCGATATACTCAACCAGCAGAATGGCGTTGTTCACCACAATTCCGACCAACAGAATCACACCAAGTAAAACGGGTGCGCTCAAATTGGTTCCGGTAATCAGTAAAGCGGCACCTACACCAATCAGGGCTAACGGAACGGCAGTCAGTATAACCAGCGGATTTGCCAGCCGCTCATATTGAACGGCCATCACCACAAACACAAGAAAAATAGCGAGGAGTGTTACTGTTAGAAGGATTCTGTTGGTTTCACGAATCACCTCTTCTTCGCCGCCAAATATGAGGCTATAGCCTTGGGGCAGGTTGTACCCGGCAAGCCGTTCCCTGATCTGATCGTTAATGGTTCCCACATCGGTGATGTTGGGGTTTACTTCACCATCCATCCGGAGTACACGTACCTGATTTTCACGCTCAATGTGTGCAGGGCCATCGGTGAGCCGGAATGAGGCAACATCAGCCAGAGGTACAGACCCGCCATCGGGACGAAATATCAGAATCTGGCTCAGGTCTTCATCATGCTTTATCATATCGCGTGGCAGCATTACGCGGATGTCGTATTCGGCGCTGCCGGTGGCGAAACGTGTTGGGACATTTCCAAGCACAGCGGTACGAACTGCATCACCTATATCCCCGATTTTCAGCCCAAGAGCGGTTGCTCTTTCACGGTCCACATCTACCTGAAGCAGCGGGCTGCGGTCGTCGCGGCTGATGTCAAAATTGAGGAGGCCGGGAATGTTGTCCAATTCAAACAGCAGATCGCGGCCGATACGATCAAGTACGTTAATATCATCTCCGACAATACCAATGGAAATTTCTGATCCGGCCGGGTTGGTGCGGATTCCTGAAATACTTGGCGGACTCACATTGGTCCGTGCACCGGGGATTGCCAGGGAATCCATTTTGGCCTGCATCATATCCACCCACTGGTTGGGAGTCATATCCCTGCGCTGCGAAGCGGGCACCAGGTTTACGCTGAACCGCGCGGTTCCGGGCCGTTCATTAATTACCCCTTCAGATAAATGCCCGCCTACAAGGCTGAAAACACTCTCTACATAGGGCATCTCCTGAATGGCATCTTCCACCCAAAGAGCATACCGGTTAGTCTCTTGCGGCGTGGCGCCGGATGGCATGCTGAAATTGACACCGAAATTGCTGTCGTCGACCTGTGGTAAAAATTCGTTGCCGAGGTCGTCCATCAGGTATAAAACACCGGCAAGAAGAATAAAGGCACTGGCGGCAATCCCCCACCGAAAACGGAGAACACCACGCAATGAAGATGAGTATACACCCGTCAGTTTTTTTAGTGCTGAATTAAATCCTTTATTGAACCTGCTGTTTTCCAGGCCACTCCGGTATTTTACTTTTGCCAAAAGTGCGGCCAGCATTGGTACAAGAGTGAGCGCAGCAGCCAGAGATGCCAGGATGGCAAAAGCTATGGTCAAGATTAACTCTCCGAATAGCATAGAGGCCAAACCGGTAATCAACAGAAAGGGAAGAACTGCTGCGAGATTGGTCATCGTGGATGCCACAACAGCCGATGATACCTCGGCAGCACCTTCATGTGCGGAATCTTCGGCCGATTTATTCAGCTCTTCGTTGTGTCGGAAAATGTTTTCGAGCATCACGATGGCATTGTCGAGCAGCAGTCCCACACCGAGCGCCAGCCCGCCAAGGCTCATAATATTAAGCGTGAGGTTGCCCATTCCCATCATTGCAAATGTGGCCATGATCGCAATCGGGATCGAGAGGCCGATCACAAAACTTTTGCGAAGGCTCCCGAGAAAGAGCAGCACAACCAGCATGGCCAGAACACCGCCAAGTATAGCTGCGGTACTCACAGCCCCAATCGAGCTGATGATAAAGAAAGATTGATCTTGTGTTGATTGGTACTGAATGTCTGCCGGTATAAAGCCGCTGCCCTCGAGCCGGTTAAGTTCCGCTTTCACGCGGTCAATCACCTCAAGCGTATTTGCCTCGGGCAGTTTGGTGATGCTGAGCTGCATTGAGGATTCGCCGTTTAAACGCACAAAAAGTCTCTCCTCGCGGTTTGTATCTTTCACATCAGCCACTTCAGTTAGCATGATGGTGCGGTTGCTGCCCGGAATGCGCAGGCGCACTTCAGCGATGTCATCCACAGAAACGAAGCGCCCGTCGGTTTTGGCCATTACATCAAACCGCTCCGAGGTAACCTGTCCTGCAGCGATATCACGGTTCTCTTCTTCGAGGGCTGAGGTTACATCATTCATCGTAAGCCCGTAGGAGTTGAGGCGGTCAATGTCCACGATCACCTGGAGCTCACGCAGCAATCCGCCGGCAACAAGAACCCCGCCCACGCCATGAAGTGCCTGTAGCTGCGGAGCCAGCTCGTTTTCCATCCAGTCTCGAACCTCAATGGGCGAGCGCATGGTGGAGCTGAATCCGGCCACATAAACGGGATCCTGGGAAGGATCATACTTGAATATTCGCGGCGGATCGATATCCTGCGGCATCTGTGTTCGGGCAAATTCCAGGTTCCGGGAGGCATCCTGTAGTGCCACGTCGATATCGGTGCCGTAGTCGAAGAACATCTCGATATTGGTTCGCCCTTCTGAAGCACGGCCTGTAATTCGGATCAGGTTCTCTGTTGCTGCCAGGTTCTGCTCCAGAACCCGAGTGATCTGTTGCTCCATTACCTCCGGCGCTGTACCGGGATAGTTCACTGTAACACGGATTTGCGGATAGTTAATCTCCGGAAGCAGGTCCACCGGCAGGCGGTCCAGAAAAAAGAATCCCAGCACAATCACTACCGAGGTAATTGCCATTGTCCCAATCGGCCGGCGAATCGCATGACTGGCTACACCTTCCCTTCGTTGGCCGTTGGTGGTATGTTTTGGGGTTTTCGGCATTGTATGTTTTTAAAAATTCATATTTAAAAGTCCCCCTTCGAAGGGGGAAAGAACCGACGCAGGAGGTTCAGGGGATGTCCCTTGGAGCGTTGATAGGATTTAATATCTAATTTTCAACTCAAAGTCTTATTCGAACATCCCCCCAGAGTAATCGCTGAACGCGCTTACTCATCCCCCCTTCGAAGGGGGACTTTCTCCTCACCATCACCTCCTCCCAGCAACCTGCGGTGCATCGTTCTCCACCCAGCGTGTTACGTTTACTAAAATATCTTCACGGAGATTGGATGGGTTGGAACCGACAACCTTTTCGCCGGTTTCGAGGCCTTCCACGATTTCGGTCCAGTTTCGGCGTTCAATACCGGTTACCACATCGCGCCGTTCAAGGCGGTTATCGCTGTTGATTACATAAACGAACCGTTCGTCCCGTTCAGATGCCAACAGTGATTCGCTCGGTATGGCCAAAACATTTGGCCTTCGTTCGGCATCCATCGAAACTCGTGCCAGATAACCGGGACGGATGACCTGATCCTGCTGTTCTGCCCGCAATGTTATTTCAACTGTAAAAAGACGACTGTTTTCATCGGCGGATGGAAAAATTCGTTGAATTGTACCGCGAAATGTCTCGCCGGGAAAAGCATCAATCTGAAGTTCTGTCTGCTGGCCTTCCTCTAGTGTAACCACGTCACGTTCGGGGATTCCAAGACGAACCACAAGACGATTCAAGTCAGCCACCCTGAATAATGGTTCATTATTTGAGACAGCGTCACCGCGTTCCACAAAGCGCCTTAACACAACAAGGTCATGAGGGGCGCGGACAGTTCCGAAGGCAACACGGGTTTCAAGCAGTTTTACTTCACTTTCTGCAATACGTTTGTTGGCCCGGGCTTCTTTATACTCTGCACGGGAAATTGCCTGACTGTTAAAAAGTGTTTGATTGCGTTCATATACAGCCTTCGCCAGATCGAGTTCAGCGCGTGCCCGTTCCAGTTCGGCCTGCTGTTCTTCGATATCAAAACGAAGCAGTACATCATTTTCCAATACCCTGTCGCCTTCACGTACATTCATTTCAACGATCAGCCCGCTCATCCGGCTTGCAAGGGTAATGATATTCTCTGGCTCAACGATGGAAGAAGCCCTGACTATGCGTGACATGTCAATAGGATATAGTTCGTATCCCGCAATGGCTGTCGCCCGTTCATCGGCCTGACCGGATTCTGTTTCAGAGTTGCATCCCGTAATTAAAAGAAGAAAAGCGGTTAATATGATTGATATAAACTTGATCATAAAAAGTACACCTGCAAAATGCATGATATTTTACAGCATTGCAAAATACTTTACTTTAGGTCGACATTCCAGAAATATGCAGGTTTTTATCAAGATTTAACAGCATAAATGTACAGTTTCAAGACTAATCTACCAGGATATATCTATTTGAAATTTATTGCTATATCATAAATTATAACTCCTCATTAATTCCGAATCCCGGTCTTCAAGAGGCTTTAGTGAAATGTTCAGATAAGCACCACTCGCATTATCATCCGCTACAAACTGGGGAATGCCGTTCACGTACTCCATTGAAGGGCGGTGAATATGCCCGGCAAAAACTCCAAGGAGGTTTGGTGCATTTAAGACTTCCCTGTAAAAATTAAAGGTGGTTTTGGTGTGTCCTCCTACAGGCCATCGGGGCCGGCGCTCCAGTTCGTAGATCCGGTCGGTGGCAGCACCCCAGTCAGGATGACCACATCCATAGCCAACCGTGCGCCCCGGTGCGTAAAGTGGAATATGCATCATCAGAATAAGGGGCATACCGCTTTTCACCTGGTCGCGGAAAAAAGCGAGCTGCTCATCTGAGATCTGGTAAGTCGAGTCGTCGATGGTGAGAATACGGATGCCTTTCAGATCGTAAGCGGCCATCATGGGATCATTACCGTGATAGAATGAAAGCAGGCGTTTGTTGATCCACGTTTCGCGGAGTTCCTCCAGGGTTCCCTCCATCCCTTCGTAGTGCCAGTCGTGGTTACCCGATGTGTAGATGTAAGGAATATCGACACCATTTAATTTTTCGAGCGCCCACTCAATGGCAGCTTCCGACGGCCAGCTGAAAAGATCACCGGGTAGGGCAATCAGGTCAGCCTCTTCTTCCACTGCTAACCTGAGGGTGTTTTCGAGACACTCTTCGGGATTGGTTAATTCTCCTGTTTCGAAGTGGCGGGTCTGGTTATAAGCGGCAGCCATACGGTCGCTGTATTGCCTGTACGGATCGCCGCGTTCATCATTGCGCCAGAGATGGGTGTCTGCAGCGAGAATGATTTTCAGCGGTTTTTCCACCGCTGCGTTGTAATAGATAACTTCTGTTCCCCGGGTGGTAATAGCTCCTTGATGAGCCAGTTTTGTTTTCCCTTTTACTACAGATGGCAAAAGTGAGGAACCGGCTCCAAAACCGGCTATTCCGGTCCCTATAGTTTTCAGAAAAGAGCGGCGTTTCATGATTTGATGGATTTATTAATTGGTTTTTTGTGGAGATAAATGGCATTGATAAGACAGTCCAAAAATTCAATTCCCCGGTACAAAACCTTATCTTCGGCGATTGGTTGAGTTGTAGTCTTCAATAAAATCAGAGACCAAATCACCGGCAGCTTCATTTATCAATGGAAGCCGGTCCAGTGAAACGATACCAACCACCCCTGTTTCCCACGTACTGGCTGACGTCTGCAGGTCGCGGTTCAGTGTTAGCTTCACGGGTTGATACAGCCGTAGCTGAATAGAAAAGGGGACCAACCCATTATCGAGCTGCATGGTGTTGATGTGCATATACAGAAAAGGAATGTCGGCTGATGAGCGGACTTCCTCATCAGAGACAAATCTCAATCCCGCCTGCACAATTTTGTTTATCGCTTCCTGACGTATAATTGTGGGCGTAAGTCTTTCATGGGATGTTACAGTGTGGGTGCCTTCAATATTCGCCGTGAACCCAAACTCCTGCAAACCCTGTAAAGATAAACGCTCACGTTCAATTTCGTTTTGGGCAAAGATTAGCATCGGCAGAGTGAGAAATAGAACCTGTACTAAGATTATTGGTGTGATTTTCATGGCATTGTTGATTAGGTTCGTAGAAAATGTTCCCCGAGATGAAAATTGAAAGAATAAAAAATCCGATTATAAATTTAACGGATCATGCCGGTTCATGGTGTTTAAAAACCGCTATGGCTAGAAATATCCATCCCAGGATGAATACCAGTCCGCCAAGAGGGGTAATCATACCCAGCCATCCGCTATCCGTGAGTGTTAGAACATAAAGGCTTCCGGAAAAGACCAGGATTCCTGCCATCATCATGATACCGCTCCATTTCAGCCATTTTGAATCCCGGATCCACAGGGAAAGTATCCCGGCAATCAACAGCCCGAGGGCATGGTAAAAATGATACTGCACGGCTGTCTGGTACACGCCAAACCGTTCGGGCGTTAGTAAATCCTGTACAACGTGAGCACCAAACGCTCCGAAAGCAACTGCCAGGGCCATCAAAGTTGAACCGATAATGAGTAGATGTTTAGATGACATTTAATTTTGGTTGATGATTTTTGAATACAGTATAATCCCAATAATTTTTCACCGGCAAAATCATCCTTCAAACCCAATTTTTCTATGGGTTCCGTCACAAAATGGCTTGTTGGCAGACCCACCACACCGGCACAGGGCAATGTTCTTTTTGCTCTCGTGCTGCCCAACGGCCGCTGACTCAATACGATAACTCCCCTCAAGCAGCGCCGGTCCATTTTTCATTAATTTGATGATAAGCCTGCCGTGTTCAGTCTCTTTACTCTCCGGCAAACGTGCCCTATCAACTCTGACGCCACCTTTAAACTCTGCCTCGATATGTGAATTATCACAGGCGGGTTTATTTTTTGACTGCCCGCACCTGCAATAAGAAAAACGGGTATCTCTCAGAATCACGTTTCCATCGGCATCCTGAATTTCCAGGTCGCCAAAAAAATAGGCAGGTCCGTTTTCCTGAAGTATGATCCGATTTTTTGAAGGTGGTTTTTCGTTGGCCTCTCCGTTCAGCATCTTGTATTGAAGTGCGCCGGTGGGACATTTTTCAATAACCCGGGCAATGGCATCACCAGGTGCATTTTCAGGCTGTATCCACGGTTTCTTCTTTGAATCAAAAACCCGTGGGAGCCCTTTTACACATTTAGCTGAATGGATGCATCGGTTCACATCGTAGGTAATTTTGATATCGTCGCTTTTGTAGATATGTATTTTTTCTTTCATGGTTGCAGCATGATATTGAGAGATTCCTGTTACTTGGCCTCTCCTGTTACGTTATTGTTTATGAAAGTAAAATTCAAATGAAAGAACTAAATACGATATAACCGGTGTCAGAATTCTAACCGATGATGGCGCAAACGTCCCACCACAGCTACATTGAAGCGTCCGAAGGACCTCTTCAAAAAGAATCCCCGCGGGACAATCGTAGCAGGTTATGGTCAAATCCTCGCTTGTGCCTCCTAAATGGTGTTTCCTGCTTTTTTGGAAAATTTAGCGGCTAGCAGTGTCGCGTCAACAACTAAATGATGGGCAAGTCATCCATGACATGATGCTAGCATTTGCATTTTGAGTTACGATAAAAACTATAATAAGTAATAATAACAATCTTGAAAGTTTCTCCTCTTACCTCACATGGGTAATTCGAAAAAGGCGTTACAAATTTTTGGTTTAGGGTTGATTCTGCCAACGGCCATTTCTGATAAAATCTTTGATGAAATTTTCATACGCGGTATGTAATGAACTACTTACTTGAGGAGTGGCTTCAATTATCAATGGAAGGAGGAACTCAACACGCAAACGGTCCGATGATAAAGAAAAATATGCATTTGTTAAATTTAAGAGATCACCGGGGCCTCTTTGCCAATAATCCGGAAATAGGGGTACAGTATCTTTAATATAGGTTAAATCACGCTTTGTCGCCCGTTCCATAATATTTATCCTGTCAATGACTGCAGATACTACTATTTGTTCGGAGAATGTAACCGGAGGGTCATTTTGGGGACGGTGTATGTTAAAAGAATTTGTTAGCAGGTCATAAATACCGGCAGAGTAGGTTGATATTTGTTGTAATCCATCTCCCGAATTTCTTGATTGATTCATTCTTCGATAAAGGGTTGAAGTATCGATATTTGTCCATATTAACCATGATTGCAACCAGGCCACTCCTCTTCGGGCGGCTTCTTCTTCAGAACTGTTCAGGCCAATATATGTATCATTGGCTGATGGCGGTGTACAAAAATTTCCAACATTGGCAAGGCAAAGAATCATTAAAACGTAACTATCCGTATTGTCCTCTGCAATCGTTGAATAGTCATGAAGGAATTCAATAAGTCTGAAATGCCCGTATGCAATATCACGTACACCAATAGAACCGTGGCCTGCTTCATGCATAACAACAAGAGCTCTCTTATCTTCAAAACTTAATTGATCATGACCTGAAAAACCATCAAAATATTTTGAGCAAAGTGTCATGGTTGCTGCACTTCCACTGCCTCTATTGTAAGCAACAGCAAATCTGCAAAAGTCATCACATTCGGTGCCATGATTGCTATTTGATGGTATATGACTCCTCAAATGTCTTCGCCAGGTAACCAGATTATTTATTATTTCCGAACGGTTTTGAGTATTTCCGAAATATGCTGCCAAAGCATCATTTGCATTTTGGGTGTTTCCATTTAATTCGCTCAGCGCACGATCCATCCAGCCACTTGCCCTCGAGATATCGTTGTTCAGGATCGATTCCTCAGTTGTTTCTAAATCCCTGTGTTGAGGAGAGTTTACCGGACAGCTGGCTGTTCTTGAATTGCTGCCCGTTAACACCACTTCCACCTTGCGTCTGCTTCTATAATCTGAAATACCAATACTTTCGTGGGGACGGGGTTCTGGTATAAGTGGTAATAAAATAGACGTTATACTGATGTTCCCGCTCATGATTTTTTGCCTGATTATTTCAGAGGATACAGAGGCAATTCTATCCATGGCCAAAGTTTCACCATACTCCACGATCTCGTCTTCACTGATAAAACCATATATGGATGCTGAATTTGTAAGCAGAGAATCATTATTTCTCGTAACCAGATTCTGGACTTTTCTCCGGCTTGTCTCGCTTAATACAGCACTTCCTCTGTCAAATAATATATCTTCCTCCCGAGTACTGCTGCCTTCACCCTCAATCCTGAAATCCTCTTCAGCAGTGGTTCCTGTTTGCTGCGGCTGTACCCGAAATCCGGCTCTTTTTTCATCTATGCATTTCAGTGTTGTCTGATCCACTACTCCAGGGCTTGATGACTGAATGGATTCATTGTTCTGAAAATCAATCACCGCTTGTTTCGTAACAGGGCCAAAATAGTAATCTACCCCATCATTATTTGGGCCGTATGTGCCAAGGTTATATCCCAGGTCTACAAGTGCCTGCTGAATCAGGGCAACAGAAGTTCGCTTGGCTTGAGACTGGCTAATGACTAAGTTGCCATTGAATACGTTAATAATTTGCTCCTCGCGTGGAAAGTAAGCAGGAGAAGTGCGGCTGACCAGGGTTGCAGGGTCACAGTAAGTTTGTAAAAATGATGATGATGCACCCTGCTGCACCGTATGCACCAGCTCGTGTGCAAGCAGCCTTTTCCCTTCTGCTGAATCCGTATTATATTCACCCCGGTTAAAAAAGATATCTCTGCCTGTTGTAAAAGCGCGGGCACCCAGCTCCCGGTTCATTTGAACTGCATGGGAATCTGTATGAATCCGCA
>RECI01000226.1 GCA_007694095.1 Balneolaceae bacterium | reverse complement strand
CTTCGGGAGTGGCAAAAAACAAACCGAATTTTATCCGATTTACATATCTGTCTCCGGTACCGAAGCGAAGCGCATCGGAGTGATCTTCCTGCTACGTATCTGCTTACCACCCGATACTCAAACCGGATTTCGCCACTCCGTTTTCCGGTCTCTGAGCTTCTTGATGGCATAGGCACCTCCGGCGGCGGCAAGTATACCCAAACCTCCATCGATTGGAGCCTGGGCTGGCTTAGACGGAGGCGGAGGCGGTGCCTGGGACAGGGCCAGCTCGGGAAGAATAAATAATGCAACAGCAACGATCAGCAAAATGATGAATATTACTTTAAGGATAAACGGGGTTTTCATCTTATTTAATAAGTGTTAATTTCCGTGTGAGCACCACACTTCCGGCCTGCAGGCGATAGATATAGACACCACTGGAGAGGTTGGACGCGTCAAAATTTACTGTGTGAATACCCGCCTGTACCGTTTCATTTACCAGGGATGCTATCTGTCGCCCTGTCATATCGTACACCTCAAGCCGTACCTCGCTACGTTGAGGCAGTTCGAATTGAATTTGGGTGCCCGGATTGAACGGGTTTGGATAGTTTTGATTTAAACGAATATAAACCGGTATTTCGTTGCTTGTGCCTTTTGCATCAGCCAGCCTGATTACAAATCTGGTCGTACCAAAATCGGTAACTTTTGCTTTATTTGGTGAACCTGCTATAGCCAAATCAATACCTGCAAGATTGCAGCTCAGCGTGTTATTAACTCCAATGAGATTTGCTTTCTGAGCCCCTATCAGTTCAAACTGATATTCCATGTTTTCGCCGATTGGTATTTCTACACCCCTTTCACGATCGTAGAGTACAAGTCCGTCCATCGTAAACGGAAGATTCAGATCTGTAGCAGTGAGGGTGAAACGTCCGGGTTTCGTGGTTTCGATGTACACCGGAATTTCGAAATCACCTGAAACATGCGATGGTTGCGGGTACACTCCGATATCCATAAGGGTATCATCCAGTTTACGGGTAGCTAAAATAGCAAAATCATCAGCGTAGGGCCTAAGCTGTAATGCATCGCCATAGGCGTATCTTTCATCATCACCGAATTCATCAAGTACGATCCACGCGCTGGTTTTCAACTCTTCTCCTTCAAGCTGTAATCGGACGTAGTGTACTTCTGAAGAAGCATTTTCTTTCCCAAAGAATGTAGCGGATTGTTTTGGTACTTTGGCATCGTCATTGAATGTGACTGACGGCGTGCCGGAAGATGCGGTTTGAACAAAAAATCCCTGGAAGGGTGAAATCCGTCCGTTAAAATCGCCTATGCCTGAAATCGGGCTGGAAGATACCCAATTCGAATTGGCATTGTCATAAACATACGCCACATTCGTAAGGTTAGCTTTTGTTATTAAGTCAAAATCAATAGGAGTGGCGTATGGATTGCCGAGCAAAGTCCAGCCATTGGCGCTAGTATTCAAAGTAGGAGTTACTGTTGCAGGCGCATCATCCCCATGTTCCTTGCCCCTGATTCTATCCAGTGCTTTATCAAAAGAACCAGGTACTCCAAATTCATCATCCTGAAAAACCGATACCAGGAAACCTTGTCCCGGAGCAATAACCGTGTTGAGGTCTGCAACGGCTTCATAATCATTGGTATTGATATTAAAAAAATAGACGTTTGGATCTCCGTCTGGATAATTTGAGTTAAGAGATCCCTGGGTCCAGATATCATTTAATACCGTGGCGTATGTAAGGCCTTCAAACGGAGATGACAGGGTTCTCCAACACTCATCATCGGTAAATGTAATACGCGGCGATTGAAAAGAAAGGATTTTGCCATCGCCGCCATCATCTGTAAGCATGTAAATACGGTAACCGTAAACAGGTATTGGCGGTTCAGTAGCCAGGTTTACAATGCTTCCGGTTCCACCCGGCCCCGACTGCCCGGCAGTTCCTTCAGTAGCATCAAGCCCGCCACCGTAAAACTACCTGACCTGGAAAACGGAAATCCATTGCGGTTGTCCTCCATTTACATCACCAAACTGATTTTGAATACCCGTATTCCATTGGTAAAGAGCACCTTGAGATGCACCGGCAATATCCACCCTGAAGGACTTGTCATTGCCGGTCAATGGTGTATAGTTCGGATTATTAATATCAGGACTATTTCTTCTCAGTATATTCCCCTCTGAATCCAAAGCAGAAATTGCCATAGGTGTGTTACCCCATCTCTCTGATATGGCAATAAAATCAAAACAACAGAATAGATCGTCATACATAATATCCACGTATCGTTGTGGTGGGGTTCCAGCACTGGGAAATCCATCACCTGCACTGCCCAGAGCTCCACCGGCCAGATCCCAGTATGAGCGCATATCGGTAATGCTCACTACATTTATTAACTCATCAATATATTCATTGGTTGGTGGACCGCCGGTACCCGCATCATATTGTTGAGCTCCACCAGCGCTTGCGCCCACAGGAAATGCAGTACCGGTTAAAATGATGGTCCCATTTTGGCTGGGGGTAACCTCATTTACAATGATTAGGTGCAAAATTACTTGCTGAAATTGGAATCTTATCAACAGGAAAGATATCTGCTAATTGTGGAGTAGCTGTTGTTGAAGTATCCACCCGTATCCGGTGTATGCGTACTTGATCAGAGTTACCGATATTATTGTCTGACATAAATAAAGTAGCAGGGCCGCCACCACCGGGATTCTGTGCTGATGGAGCATCTTGATAAATAAATCGCACACCATTTGGAGTACCATCATCCACAACATACACGATCTGTGTGATGGTTGTTGTTCTATTGGAAGCATTATTCAAAAGAACCCTTCGGTCAGGATCGTCCAGTGTACCCCCGGTATCATAACCTTGTGCAAATGTATCCTCCACTGAAAACACAGCAACACAAAGAAGCGCAAAAAAAATTATAAAGGAATAAGTGTGGAAGAGAAACCGGTTTTTTTCCAAAGCATTCATAGATGAAGTAAATTTATTACAATAAAGATTTAACGCTGATTACTTTACTGTCAAGTCATACATTTTGTGACAATGGATTAAGTTAGCAGACACTTTAATCCTTATTTATTTTATAACAATATTATATTAATAATTAAATACTAAATAATTAGTTAGACTTACTTAATATTTTTAAATCCAGAAGATTAGCTATTCTTAATATTTATTAGGAATTTCATATCTTTAATTATTAATATTTTCCTTTTAAATATTCTCTTGATGATATTTCAGATACTTTATTTTCATTTTAGAGTTAAAATAATTTAATGAATAACATTCGCCTTATGGTTACTCTCTAAAAACCATTGGATAGATGTGAATTTTTCTTGCGAACCAATTATAAATATCGTGTACCCGAGTTAACAGTCTTCCCTTGTATTAATCGAATTTGTATTTAATATAAAACTGTTCGTCACTTTATGGTTTTTGATAGTTGTTAATCACATAAACTTATTTCAGTAATGTAAATTTCCTCATATGCACATCACCACCAACCTTCAATGTGTAAATATATACACCACTGGAGAGGTTGCCTGCATCAAACGTCACCGTATGCACACCGGCCTGCATGGTTTCATTGACAAGCACAGCTACTTGCCTGCCCACCATATCGTACACCGTTAAGCGTATAGTCTCCTGCTGCGGGAGTTCGTAGCGTATCTGTGTGGTGGGGTTAAACGGGTTGGGGTAGTTTTGATACAAGGCAATACTACCCGGGAGCTCTGAACCTTCTCTTGCCGCTGGCATGGTGCTGATCGTAAACCGGGACGGGCTGATGGCGGCAGCCTTCTGCGGGCCGTTTGAGATTATTGAAAACGGATCAACCGGGGATTTGGCTGCCTGCTCAATAGTGAACTGGTAACTCACATCCTCTGACAGGCGCATACTTACACCCCTTTTGAGATCATTCAGGTAGAGATCCAGCCCGCTCTGATCCATATCGGTAACCCTCAGCCTGTAGCTTCCTGCACGGGTTGCCTGGGTTACCAGGGGTATAGATAGCTCGCCTTCCAGCGGATAGTGGCCAATAGTGCATAATCAGACGACATGGGCTCAAGCTGCCAGGCATCACCGGATATTCTCTGATCGGTGGTTCCGCTCTGGGAAAAGCTGAGCCATGCCGAATTGCTCATCCCCTGCCCAGCCAGCTCCAGCCGGATCACATCACGCGGGGCTTGCTTAAACCAATCTGTAGGCGTATCAGATGATTTTACATCATTATTGAAGGTTAACCCGATACTGCTGCCTGATTCATTTTCTACAAAAAAGGCCTGGAAGGGGGCAATGAGCCCACCCGTCAAATTACCTGCACCGCTGCTAACGGTATAGGTAGCCCAGGATCCGGCCTCGAAGGGCTCGTCGTAATTTTCCTCATCAGTGGCTTGATCACCTCCGCCACCCGGTGTCCATACATACACGGCATCCGTGATACCAGTTGTACCACGAAGCTCGTCAAAAGATATAGCTGTCGCGTAGGGGTTGCCAATGAAGGTCCAGCCACCAACTTGATTATTGGTAGTGATGGATACGTCTGCATGTTCTGTTCCGGCAACCGAAAGTTCATGAGGCAGATCAGCGCTACCACCAAATTCGGAAGCTTCAAATACGGCAACCAGAAATCCTTCAGCTGGCTCCATTGTAGAGTTCAGATCAAGAACAGCGTCCCAGCCGCTGGGTTCATTTTCATCAAAAGAGTTGTCCCACCGGAACACATTGGGATCGCCAAATTCGGAGTTTCCACTTCCCGAATTACCTGTTAAACCCTGCGTCCAGACAGGGGACAGGAAATCTCCGAGGTTCACATCTGATACAGGCGATGAGAGATATGACCAGCCGGCAGTCACAAGATCCCGCTCAGCAATAATATCTACCGGTGTTCCGGTTTGATTGTTGAACAGGCCGCCTGACCGAATACGAATTTCTCCGGATGAACTGATTGATCCTTCTGTTGTAAGAATACCGACTGAATTCACATGCAACTCGCCACCTGTTTGCACGGTTATTGAGCTTTCGTTGGTAATTTGTGTAGTTACACTCACAATATGCCCGTCACAAAGAATAACATTGTCACCATTTCCAGGTGAGTTAGTTGCCGCTGATCCGCCACATGAAGTCGTTGACCAAGTAGTAGCTACATCCCAGTTTCCGTTCTGCCGTGAGTAATAAACAACCGGCGTATCAAAGCTTTGCCAGGTTAAAAACGGGTAGCCGTCATTCACGGCCGGATCAATATTCCAAATATTATCACTACCGGTATCATCATTAGGGTTGCCCACAAAATCCCAGGGATTAGTCAAACCCGTTGTAGCCGTGGACGTAAACGTAGCCACATTCTTCATCTCAGACGTGGTCTTGCCGGTACCCATTTCGGAAACTGATAAACCGCTTGTTTGGGTATCCCAAAAATTATCTTCATCACCGAAGTTGTTATCTGTAGTTTTGTTGCCGACCAGGCCTCCGTAATCTGAAGTGATCCCGGTCATAATAATTTCTCCGGTTGAGTAGCTTTTTCTCACACGAGCATTCCATACCTCACCAATGAGGCCGCCGATCATTGGATTGGCAACATTACTCTTCACGCTGCCTGTTGCGTAGCTGTTTTCTACCAGTGAATTCCAGCCTATGGCTCCTATGAGTCCGCCAACCCGGCCACGGCCTGATACATTCCCTGTAGCAAAGCTTTCCCTAACCGTTGAAGTCGTATTAATATGCCCGATGAGGCCACCATGATATAAAACCGCTGTCGTGTTCACCTCCACATTTGCTGAAGAGCTGCAGCGCAGAAAGTCCGTCCGCCGACCCCATCCAACCAGGCCACCTGTGTTATTGTTCCCTTTAACAGAACCGCTGACATGACAATTAATGATATCATTGAATTGATCCGCCAGTCCGACCAGTGCTCCGATCTCGCGGTTTCCTGTGATATTCACATTTACAAGAGAGAGGTTTTGTATCACTACTTTCTGCGTAGATTGCCCGTCAATTTTGCCAAAAAGGCCGATTTCGTTTGACGAGGGACGATTGATGAATAAATTCGAAATACTGTTATGTTGTCCGTCATAAGTACCCGTGAATGCTAATGTACTATTGCCTATCGGACTCCATCCCTCATTACTAAACCATCCTGATGTTGCAGACGCATCAATATCAGCGGTTTGAATATAGTGGGCAGCCCATCTTGCAGCTCTGTCGGGCGAGGAGACTACTGCATCTGTTGCTGCAATCCAATACAGATTATTCAAATTGGCAATTTGGTAGGGATTGGTTACAGTACCAGCATCAGGATCACTTGCGTTACCCGGTGCGGTAGCGGTTTGTGCAGAAAGTTGGGCTGACAAGAAAAAAAATAAAGAGAGTAATATAATTTCCTTCACTGAAATGGTAAAAAACCCAGTATAATCCCCTCTTATTAGATTTAAGCCAAAAGCTGACTCGTTCATCCTATTAAAATTAATTAACTTTAAAAATCGAACTTAATCATAGATAATAGTTAAATATAAGCTTATCACTTTAGATAAAAAAATCTAAAATAAAATATTTGTACAAACACGTATTCTTATGGCATCAAAAAAACCTTTGTGCACCTTCGTGTCCTGGTGTCTTCGTGGCAAAATTAAGGGCTGCCAATATCTTTCCATGGTTTAGGCCACCATAACTCTTAATTTCATCAACCCGATCACAACGTGACAGATCCGGTGGGTGTACCGGGGGGCCGGCATCTTCGACTGTCAGGTTGTTTGTTAATCAAGACCTGTCAGCATGCCGGTGCAAGTGTTTTTCTGGCCCCGATCCATTGGCCTTTTTTCTGAGTTTTATCATAAAAATTCCGAAAGAATTATTTCTACACCCGCACCGTTTTAAATATATTGTAGCAAAATAAACGATGGAAACCAGTATTTCTCCAGAAAAATGAGCAAACTACAAAATAAAAAACCATCCACACCGCGGGTATATAAAAAATCTGATTTCTCTTTAAAAAAAGATTCAAAGACTGGTTTGTTGCTTCTCAGCGGCCCGGCATTTACAAAAGAAGACATTGCAAAAGCCTACCCGGATAACCCAGAAGACAGAGTTGCCAGAACGATGAGGCGATCGGTTGGATTATGACCATTCTGTATGATACCAGTGCCCTGATGGCTCTGTTTGTTTCAAAGCATCCCAATCATAAAGCTGCCATAGACTTTTTTCTTGACGCCAAAAAGAAAAATTCCAATTTTTATATCTGCACCCATACCATTGCTGAGTTTTACAGAAACCTGACCAGTGGCCGTAAATACCTGACCTATTCGCCTGCAATGGCCCATCGGTTAATTACAGAGAGTCTTGTGAAATTTTTTACTCCAGTATCGCTTGATCATAAAGATTATTATGCAGTGGTTGACCGGATGAAGAGTGCTTCGCTTCACGGAGCCATCATCTACGATGGACTAATTGCCAGAGCGTCATCCAAAATTAATGCAGATTTTATAGTTACCTACAATTTGGAAGATTTTCAGCGGGTTTGGCAGCTTACATCTTCTAAACTGGTTGAACCGTAATTATTTTTAAAAAGTTTTCTGCATATCCTCACTTCTCTGCAGCTACACCTAGCATCATGTCAAGCTTAAAGCGACGAATGAGACCTAACAGCATTCCCCGGCACTTTTCCGGGATTCTGCCCCGCAAGGGATCCTTAGGGATCAGCATCGGTGAAAAGTCAACTGATCCTGAATCACGTATCTCGTCCATACGCGATCCCCATACGATACCTGACAGATCCGGTGGGTGTACCGAAGGGTCGGTATCTGCGATTGTCAGGTTTTAAGCCTACCCATAATACTTGATTTAACACTAATAAGAAAAGTCCCGGATCGCACTGACCGTTAACAAAAAACCTTCGTGCACCTTCGTGTCCTGGTGTCTTCGTGGCAAAATTAAGGGCTGGCATCTTCGACTGTCAGGTTGTTTTGAAAATCTTCACTGTCATGTCGTGATTCATCTTTCCTTTACGCAATTCTACTCAAGGGATGTTTTGCGCAGGAATAGTCCCTCTGAAGATCACATTTATGCTTTAATCGAGGCTATGAAAAAATTCGGCATTTTACTGCTTGTATTGGCTTTTGGGTTTACGATTACTCACACCGTACATGCCCAGATTACACCCGGAGATCCCGGTAATTTCATTACAACCTGGCAGACGAATCTTCAGGGCACTTCCGATTCAAATCAAATTATCATCCCCACTACCGGAACAGGCTACAATTATGACATTTATTGGCAAAATCTGGATAATGCTGCTGAAAATGGCACCATCACCGGTATAGAGGGCTCAACAACCATCACCTTCCCGCAAGAAGGCAGATATCGGGTTGAGATTGCGGGTAGTTTCCCGAGAATATTTTTCAATAATTCGGGCGACCGGCGAAAAATTCTCTCTGTAGAGCAGTGGGGGGAAATCAAGTGGGACTCAATGATTGGAGCTTTTTTCGGTGCACAGAATCTCGTGGTGAATGCTTCTGATGCTCCAGACCTAAGCAGTGTCTCTTCCCTTCAGAATATGTTCAGAGGTGCAAGCAGTCTTGCGGGTAACCTCAATCACTGGAATGTTTCTGGCATCACGGACATGGAGTTTTTATTTAATAATGCAACCAATTTCAATGGAGAACTCAGCGAGTGGAATGTATCCAGTGTAACGAATATGAGGAGCATGTTTCAGAATGCGAGCTCTTTCAATCAGGATATTACGATGTGGGATGTTTCGAACGTGGAAATTATGACTAATATGTTCCAGGGGGCTTCTCTCTTTAATCAGGATATCGGGTATGATCAGGCAACCGGGGTAGGGTGGGATGTGAGAAAAGTTACAATTATGAACGGCATGTTCAATGGTGCAACATCCTTCAACGGAGATATCAGCGGCTGGGTAACAAGCAGCCTCACAAGTATCTCATCCATGTTTCGGGGTGCAACCAGATTCAATATCGATATTGGCGGATGGGATGTTTCGAATGTAAGCGGAGGCGGCATGCAAGGTGCGTTTTGGAATGCATCAGACTTCAACCAGGATCTGACAAATTGGGACGTAAGTAATGTTACCAATATGAGTACCATGTTCATGGGAGCTACATCATTCAACGGGGATCTAAGCGGATGGGATACACAAAATGTTCAGTTGATGGGAAACATGTTCAGCGGAGCCCGTTCATTCAACCGGGATATTTCCATGTGGGATGTTTCGTCCGTTACCGCTATGAATGCCATGTTTCAAAATGCAGACAGCTTCAATCAGGATATTATCGGATACGATCCGGATACAGGAACAGGCTGGGACGTAAGCAAAGTGACCAATATGAGTTTCATGTTTAATAATGCGGCCGCTTTTAACGGGGATATCAGCGGATGGAATACCGGAAGCGTAACGAATATGCAGAGTATGTTTGGCGGTGCAACGGCATTTAATGCAGATATCAGTAAATGGAACACCGGCAACGTTACGAGCTTTTTCTCAACATTCAGCGGGGCTGCATCTTTTAACAGTGACATCGGCAATTGGGATGTTGAATCTGTGAGCAACATGCAAGGCATGTTTAGCGGAGCGGCTGTATTTAACCAGGATATCAGCGGATGGACTGTTTCGAATGTTACGAATATGAATTCGATGTTCAATAATGCGAACAGTTTTGATCAAAGCCTGGGGGATTGGAATATAGAGAAGGTGACCGGAATGCTTCTAATGCTCAATAACTCCGGCTTATCTACAGAAAATTACGATGCCACTCTTACCGGATGGTCGCAGCAGAATGTAAACAGTGGGGTAACCCTCTCTGCCACCGGACTTACATACTGCGCCGAAAATGCACGGAATCTCCTTATAAGCAAGGGTTGGACAATTAATGGTGATTCTCTCGGAAATTGTACACTACTTGTGGATGCGGACAACTCCGATGCAGAGGCAACATCCCCGCATATCGCCGATGGAGTGGATGCTTCATTGGTGACCGTCAAACTGGTTGATGAGGCAGGTCAACCGGTCAGTGGACTATTAAACAGCGATTTCGTGATTGGGTTAACAGGAAGCGCCGTTACCTCAGATGTAACCGAAACCGAATTTGATGGGGTTTACACATTTTCAGTAACCAACACGGTTGAAGAGAGTGTCACCGTAACCATCACCGCAGATGGCATTCAATTAACCGTTCAACCACAAATCATATTCAATGCCCCTGCACAAGTCGTTGATGCTTCCAACTCCGATGCAGAAGCTACATCCCCGCATATCGCCGATGGAGTGGATGCTTCATTGGTTACCGTGAAACTGGCTGATGAGGCAGATCAACCAGTCAGTGGACTATTAAACAGCGATTTCGTGATTGGGTTAACGGGTAGTGCCGTTGCAACCGATGTAACCGAAACCGCTACACCCGGCACCTACTCCTTCACGGTAACCAACACGGTTGAAGAGAGTGTCACCGTAACCATTACCGCCGATGGCACGGAGCTCACACAGAAACCGGTGATTCTTTTTGAGAATGAGCCGGCACCCCCCCCACCTCCAACCGTTAGTGCGTCGAATTCAACCGTTTCAGCTACCAGCCCGCATCTGTCCGATGGTATTGATGCATCAACGGTTACAATCATCTTACGGGATCAATCGAATAATCCATTTACAGGCCTGACGAACAGCAGCTTCAACCTAAATCTTACCGGGAGTGCCTCATCAACGAGCGTTACCGAATCAGCCACTGCAGGAACCTACACATTTTCAGTAACCAACACGGTTGAGGAAAGCGTAACCGTAACCATCACCGCAGGTGGAGTTGAACTTACGCAACAGCCGATTATTCTTTTTGAAGAAGATGCATCGCCACCACCTCCGCCGCCAGTTGTTGTAAGTGCTGACAACTCCTCAGTAACAGCAACGAGTCCGCACCTGGCGGATGGTTCTGATGCTTCAACCGTGACTATCATTTTGAGGGATGAGTCAAATGAACCCATTCCAGGCTTTACAAACGATGATTTCTTAATAGATCTGGAAGGCATTGGTGAAGCCACAAATGCCCAATCAACGGATGTTACAGAAACATCTACACCCGGAACGTATCGTTTTCAGGTAACCAATGTTACAGAAGATATCGTAACCGTTTATGTAAGAGCAGATTTTGTGGATCTTTCAGATACTCCTGAAATTGTTTTTGAAGAAGCGGCAACTGCCGGTGATGCTTTCATCACAACGTGGAGAACGAACCCAACCATATTCCCTCCTCCGGGAGCATCTGCAGATAACCAGATTCGTATCCCTATGATTGGTAACGGGTACAACTTTACCGTGCATTGGGGAGACGGATCTTCCGAAACCTATACCGCCAATCCCGGCGAGGATGAGTTTCATTATCTTGAACATACCTATCCTTCGACGGGGATTTATCAGGTATCCATCACCGGCGATTTCCCCAGAATTTATTTCTCCGGCAGCAGCGACAGCGGAAAAATTTTATCTGTTGATCAGTGGGGAAGTATTCAGTGGACATCTATGGCATTCGCGTTTGATGGTGCATTCAATCTGGCATCCTTCCCGCAAACAGAAGCCCCGGATTTGAGCAATGTGGAATCGATGGAAAGAATGCTCCGGCGTACCCGCATCAACAGCGACCTCACCCACTGGGATGTGAGCAATGTAACGAACATGCGTGGCCTGTTTGAAGATGCGACCTTCTTCAACGGAGACATCAGTAACTGGAACGTGAGCAATGTAACGGATATGTCGTACATGTTTCAGGACGCGGTGCAGTTTAACGGAGACATTCAAACAAAAGAGATAAATGTTGATGAACCGGATTATTACATAGCATGGGATGTGAGCAATGTGGTAACTATGGCGAACATGTTCAGCTCACAGGAAGGCAACGCGTTCAATTCCGAAATCTCCGAATGGGATGTGAGCAGTGTTGAGGATATGTCGGCGATGTTCAGTAATGCTACCAGTTTTAACCAGGATATTGGTGGGTGGGATGTGAGCAGTGTAACCAACATGGAAGTGATGTTTTTTGGCGCCCGGTCCTTTGATGCAGACATCAGCGGATGGAACACGGCAAACCTCAATTCCATGTTCAGCATGTTTGAAGGTGCCGAATCCTTCGATCAAAGCCTTGGGGGCTGGGATGTGAGCGGTGTTCCGGATATGAGCAGCCTGTTCAATTTCAGCAATTTGTCCAGGGAAAATTACGACGCCACACTGATCGGTTGGGCGGCACAGGATCTTGAAAGTGATGTAACTCTTGGTGCCGGTGGCAGAACTTATTGTGCAACAGATGCCAGAAATATCCTGGTATCAGATTTTAACTGGAACATTCAAGGCGATGCATTGGCTGCTGATTGTTCCTCATCAGCGGTCCCATTTGTCACCACCTGGAAAACCAATAACTCAGGGGCATCCGCAAACAATCAAATACGCATTCCCATGATCGGTAATGGGTACAATTTTACCATTGACTGGGGGGATGGTAATTCTGAATCATACGACATCAATCCCGGCGAAAGTGAGGAACACTATCTTGAGCATACCTACGCTGTTGCTGGAGAATATACGGTATCCATATCCGGTGAATTTCCCCGGATTTATTTCAACCGAAGCGGGGATAATGCAAAAATCATTTCGATTGACCAGTGGGGTGATATAGAGTGGGTATCTATGGAGAATGCGTTTAGCGGTACCTGGAATCTCAATACTATCCATGCCACAGACGCGCCGGATTTGAGCAGCGTGGCCTCAATGAAAGAGATGTTCAGTGAATCTGGCAATTTTAACACCGATCTGAACCACTGGGATGTTTCGAATGTAACCGACATGAGCCACCTTTTTGAATACCTGATCTTTTTTAACGGAGATATCAGCGACTGGGATGTAAGCAATGTAACTGATATGTCGAGGATGTTTAACGGAGCCGTGAATTTCAACATGGATATCGGCTATGACCTTGAAAGTGGACAAGGCTGGGATGTATCGAACGTGAAAGATATGTCTTACATGTTCAGCTCACCTGAAGGAAATGTGTTTAATGCCGATATAACCGGCTGGGATGTAAGCAGTGTGGAGAATATGGAAGGCATGTTTGATAAAACGACCTACTTCAATCAGAATATCGGCGGATGGGATGTAAGCAGTGTGACAAACATGTCCGGAATGTTTTTTGGAGCTATTGCTTTTAACGCCGACATAAGTGGATGGAACACCTCCAGCCTTATAACCATGGGCGGTATGTTTTATAGTGCATCTGGTTTTAACCAAAATATTGGCGGCTGGAATGTTAGTAATGTTACGGATATGGCCGATTTGCTGAACTTTTCAGGTATGTTGAGAGAAAATTATGATGCGATGCTCATCGGCTGGTCAGCCCAGGATCTGCAGAATAACGTCGAATTGGGTGCTTTTGGGCAAACATACTGTGCTGAGGCTGCCAGGAGTATCTTGATAAATACCTACAATTGGGACATCCTTGGCGATGAATTGGCCGAGGATTGCCCGGCTTCTTTTGAGCCATTTGTTACCAACTGGAAAACCGACAATACGGGCCCCTCCGGTGATGAGCAAATTCGCATCCCTTTGATTGGCAACGGCTACAACTTTACAGTGGACTGGGGAGATGGAAACGTCTCAACTTACAGCGAAAACCCCGGTGAGGAGACCACACATTTTATTCAGCATACATACACTGAAGCGGGCGAGTACACAGTATCCATCACAGGATCTTTTCCGCGAATTTATTTTAATAATGAGGGCGACCGGTTAAAAATCCTGACGATAGAACAGTGGGGAGATATTGCATGGAGTTCGATGGAAAACGCGTTCAACGGAGCATTTAACCTGGTTCATAAAGCTGATGATGCCCCGGATTTGTCCGGTGTAACTTCACTCAGAAATATGTTCAGAATGGCCTTCGTAAACGAAGCAGAAATAGGTGGCTCGCTGCATCTTTGGGATGTGGGTAGCATTACGGATATGAGCGGTACTTTTTATCAGTCGGAGGTTACGGGTAATATCACCGGATGGAATACTGGCAATGTATTGGATATGTCGAACATGTTTTATGGGTCTGTCACTTTTAATGGTGATATCTCAGGCTGGAACACTCAAAATGTTGAAAATATGGCCGGTATGTTTACAAACGCCATCTCTTTCAACAGAGACATTAGCAGCTGGCAGACCGGAAAGGTTACTTCCATGAACGAAATGTTCTACAATGCCGACACTTTTAATCAGCCGCTCATTTCCTGGAATACTGAAAATGTAACAGACTTTTCCTATATGTTTGCTTACACATCGGAATTTGACCAGGATCTTGATAACTGGGACACATCGAGTGCTACCACTATGGAAGGCATGTTTGAAGGAACGAGAGCTTTTGACGGAGAAATCGGTTCATGGAATACATCAAACGTTGAAAATATGCTTTCGATGTTTGTTGATGCCGAAAAATTTAACAGGGATATCCGTACAAAAATCATGAGCGAAGGAACACCTGATGAGTATGTTGCCTGGGATGTTTCCAATGTTAAAGATATGACGCTGATGTTCGCGTTTGCCTTGCTGTTTGACCAGAATATCGGCAATTGGAATACGGGCAGCGTTGAGATTATGGATAGCATGTTTCAGGGTGCAGAGTCCTTCAATCAGGATATCGGAGAATGGGATGTTAGCTCTGTTGCTGATATGTCGCACATGTTTGAGGATGCGGCAAAATTCAACCAGGATTTGAGCGGATGGCAGACGAGTAATGTGGCTACGATGAGATCGATGTTTCGGGATGCAGTGAACTTTAACCAGAGCCTGGCCAACTGGGATGTAACCAATACAGAAGATATGGCACTCATGCTCAATAGCAGTGGACTCTCCCGCGAAAACTATGACCTTACCCTTGAAGGATGGGCAGCGCAAACCGTTAAAGAAGAAGTGGCTTTGGGAGCTGCCGGCAGAACATACTGTGCCGTTGATGCCAGAGATATTTTGACGGATACATATAACTGGACTATTACCGGAGATGAGCCGGCCGAGGATTGTACAGGGCCGGTTCAAATTGTGGATGCTGAAAATTCATCGGTATCTGCAACAAGCCCACACCTGGCCAATGGTATTGACACATCTGTTGCGACTGTGATTCTTCGAGATGAGGACGATTTACCTATCACAGGCTTGGAGGACGGTGATTTTATGATTGAGTTGACCGGCAGCGCAGTGGCATCAGAAGTTGTAGAGACCGGCACACCTGGAACCTACACCTTCACCATTACCAATATAGAAATAGAAACGGTAACGCTAACGGTTATAGCCGATGGTGTAGAGCTGGATGATCAACCCGAAATTGTATTTGAAGCGGCCGTTCAAATTGTAGATGCAGGCAACTCTTCCGTATCAGCCACAAGCCCGCACATCGCCGATGGCGTAGATACGTCTGTCGCGACTGTGGTTTTGCGAGATGAGTCCGATGAGCCAATCACCGGTTTGATTAACGATGATTTCGAGATTGAACTAACCGGAAGTGCGATGGCATCAGGCATTGAAGAAACCGGCACACCGGGTACGTACACGTTCACGATCACTAATAACGAAATCGAAACCATTTCACTCAAAGTAACCGTCCAAGGTGTTGAGCTGGACGATCAGCCTCAAATCGAGTTCGAAGGAGCTGAACAGATCGTGGATGCGGCAGCTTCATCAACTTCAGCAACATCTCCCCACTTCTCTGATGGAGTGGATGCATCCGTTGTAACAATCGTAGTTATTGATACAGAGGGTGATCCGATTAGTGGAATTGATCCGGAGGAATTTGTACTCAATCATAGCGGTGTCGGTCTGTTATCCGGAATCAGCGAGACTGATGCTCCCGGAACCTACAAATTTGCCGTAACCTCAGATACTCCCGGTTCGGCTTCTGTAAAAATTGGCGTTCGTGGTGTGGCTCTCGCAGATGTTGGCATGATATTTATTAAACCGGTTGACCCGCGTGAATCAATTGTATCAGCAACCTCACCACATGTTGCCGATGGCGAAGATGCTGCAACCGTAACTGTTACAGTTGCTAACGAAGACCGGGAACTGTTTGATGGCCTCGAAAATGATGATTTCCTCATTGAACTCACCGGTAGTGCTTTGGCAACGGAAGTCACTGAATCAGAGTCAGGCGGTGTATACTCATTTACGGTAACCAATGCAGTTGCCGAAACGGTTACTGTAAGCATTACCGTACTTGGCGTGGAACTTGATGGTCAGCCCGAAATCATCTTCGAAGAACCTGTCCAGATTCCCGATGCTGAGAACTCATCCGTAACGGCCTCATCGCCACAAATAATCGATAACATAAAAACATCCACGGTTACCGTTGTGCTGCGGGATGAAAACGATCAGCCTATACCCGGCCGTACCAATGACGATTTTGACATAGAAGTAACCGGCAGCGCTGTCATCACATCCATCAGTGAATCAGATACACCCGGGACCTACCGGTTTATCGTAACCAATACAGAGGAAGAGATTATTACCGTTTCGGTAACGGCAGACGGTATTGAGCTGAATGATCAACCCGAAATCGATTTTATCTCACCACCTCAAGTGCCGGATGCCGGTCTTGCCAAAATTACCGCTACATCACCACATCTTGCCGATGGAGAAGATACTTCTGAAGTTCTGATTTCGCTGGTTGATGGAGATAGTGAGTCAATCACCGGTTTTGTAAATGATGATTTCGATATACAATTGTCCGGCAGTGCGGTCGCATCGGCCGTCAATGAAACCGCCACTTTGGGAGTATATACGTTCACAGTAACGAACACCATCGCCGAAACAGTTACGGTTACAGTAAAAGCCGGTGGTGTGGAGTTGGATAATCAGCCCAAAGTGGAATTTGAAGCTCCGCCACAGATAGTGGATGCAGACAATTCATCCGTATCGGCAACCTCTCCACACTTGGCGGATGGTGAAGATCTGTCTGTAGTTACCATCCTGCTCCGCGATCAGAACGATGAACCGATTACCGGATTTAAGAATACAGATTTTGATATCACACTTTCAGGCAGTGCAGTAGCTTCTGAAGTAACCGAAACGGATATCGAGGGCACCTATCAATTCACTGTAACCAGCGAAATAGCTGAAATCATCACCGTTATTGTAACTGCGGATGGTGTTGAGCTTTCTGATAAACCTGAGATTGATTTTGAAAGTCTGCCTCAGGTTGTGGACGCCCAACGTTCGTTTATCTCTGCCACAACACCACATATCGCCAATGGCTCGGATGAATCTGAAGTAAGTGTGTTTCTCCGGGACGAAAAGGATGAAATCATAACTGGGTTTGTTCCAGATGACTTCGTTATAAATCTCTCGGGCAGCGCCACGGTAACATCAGTCACGGAAACGAATAAACCCGGTACTTATACATTTGGATTATCAAGTACGGTTGCCGGTACCGTATCGGTTACAGTTATCGCAGGCGGAATAACCATCAATAAGAGAGCGTTTATTGTCTTTGAAGAACCGGAAATTGTTGTTGATGTAAACGGATCTTCTGTATCTGCCACATCACCACACCTTGCGGATGGTGAAGATTTTTCAACCATCTCTATCAGGTTACTGGACGATAAAGGTGACCCAATATCCAATTTACTTCCAGAAGACTTTGATTTTGATCTGCCGGATGGAATCACCGCATCAAAAATCAGTGAAACCAATACACCGGGCACCTATGAGCTCACGGTTATAAGTATGCGGCCTGGTACCATCGACTTGAAATTTATCGTTCTCGGATTTCCGCTTGCCCAAACAGCGGTGATTGAATTTACAGAGCCTGATCCTGTTGTGGATGCGACCAATTCCGAAGTAACTGCTACAACACCACACTTGGCAGATGGCGAAGATGCATCAACCGTAACGTTAATACTCCGAGATGAAGACAATGAACTGATTTCCGGTGTTCATGCAAGCGAGTTTTCCATCCAGGTAAGCGGAATTGCTTCAGCTTCCTCCCCTGTTGAAACAGGATCCGGGGTCTATCAATTTGATGTTGTAAGTGAACATGCAGGATTTGTCTCGATCACGGTTATCATTTTTGATGTGGAATTAAATGATAAGCCTGAAATTGAATTTGAACCGGTACCCGCTCCGATTCCCGATTCACCGATAATCACGGATTTGACCGGCGACGCTTCTGAAGTAAAAATTACCTGGCTGTCTATGAACCTTGAGTATATTCAGAATTTCATCATCTACCGCGGGGAATCGCAGGACAATCTTGAGCCTATAGGGCAGGCAACTTCTGCGGCTGTATCATTCTTTGACGCGAACCCTGCTGGTGCCACTCTGTTTTACCGGATTTCTGCTGTTAATACTGATGGTATTGAAGGCGGGCTATCAAATGTTGTAACCTTCTTTAACAGCTCCATTGTAGCAGATAATCATGAGTGGAGGCTTGTGAGTTCACCTCTCGAGACACCGGTGGCTAACCAGGAAAATATCACCCTGTTTGGTTTCAGCTTGCAGTATGAACTATCAGGCACCCTTGAACCGACACAAGGTTATTGGATAAAATCCAGGACATTCGATCAGGAAGTACTGCCGTTAACAGGATCCGGCCTTACTACCGGTGCTGTTAACCTCCGGCAGGGCTGGAACCTGATTGGCAGCCTGTCTGCACCGGTTGCGGTGAGTAGTATCACAGATGAATCCGGCATCCTGACCAGTGCCCCGGTATTTGGATTTTCACCTACAGGATATGCAGCTGTACAGACTCTGTTACCTAATAACGGGTATTGGATTTATGCTAATGGAGAAGGTACCATTAACCTCCATATTGACGAACAAACGGAGCAGGGCAAGCAGCTTGCTGCCAAAGAGGTAATGAACCTTGATACACCATCAACCTGGATTGAATTCAGTGATTCTCATCAGAGTCGCAGGCTATGGATATCGGATGCCCTTATATCAGGTGAAGATGAGATGAAATATATACTGCCACCGCTGCCACCCGGAGATCTTCTTGATGTGCGAACGGCTGCGAATGTTAACATGGTCGATTCACATTCCGAAAGGATTCACATCCGTGCTTCGGATTACCCGGTCACCGTTTCAATTCATGGGCTTGATGAACATTCCGAACATACATGGCGATTCAAAATGACGTATGGGGCCGATGAACTCACCACCGACCTCTTACCCGGCAAACCGATACAATTGATGCGCGATTACGACAGAATTGAAATGATTAAAATCCGTATGGATGAAGCTATTTCAGTGAGCAGGCTATTGCCAAATTACCCTAACCCTTTTAATCCAACCACAACGATTCAATACCAGCTTCGTGATCAAACACACGTACGGATTGAAGTATTTGATACGATTGGCCGCCGGGTTCAGGTTTTGGCCAATGAAATTCAGACATCGGGTGCCTACAAAGTGAATTTTGATGCAGGTCACCTGTCTACCGGTATGTATATTGTACGTTTTGTGGCCGGGGGCGAATCACAAATTCAAAAAATTACTCTGATCAAATAACCATGAATTGCTCGTTTCATTACCAAAAGGTTCAACATATAAAAGGGTTGACTTCCCCCCTTTTGATTATTTTATTTGTGACGTTATTTCTGTTCGCCGGTTACGGCTGTAATATTTTTGAAGAAGGCGAGGGAACTTTTAATCTTGTCACACAAGTATTACCCTCAACTGCAGGTACAATTGTAACCACAGGAACGGGCAATGTCGAGCTTCTCGCAGTTCCCAATGAGAACTGGATTTTTTCACACTGGTCGGGCGATGTGGAATCAACGACAAATCCGCTTCAGATCACCCTTACTCAGAACACACAGGTATTTGCCAATTTTTCTCTCTCGGGTAATGATTACCGGATTTTACTATCGATTACTGACGGGCAATTTATATCTGATCTCGAGTTTGGCCAGGTAACCGGCGCTACCGATGGTTTTGATACATTTATCGACCTTGAAGCCCCTCCTTCTCCTCCTGATGGTGTACTGTTTGCGTGGTTTGAAGGCTCTGAACGGCCTCTTTTGTATGATTACAGAAACCCGTTTGCACCTGAACCTGATTGGAACCTTGTAATCAGGCCCGGAAACAGGCCAGGTGTAAAACTGACATGGGAAATTGAAACTGCCCGTGAATCAGGCACCTGGATTTTAATGAACGAGGATGAATCTGTACAAATCGACATGAGAAGCGTAAAAAGTGTAGAATTTAATATTGAAGAGGTGTCACATCTTAATATTGTCACAATTCAATGAAATAATTTCCGTTCAAAATTTGACCGGCTCACATAACCAAAACCTTCGTGTACCTTCGAGTCTTGGTGCCTTCTCCCATAGGGATCCCTTCGGGGGTGGCAAAAATCCAGTAGATTATTTTTTCGAATTTGAATCCTGTCACATTATTCAAACGGAATCAATTCACCATCTGTGTCCATTTTGATAAGAAAAATATCCTTTCCTCCCGGATGCTGCCTGCTAAAGATGCCGTCATCAGAATCGGAGCTTCCGGTTAGGAATAGTTGTCCGGCAGACGATTTGGTGATTGAATAAGCCGTGTCATCCCCGTTTCCGCTGATAATTTTTTCCCACTGAACCGACCCGGATGAATTCAATTTTATTACCATGATCCTGGTATCAATCTGGATCATCGGGTGGTAAATTTCAGTATTGGAATTGGAAAAAGCCGATACAATGATCCCACCGTTTCCAGTTTCCACAACCCCGTTGCCGCGTATGATCGATGTATCCCCTTCATACACGGTTGTCCATTCCGTTTCACCGTTTTCATCCAGCTTCACCACAAACGGTTTTTCAAAACCGTTCGCCTGACCCGGAAAATCTCCGTTATCAGAAAAAGTGGAACCTGTGAAGATGATGCCCCCGTCAGAGGAAGTCATGATGGATGCCCCTCTGTCCTGACTCGTACCGCCAAATTTTTTGGCCCATTCAATATCCCCATCAGTATCAGTTTTTATAACAAACGCGTCTTCAATCCCGCTGATCGTACCGGGAAGGTCGCCATCTTCCGATTCGGTAAAACCGGTAAATGCAAATCCGCCATCAGCCGTTTCCGTAATGGAGTTAATATATTCCGACGCGCTCCCGCCATATGTCCTGATCCACTCGGTTTCACCGGTGCCGGTTAATTTGATTACAAAACCGTCAACAAGGCCTTGATTCATTCCATCAAAATCGATGGAGTTCGAGGTAGCTTGCCCTGCCACCAGAATGCTGCCGTCACTGGTTTCAATAACATCTCTTGCAAAATCGTTATTGGTGCCGCCAAATACCCTGATCCATTCAGTGTTCCCGGTACTGCTCAGTTTCATAACAAAAATATTGGCCCTGTCCCGGCTGCCTGCTGCAAAATCGCCGGCATTGGCATATGTGTATCCCGCTGCAATAAATCCTCCATCCATGCTTTGTGTTATGGCTGTGGCAGCCTCCAGCCTGTCGCTGCCGGTGAACGTCCGGATCCAATCAATATCGCCTGATGGCAACACCTTCATTGCATAAACAAAATTGTCACCTGTACTCAGCCCGTCAAAACCGCCATCAGCCGAACTGGCCCTTCCCGCAACACCCACACCACCATCGTTCGCAAATGTCACGGCAAAGCCTTCATCACGCCCGCTCCCGCCATACATCCGGGCAACATCCGACCGGAAAACTGCGATTACACTCGTTTCGCCGGTGATTGAGATTTGAATAACGGGTTCTGTGCCTTCCGCATCCCCGTCCCATCGCAGGAAGTGCCAGCCATCTGATGCATTGGCGGTTAATTCCACTACCGTTTCACCGGGAAATTCAGATGCCTTTTGTTGAATGATCTGCTCGGTTACCGAACCCCCTCCAATAATTTCAATATGCAGCGGGTAGGTTCGCTCCGTAAACATTGCGGTAATATCCAGGTTATTATTTACTACAAGTCTGGCCGGATTCTCCGCTCCGGTAAAATCCCCCTCCCATCGCTCAAACATCCACCCTTCATTCGGAACAGCCGTTATTTCGAGGGAATCCCCTCTGCTCAGCTGTGCCGTTTCTGGAGTCACCGATCCCGCTTCAGCCGGCACTACAGATGTCGTTAAACGGTAAGTCGAGGAAGAATCTGTTGAACAAGACCATAATAAACCAAGTGATAGGATAAGTAAAATCGTTTGATAAATAAGTTTCATGATGCAGGGGAATAACTCAATTGCAGTGAATTTTCTATCGTCATGTCACCGTTAATTTAATTAATGAGTCAATCCTGAACCAAATTCTCTCGGTTTTCATACCAGGTTTTACAATTCAGCAAGTACCTGTTCAAATTCTTGAAGGCGTTGCTTTGCCTGCCTGGTATACCAGTCGTCCGGGCCGCGTTGCTTCAACAATAACCGGTAACCGTAGTATAACAAAGGTTCGGCTTCGTCAAATACCCCGCGTGCTGCAAGTGAATAACCTAAAAGGCTTTCTGTTTCTGCTATTTGCCAATGGCCCTCAGGCAATGAATTCCGGCGTATTTCATAACTTATCCTCAGTTTTTTTACGGCAGTTTCATGATCATTCATCAATTGCAAGGCGATCGACATATTCTTCAGAGTAGCCGCAACCAATGGATGGTTGTTACCAAAGATTTCTTCCCTGATTGATAAAGCCTGTCTGTAATTGCTCAAGGCTTGCCCGGGATCACCTCCATCCCGGATTGCAGATGCAAGATTGTCAAGGCTCATTGCAACGGTACTGTGCCGGTCCCCGTGATGGTGTTTGCGGATTCGAAGTGCTTCTTCATGAATTTCTGCTGAAGCATTGAATTCACCTTTGAGCCAGTACACGATTCCCAGGCTGTTTAAATTGGATGCAACACTCACATGGTGAGGTCCAAATGCTTTTTTATTGATTTCGATAGCTTCCTGAGCGCGTTCAATCCCGTGCTCAAGCATCTCAAGTGCTGTTGGCTGTTCTCCGCCAGACACCGCCGGATCTGCCACCTGGAAAAGATCGATGAGAAACTGGCTGATTTGCGCGGACTTTTCGGCTTCAAACCTGGCGGCATCTCGTTCCTGGGCTGTAAGTGCCTGCTGATGAATCAGGGCCAGGAAAAATAAAATTGTGATGATGATCCCGGATGCACCAGCCAAAACACCACCACGATGTCGTCCTGCAAATTTTTTCATCCGGTATGAAATAGATGCCGGCCGTGCAGCAACAGGCATGCCAAGCTTATACCGGAGAATATCTTCCAGCAGCTCCTGAACTGTGCCGTATCGTTCTTCCGGCTCTTTCCTCAGCGCTTTCAGGCAAATTTGCTCCATGTCTGCCGGTATTGTCACGCCGTTTTCAGGAGCCGAAGACGGTTTTGGGGTTTCCCCGTGGCAGATGATCCTGTTGATCTCGTCAACTGTTTTCCCTGAGAAGTCACGCATTTTCTTCCCTGTGAGAAATTCATAAAGCAAAATCCCAAGGTTATATACATCAGTAGCCGTGCTTACATGTTTCGAATGGATTTGCTCGGGTGCGGCATATTCAGGGGTCATTGGAAAATGGCCGGTTTTTGTATGCATCGCCCCATCTACATCATCTATCAGAATTTTGGCAATGCCAAAGTCCAGGATTTTAACTGTCCCCTCATTTGTAACAAGTACATTTGCTGGTTTAATATCCCGGTGAACCACAAGATTCGAATGGGCATATTGAACACCATTGCAAATCTGCTCGAAAAGATCTAACCGCTCCGGAATAGCCAGTTGTTTCTCTTTAATGAATTCGTCAACCGGCTGGCCGTCTATCCATTCCATCACAAGAAAGGGAATGCCATCTTCCGTGATGCCACCATCCAGCAAGCGTGCAATATTTTGATGATTTAACTGCGAAAGAATTTCCCGTTCTGTTTCAAAGCGGCGGATATTTTGTTCTGTTTCCAGGCCCAGACGGATGACTTTTATCGCAACATCCTGTTCAAATAAACCGTCAGCCCGTTTTGCTTTATAAACAATTCCCATACCTCCGCGGCCGGTAACACCGGTTATTTCATAATGACCTATTCTCCCTCTTTTCATATTGGCAATGTCACCGGCCATGGTTAGCATCACATTATTCCGGGGTATAGATTCAACTTCAAGAAATCCTTCTTTTGTTGCCTTTTCCATACACCCCATAAGTGCCTCAATTTCCGGCAGCAACTCAGGATTTTTATTGCAGGCTTGCTTTACAAACGTACTCCTTTGATCTTCAGGATATTCAAATGCTTCATCCAGAATTTTTTCGACCACATTCCATTGATATTTATTCATATGATCAATCTCCAATCTGTATGTTTTGATGCCGCCCATTTTGTTTGATCATATTCAAATCCGGAGTGAATCAAACAAAAATGGACCGCTATTCTGAATCAGGCACTCTTCAATTCCTTATAAAGCCACCCGCGGGCTTTGGCCCAATCCCTTTTTACAGTGCTTGCCGAAATTTCCAGTATTCTCGCCGTTTCATTTATATTCAATCCAAGGAAATACCGTAATTCAACTATCCTCACAAATCGGTCATTTAATTTATCAAGTTTCTTGAGTGCATGATCAACTTCAAGAAGTGTCTCTTCCTCTCTTTCCGTTACAAACTGGTCTATATATGTAATAGCCTGCCTCTTGCCACCTCTCTTTTCTGCTGTTTTCATTCGTACATAATCAATCAAAATTGATCGTATGCACCGTGCTGCAATTCTGTAAAAATGAGCCCTGTTTTTCCATTCAATGTCAGGCGGACTCGCCGTTAATTTTAGATATGCTTCATGGACGAGGTCTGTTTTTGACATCGTTTGCCCCGTACCTGCGTACGGATTATAACTGATTTGCGAACCTGCCAGTTTACGCAGTTCTTCATAAACAAGCGGGAAAAGTTTGTTATACGCTTCCTGGCTGCCATGATTGATTTCCTGCAGCAATCCGGTAATGTCGTGATGATGGCTCATTACCAATAAAAATTATCGTGTGAACTGAATTTATTTTAATTAAACATTTCATTCTGATGTTTTCAACTTAATATGTTTTCTACACATCAATCATTTTTTATAAGATTTGTATATACATACACTTAATTATAAGATGTATTATCAAAAAAATTCCTCATAACTAAATTTCGGCCATTTTATGGCCAATAACTGCGAAAGAATTTTTATCTGTCTCTGAAAGTAAACCGGTGACAAGATACTGGGTATCTCTAATGAATAAGTCTTAATTGAAGGAAAACAAATTCAACTAACCACAGTCTTCATTTTTTTTGAACTCTTTTTTAGTTCAAATACGAATTGTTATATAAAGGTATTGGAACTTGAAAGTGGGTAATAACTTATGAAGCGTATTTATCTTTTAATATTCATGCTTTTCACAGTAATTCTTGTGTCATGTACCGACAGTGCTGGCTATGCGAAAGGTTTAATCGAAATTAAGGCTGTTTCTGTAAGGCCGTAAGAACGGATCAAATGAAAACCCAAATATTCATACTCCTTTTATTTACATATTTGAACCCGCCGATAGATCCAGGAATATGGATAACCAACGTTTACGGTGGTGAAGAATGTACGGCTGACGAACTGGCCCAAGTCTCAAGCTGGCAGATTTCATTCACCATAGTAAACACCTATGAACAGGAAACCGGCCCTGAAGGGCACCGCACCATTACTTCTCATCAGTTAGATGCATCCGGAACTATTCACGCGGTATTAGCTGAATCTCCGAATCCGGACAATGTAATGTGGGAAGGTAATTACAGGGTACCTGTAAAAATCGACAGGAGCTCATTCACCACAATTACAAATCCTCAGGGGGTAAAAATTGAGCTGGAACATATCACGCAAGGTTATGATTATTCTGAAGCTCTTGTATGGTTCTTCATCAACCGCACTGATAACACATACAGTTTTAATGTACATGACCTGTCAGTGTATGCAACAACACATTCTGTGGAAAGGTACCTTATGCCGGATGGGACCCTTTTCCGGGAGAATACCAGTGAAAAAACCGAACGGTTTAATCTTTCCGGTTCTGTGTACGATTCTGAACTCACTGGGCAATGCCTCCTCAATGGCAATGTGGAACAGGGCATCAGAAATAACATCAACTTTAAACGTATTGAGTGGGCTATTTCGCCGGTCCAATAATTCAACCCACTCTATAACGTTTTACAGCTCTTTGATGTAGATATTCCGGAACTGAACAAGTGATGGTGAACTTGCCCATTCTCCGTCCACTTTGTGTCCGTGATGCTGAAGCCCGATCGGCCCTCTTTCGGCAACACCGGGAAGCTTTGCATCTTTAATCACGGCATGGCCGTTCAGTACAACTGTAAGCCGGTCACCTTTCATGGTAATCTCAAACGTATTCCATTCGCCAATATGGTTATCAGCATGAAATTTTGGTGTAACACCTGCAATCACTTCCGCCGGCATACTGCTATCCATTCGATAGCCGTATACTTCTCCGGAACCAATGGGCCATGTCCAGATATTAACCTGTGCTTTTGGTTGCCCTCTCAGGTAGATACCCGAATCGGAGTCGGGTACCGACATACGGATTTCATTGCCGTTCTCATCCAGTTTATGTGAACCATCAGGTAAAATCAGCGGCACCCTGTGATTTATGAACGGAGTTTCTTTGATTCTCCAATCAATTTTTAGTGTAAAGTCGGAGTACTCATTTTCTGTCCAGAGATCTTTGCTGCCTTCTGCCTGGCTCATGGCATCATAGTCTATCACTCCGTTCAGAATTTTCCAGTGGCCGCCATCACCTTCAGGTACGATCCAGCCGTCAAAATCCCGGCCGTTGAACAGGGAAACCCATTCTCCGGATTGAGTATCAATAATTGGTTCGTCTGATGAACCGGTGAGGAATACAAAAAAACCGGCAAGAAGAGCGGCAGATAGTATAGATATAAGGCTGCCCGCAGTAAAAAATGTAATTTTCATGATTTTGGAATTGATTGAACTGAATATTGAATTGATACGAATGGATCTTACCGAGAGATAAGGAATCAACCGAAAAAAAACAATGAAATGTTGCCGGATCCGGTAAATATGATTTAAAATTGATTCACTTAAATAAAATAAAACAGTTTCGGCAAGGTTAAAGAAGTAGAGGCCTTTTTTCTATGCCAACTGCCGGAATCTTGTTATTGAAGAGAAATTTAATTACTGTTACTTATCTCACTTAAAAACTGAAGTCTAATGAAATTTTTCCCTCAAATATTACTCATAGCTTCACTCATTGTTTATGCAGGATGTGCTACAAGCAGTTCAGTAACTCACGAAAGGCCGGGATCCAGTGTAAATATTCACAATCCAAATCTTGGCCTTGATGAATACCTGAACAGGCTGTCAGGCGTCCGGGTTTACGGCACAGGCCAATATGCAAGAATTCAAATCAGGGGAGGATCAAGTTTTGAACTGCCTCATACCCCGCTGTTTGTCCTGGATGGCATCCGGCTCGGGCGTGATTTTTCGAGCGTTTACCGGATGGTAGATATGAACAAAGTGAACAGCGTGCGGGTTCTCAATACATCCCGCGCCACTTTTTTATACGGGCATGACGGTTACGCCGGCGCCATAGAAATAGTTACTGAAGAGTAACAACCTGCAGATATTTATCCTGAATGGAAAAAATTTCAATAGAACTTCGTAACGAGGCTCTCCGAAATCCGGAAAAAACATTCAACGTTCTTATAGTCCTGAAAGATGGAAATAGTGTGGAAAGTCTGCCGATTAAGGACTTTAAAACCTATATGGGTACTATACTATTTGCCGAATTAACCGGTTCAGAAATTACATCCCTGAATAAAATGGAAAATGTTACATCCATCGAAATTGATGGTGAGGTGACCGCCTGGTAATCGGTTTAAACTCAGAATTATATTTTCCAAATCACATTTTAATATTGCTACACTGATTTACACTGATATTTTTCTGTGTTCATCTGTGCCATCTGTGGCAAAACATCCAGTTTCAGGCACTTTTGCCTCATAACCACCCAATTCATCACAGAACTGGAATATATTGTTGAATTTTTTCTTTATTTAATGAAACAAAACAATTTTATATCCGAAAAGGTGTTTAAATAAAATTGCCGGCATCAGCTTCACCGGTATCAATATTTTCTGAAAACAATAAAGCTACCCTGATGAAATTTTTCACCTCTCTTTTTCTGATTTCGTCTGTTTTTGCACTTTGGAGCTGTGCAACCACCAGTTCTACTTCATCTGAAAACAGGCCAAATCGCTCAAGTTCACAGGTAATTGTTGACAATCCGAATCTTGGCCTTGATGTTTATATAAACCGGCTGAATGGCGTTCGTGTGCAGGGCACCGGGCAAAATGCCACGGTTATCGTTCGCGGAGCATCATCAACCACAATTATGTCTGACCCGCGCCCTATTTTTATTGTAGATGGCGTAAACATGGGCCGGGATTTCTCCAGGATTTACCGCGCGGTTGACATGAACAAGGTAAACTCGATCGGCGTAATCCAATCTTCACGCGCCACGATTTTGTACGGCCATGAAGGAAGCAACGGTGCCATCGAAATCCGTACTGAAATTTAGCAAATCAGATCAGATTACTGATTAATTACTCCGGGATAAAACTTAATGTCACCGGCAGCCCCAGTCCGGGCGCCATAATGAGATTATCAACAATCACATTCAAATCTACCTGGTTGAAGGTTGCAGGATTATCGGTATAAATCCTGATGGTTGTCTGCTTGCCCGCCGGCAGAAGCTTTGTGTCGAAGAAAGTCAGTGATAGGTTATTACCATCAGCCCGCGACAGTTCAAAAGGTACATCAGTGGGATTGTTGATGATAACCTGGAAACCGTTTTCTGTTCTCTTTACCGATTCCACGATAATGGAATTATGAAAAATCGCATCAAGAAAATTCCTGTGGCCGATAAGTTTATCCTGGTAAAACGCCATTGTACGCCCGGCAAACAGGGCTTCCCTGATTCCATCAAGGCTCCTCTCTTTTGCGAAAATCAGGGTCATGGTCCGTTTTTCCCCTTCGTGAAGGGCAAATGTCATCCCTATAGGTGCATGAACATCAGTATTGCCAAGAATTGCCAGGTTTTTGTCTAATGCCCACTGATGTGCTACAGCATTGTAATTTCTTCCGTTTACCACTTCTATGCCATGCATCATATCATTCTCATACAGCCAATCATGTTCTTCCCACCAAAGCGTGGTTGTTTCAGGATAGTGATAGCTCGCGGGATGATTCCAAAAAAGGAATGCTCCCTGCTCCCTTGCAGCCTGGAAAGCCTCTTTCCATTGTGGATGGGGAGTATTTACTTTATTCGCGTCGGTAAGGAAAATGGCATTATGATGGCCTGGCGGCATCGTTCGTGAGATTTCCACACCGTTCAGGGCAAACACATCCCTGCGCAGTGCAACCTCGTTTGCAATTTCAAATGGCCGGTTTCTGTCCGGAAAAAATCCACCCTCTCTGTCCACTTCAAGATCGTCGCCAAATACACTTTTAAGGCGAAATAGGTTGGTACTCTCAACATGGTCTGTAATCGCAATGATATCGATACCCTCACGATATGCCTCCTCGATTCGTATGGGGGGCCACACATGACCATCGGAAAATACGGTATGGGTATGCAGGTCTGCCGTAAGCGTTTTATATCCCAAAACATCAGGGATATGAATGGCAGGGCGTTCTTGTGCAAAACTCAGGTTGCAAGCCAAAAGGAAACAGGTAAAAGAGATCAGGCCAAATCGTTTCATCATAATTCTTATAGTGATAGGGTTCGGATTGGATACTGTAAAAAAGATTGGTTAAAACGTGCGTATGGCACGAACCATGTGGTTCATGTCTTTATGGCCATGACCCTGGTGGCCGGTGCCATAAAAACGCCTGAACCATGCACTCCAGCTCCCGCTCCCTTCACTGGAGCTCCAGTAATCAGCTTCAGAAAAGCCGCCAATCAATTCCCTGTTGGAAAAAAGTATATTCAGTTCATCTTTACTGGGAAGGTACCAGTCGGTGTATCCGTTCAGTTCCAGCTCCCGGGCCACTTTAGCAGCCACGGTTCCATTATTATAACGGCACTGTTTCCTGCTGCCGTAATAATCATCAAAATGTGTATCATGAAATTCCACAATGGCAATAGTGTTGGCCATCCCTGTTCCAAGTTCCATTGAGGTATTATTGACCGGATTGAACTTCAGACAGCCCCATTCGGCCCTGCCCTGGTCTTCCGGGGTAACGATGAGCCCATGAACTTCACCCTCTACATAACCCGGATCGCCCGGCTGAAAAATATATGCCACAATACCACCGCCATAGGTATCCCCTACAGTTAATATTTGCTTATTATCGGCATCACTCTGATCGGCTGAATGAATGAAGTTTGCCTGCGAAAGGTTCATAACCAAAAGCAGCGCCGGAGTGAGCAGTATCAAAAGCCAATGTTGTGCTAATTTCATTTGATTTTTTTGACTTTTTAGTTTGTATGGATCGATTATCAGTCATGAAGCCGGAAACTCAAAAATCCAGAATCAACTGAACCTCAACATTATATGTAACATTTAACGCAATGAATACCCCTAAAATTAATTGAAAATTGTTAATATGCACCGGGTTGCTGAATCAACATATCTGAGCGTACACTGCTTCCAATATGATCAATAAAACTTCAGCCATAATTACCGGATTCGTATTCATGTCTGTATGCGGGATCACAGCCTGCAATGATTCCACGTTGTCGGGTGATATAAATTCCGGTCAACCAGGAAAATCACCTGACCCGGTTTCGCTGATGGTATTTGGCGGCAGTGAGGTTGACGGTGTTACGGACATGATCTCTTTAAAAAACGGAGGTTTCCTGGTAACCGGTTACAGTTCATCAAATGACGGTGATTTTGCGGGATCAAACAAGGGAGGATTTGATGTGTTTGTAATGAAATTCAATGCAACAGGGCAATTGGAATGGAACAGGTCTTTCGGGGGGTCACGTAATGAATACGCACTTTCTGTTATTGAGGTCAAAGAAGGCGGTTATGTAATCACTGGTTACACCAACTCAACAGACGGTGATTTTTTTCGTGAAAAAAGCGGTCAGCTCGACGTGTTTGTCATCAAATTGACAGAAGCGGGTTTTGTGGAGTGGGCACACGCATACTACGGCAATTCCCTCGATTACAGCTCTTCCATTATCGAAACCAATGATGGTGGCTATGCGATAACCGGCGGTACCACTTCTTTTGATGGAATTTTTGAAGATTTCTCCGGGTCCTCCGTGGGATTTTTATTGAAAATTGACAAAAAAGGTCAAAAAGAATGGATTCATAAAATCGGAGGTACAGGCGGTTATGATACAGGAAGTGCCATTACAAGAGTGAGCCGGGGATATGTACTCACTGGCTCAACACAATCATTTAATTCCGTTAATGAACAGATGAACAAGTATGGTGTGTTTGTAACCAAATATAATACCCATTTTGAGTATGAATGGACACGGGTTTATGAAGACCTGACACCCGAAAACTTCAATATCACCCAGATTTCAGAAAACGGCGAGGGATATCTCTTTACCGGCTGGACAGAAACCACGGACGGGGGCCGGGATGTTTTTATCTCTTCTGTTGATTTCTTTGGGGAGAGAAACTGGCTGCGGACTTTTGGCGGCAGCAATTGGGACAGGAGTTTTGCTTTTACCCAAACACAAAGCGGTGAAATTGTGCTAACCGGATTATTCAGTTCCCTTGACGGTTATTTTAACGGATTGAACAGGGGCGGGCAGGATATTTTTGTGAAAAAAATGGATGCGGCCGGCAACACTGTTTGGCTGAAAACATTTGGCGGAACAGGCAACGAGAGCGGCCAGGCCATAATTAAAACCGATGATGGCAGCTATATCTTTGCCGGAAATACCAGTTCGGGAAACGGCGATTTCAGCGGTATTAAAAACAGCTTTGGTATGGACATTTTCATTATGAAGCTGGACAATAACGGTAAGCGCCTGAGGTTTAATTAGGCGGCTGTAGTTTCGTTCAAGATTCACCTTTCTGATGGGACCGCTTTAAACACAGTTTAGTCATTTTCCAAACAACAGGCTGTTTTTTTGCGCTCGGTGTGAAGGGATTAATACAAAGTGATATCAGAGGTAGCAAGTTGGCCTGATACTGCAAAGATGCTTTGGATTATATTAAATGGAAAAACATATTGCCTGACAGGAGAGTGATCACAAGTATTATTAAATAATGGCTCATCTGTTGAATGAAATAGTGAAATCCATTTGCATCATCGTCACAGTAGAGCATAAACAAATTAACGTTGTCAAAATTCATCTCCTGCACATTTCAATTCGGGACAGGCAGCAGGTAAGGCATGGCTGCGACATTGCCCGGAGTGCAGGAACAGCACAAATCCATCATCGGCCGCGAGCTGGAAATGGACACGAAAGGTATCCCGATGATGCAGGGGAAAATCATGGCCAACGCCCCACATGAACCACAACCAAACTTTCCATCAATCCCTCGATAAAGATCACGGCGTTGATGGATGGCAACTCCTCAAAAATGTGTCTACACGATAGATACCTCACAGTACAACCGCCATTTTGATGCCAATTCTGCCACTTCATAATATCCTCTAAAATCGGCTGGCGTGAATTGTTTTTTAATAATGTTAGCAGGATATTGCCACTTCATTCAAAACCTGAATTCTATCTCTATACCGAGCTTCAGCCACGGTATTTGAAATATAAGTAACCCGTCACAGGTATTGTGATGCACCCTTAACACGCTGCAATTATGGTATTACAATTTATTGATTGGTTTATTGTTGCAATATTCTTCATAATCCTGTTATCTATAGGCTATGTCGCTTCACGACAGGCCGGTAATAATACGGCCAACTTTTTTCTATCTGGCCGCAACATGCCCTGGTGGCTTCTCGGGGTATCAATGGTGGCAACCACTTTTTCGGCAGATACGCCCAACCTTGTAACCGATATGGTACGCACCGGCGGGGTTGCCAGCAACTGGCTTTGGTGGGCGTTTCTTTTAACCGGCATGCTTACTGTATTTGTGTATGCCAAGCTCTGGAACCGGTCTAAAGTAATGACCGATCTCGAGTTTTATGAAATCAGGTACAGCGGAAAAATGGCAGCTTTTCTGCGGGGATTCAGGGCTATTTATCTCGGCTTTTTCTTTAATGTGATGGTTATTGCAAGTGTATCGCTCGCTTTTATCAAAATTGCGGGTGTTATGCTGGGTTTATCCCCCGCCGTTGCACTTTCGATTGCTGCGGTAATCGTGGTTTTCTACAGCGGCCTTGGCGGGCTTAAATCCATTCTCTGGACTGACCTGTTCCAATTCAGTTTTGCCATGTTCGGAGCTGTTATAGCTGCCGTGTACGTGGTGAATTCACCTGAAATTGACGGCCTTTCCAACCTGTTCTCACATCCTAATGTTGCCGATAAACTGAGCCTGGTGCCAAGTATTTCACAACCTGAGCTTTTCCTTAGCATTTTCCTGATCCCGCTGGCAGTACAATGGTGGGCGGCATGGTATCCGGGGGCGGAACCCGGTGGCGGCGGATATGTGGCGCAACGGATGCTTTCCGCCAAAAGTGAAACCGATGCCGTTGGGGCAACACTCCTCTTCAACTTTTTCCATTATGCACTCCGGCCATGGCCATGGATTATTGTAGGCCTCGCCTCGCTAATCATTTTCCCCGACATACAGTCAATGGTAGACCGGTTCCCGGACGTTTCGAGACAATACATTCAGAATGACTTTGCCTATCCGGCGATGCTTCGCGAGTTTTTGCCACCGGGACTGCTCGGGCTTGTTGTTGCATCTCTCATTGCCGCGTATATGTCAACCACAGCCTCACAGTTAAACTGGGGTTCCTCTTACCTGGTTAACGATTTCTACGGGCGATTCTGGAAACCCGATGCCACTGAAAAACAGAAAGTGCGTTTTGGCAGAATCAGTACCGTAAGCCTGATGTTTGTTTCTGTACTTCTCGCACTTGTACTTCAAAATGCTCTCCAGGCATTCCAGTACCTGTTAATGATTGGTGCCGGTACAGGTCTTATTTATATTCTGCGATGGTTTTGGTGGCGAATAAACGCATACTCTGAAATGGCTGCAATGATTGGTGCAGGGGTATTCTCACTCACTTTTATTATCATTGAGAACTTCGCCTTAACGGTAGATGCTGAAGGGATGGTTACCGTTTTCGGTTTCACCACGAGTACCGCCTACTGGAATATCATTAAATTTGTTGGCGTTGTTGCATTGACTTCCAGTACCTGGATCATCGTAACATTCCTGACTCTGCCAATTGACGAAGGGACGCTTCGCGAATTTTACCGCAAAATCAGACCGGGAGGACCAGGCTGGAAAAAGGTCGTTGACCGTGCAAATGCCGAAGGCATCATACTCAAAAAAGAAGAAGACCTGAAATGGGATGTACCTACCGGCATTCTGTGCATGATACTGGGTTCCGTATCTGTATACAGCACCCTCTTTGCAATCGGTAATTTGCTCTATGGTGAAATGCTTCAAACAACGATTTTCATTGTTTTTGCAGTTGTGAGTACATTGCTGCTATACCGAACATGGGGCAAACTCAGAATGGATTAAAATCAATCAAAACCAATATTGTAATGGTTCCCCGGAACCAATATCCACGATGCTGTAATGTACATTAAAAAATACCATATCGGACTTACACAATGGGGATATAAGGGATGGATTGGAACATTATTCAGCAACGATGCAAAACCTGAAATTTTCCTCTCTCAGTATGCTTCGGTTTTTAATTCTGTAGAAGGAAACACTACTTTTTACAGGGTGCCTGATGCCGAAACCATTAAACGGTGGGGTGAAATGGTACCCGCCGATTTTAAATTCTGTTTCAAATTCCCTAAAAGTATCACCCATTATAAAAGGCTGAAAAATGTAACAGAAGAAGTCCTCTCATTTCTGGACCTTTTTAACCCGATTCGAACAAAACTTGGCCCTTTTCACATCCAGTTAAGCTCCCAGTTTTCATTCAGTGAAATGGAAAAACTTGAAAGCCTTATTGAAATACTTCCGGCACACTACAGTTTTGCGGTAGAAGTTCGTCATCCGGGTTTTTTTGACAAGGGCAAACAGGAACGCCAACTAAATGATTTTTTGAGAAGTTATGGCATCAATCGGGTTGTTTTTGATACCCGGCGCCTTCACTCTTTAAAAAGCAGCGAGCCATCCATCAAAAAAGCGCAGGAGCGTAAACCTCAAATGCCTGTCAGGTTCGATTCAACCGGGTCAAACCCGTTTGTACGGTTTGTTGGCGCAAATGATGTTTTGAATAATGAGGCTTATTTAAAAGAATGGGCTATCATTACAGCAAACTGGATTCGAGACGGAAAACATCCATACATTTTTATCCATTCCCCCGATACACTTCACGCTCCTGAATTGGCACGTTACTTCCATCACGAGCTAAGGAAACTAATAGAACTGAGCCCCATGCCCGAATGGCCCGTTGACCGTAAAGACACTCAGCTCGGATTGTTCTGAAGAAAGAGGGGCCAAGGTTCAAGGTTTCAGGCTGACCTGGCAGAGTGCGCCGCCTTTTGGCGCTCCTGCCCCATCGGGATCCCTGCGGGGCCAGAGTCGGGGGATTCAGGTTCAAGGTCCAAGGTTCAATATTTTTTTAACTCCTGAAAATTTCCCATCCCTTCATTTACCTTGCGATATATCTGACACGAGTTATCAGCTAACACTACCCACACAAACATTCTGTTAATTCTGATCCGCCCTTTCTCTTCAAACCTGTCCACTTACCGTCTGCTTTAGCTGTCAGAATCAGGCGCGATACAAACTCATGGGTTTTAGCCCTCAAGCTCCGTTTATTCCACGGTGTACTTAATCAATCAACACCCGGTTTATCTTTGAATCCTTAAAACCAAATATAATTTATAAGTATATAATAAAATAGTGTTTAAAATTTTTTTGAAGTTTAAGTATTGAAATCAATAAATGTGATCTCAAAACTGCGACACAGGGCTAAAGCCAACAGCAATAGCTGGCTATTTGCAGCCGGCCCGGACTGGTCTTTTGTGAACCTCAAACCTCAAACCCTTGACTCTGGCAGGAGCGCCAAAAGGCGGCGCACTCTGCAAGGTCAACCTTGAACCTTCTCTACAGACTGTGTTCAAGATCGCGCAGAAACCGATCTATCCGTTTAGCGTTTACACCTACATCACCACGGCCCACCCTGGATTTGGATCGCATATCCACTCGTGTCCCGCCATCTTCGATATCAGTAAACCGAAGAACTACATCATCTTTAAAGCCAAACCAGGGAAGTTTTTCAGTTGCTTCTATCCGTCCGTCTTTCCGGTTTACGGATACAATTTCCCAGCCACGCCGAACCACAAGCATCACAGCCAAATCCATCACTTCCTGGAGATCTGTTTCGAGATAAAGCGGCTGAATATTCGGGTAATAAGCCCGCTGGAGCTGGGATGTTTCAGAGCCTGCATATTCTGGCGGATTGGGAGCGTTGGCCCGAAGCCTGACCATTGCATAAAATTCAGGCGGATTCTCCATATCCGTCGTAATATCATGAATAGGCGGTACCGATCCGGCTTGCTGCTGCCAGTAAAGTGCCGTACCACTCACAATTCCGGTAAAAATCAGGGATATTATCGCATACACGATAGCCCGTGTCCGGGATTTTCTTAAAAACCAGACCGAAATAAGGCTGATAACTGCCAACACTATTGCAGTATATGCAGCATACCTTAACAAAGTAAATCCCAACCCGAGCGACCATAAATTCCATTGATAACCGTATCCCGATATAAGAAAGACAAATGATGCTGCCAATGAGAGGTAGAGAAGTATTCTTGCGTAAACCATAATTACCCGATATTAAATGATAGTCCTTATTCAATGTATTAAATATGGGTGAAAGATGTTTGAAATTACCAACCGGCGGTATCGGCAGGCTGGCAACAGTTATTGTTTGCCACATATCAACACAGAAAACCCTCTGTGAAAATCTGTGCCATCTGTGGCAATTATGAAATTCCATATCGTCAAAAAAAAGATGGTATATTTAAAGTATAGAGATTACGTTTCTTTATGTTAGAAAGGAACCATTTTTGCTTTGATTGAATTCTATTTATATGATGAACAAAACATTTTTACTATCCCTTATCCTCCTTCTAACCGGTTCTGTTCTTGTATTACAGGAACAGGAAGGAAACGGTCTGCCCGGTGGTGATACAACCGCCGTCTCTGAACGTGAAAGGACACCATCAACAGTTAGTATCATACGGGTGGAAGGGATCATTGGCCCAACCAGCTCCCAGTATATCGAACGCGGGCTGCGTAAATCCATTGAACGGGGAGATGAAGCATTCATTATAGAACTCGATACCCCTGGCGGTCTGCTCGATTCAACGCAGGATATTGTGCAGACATTGCTTGGAACTGAACATCCAACCATTGTTTATGTATCGCCGAGAGGAGCCAATGCCGGCAGTGCCGGTACATTTATCACACTTGCAGCCCATATCGCTGCCATGGCGCCGGCTACAAATATCGGTGCGGCATCACCGGTAACAATGGGCGGAGGCGAGATGGATACCGTTGCTCAGAAAAAAATCTTCAATTTCTCCGAAAGCTTTATTGAATCCATAGCCGAACAGAGAGGCCGAAATGTGGAATGGGCAAAATCAGCCGTTACCGATGGTGCGTCTATTACTGCAACTGAAGCGCTTGAAATCAATGTAATTGATCTCATTGCCGATGATATTCAGGATTTATTGGAAAAAATCCACGGCATGGAAGTAGAGGGCAAAATCCTCAATACCCGTGATGCCGATACCGACCGGATCCCGCAAACCTTTGCCGAAATTTTCTTTGGTTTTCTCATCAGGCCTGAAGTGATGCTGATTCTTACGCTGATAGCGATTTATGGCATTATTGGCGAGGTGACAAACCCCGGCGGCATCATACCGGGGGTTTCCGGTGTTATCGCTTTGATATTACTGCTCTATGGTGTAGCTGCAATGCCGATCAATCTTGCAGGTTTCCTCCTGATTGGTCTTGCCATCATCCTTTTTGTGGCAGAGGCATTTACCCCGGCATTTGGCCTGCTCATTACAAGTGGCGCAGTGGCGTTTTTCCTTGGTGCCCTGATGTTATTCCAGGATCTGCCTGAGGGAATGGAAATCTCTATGTACTGGCTGATACCTGCAACACTGTTGACAGCCGCATTTTTTGCATGGATCGTTACATATGGGATAAAATCGCTGTTTAATCCACCCCGCACAGGCCTGGAGGCAACCGTTGGAAAAACCGCAGTAGTAACGGATCCCATTTTACCGGGACAATCAGGCCGTGTATTTTTTGACGGTGAATACTGGACTGCCGAAAGCGACCAGCCACTGAATGAAGGGGATATTGCTGAAATATTACAGTTTAAAGGGCTGAGAGTTGTTGTATTACCGGCTTCAGCCGCCGCAAAAAAAATACATGAGGACAGGTAAATTCAAATCTGCAATTCTCTGTGGCAACTATAAAAACGGATACACATAAAAAGAAAGTTTAATTATAAACTATTATATATTGAGAAATATATTGATCAAACTATTTGACGCTGTCAGGAACTGCGGACGCTGACAGGTCTTTATTAACAGTAAATAAATCAATAATAACTAACGGAGCAAATTTATGAACGATCCCGGTGCAATTACCAACATGTTAGTATGGATAGTAACCATTGTCATTTTTCTGTCGGTATTTCTGCCACAGATGTTTAAAATCATGAGGGAATACGAACGCGGAGTAGTTTTCCGTCTCGGTAAATTCCAGGCCACCAAAGGCCCCGGCCTTATCGTCCTTATTCCATTCATCGATAAAATTGAACGTGTTGACCTTCGCGTACTCACCATCAACGTCGAAAGGCAGGAAGTAATTACCAAAGACAACGTAACCGTTAATGTGGATGCCATCACCTTTTTCCGCGTTGTTGACGCCGAACGGGCTGTGATCCAGGTTGAGCGGTACATCGCGGCAACATCCATGCTGGCACAGACTACCCTCAGAAGCGTACTCGGCCAGTTTGAACTGGATGAACTACTCACCGATCGCGATAAAATCAACAAGCAAATACAGGATATCATCGACCGGCAAACCGATCCCTGGGGAATCAAGGTGGTTTCGGTTGAAGTGAAAGACGTTATACTCCCGGAAAGCATGAAGCGGGCAATGGCAAGGCAGGCTGAAAGTGAGCGTGACAGAAGAGCCAAGATTATTAACGCACAGGGAGAATTCGAGGCTGCTACTAAACTGGTTCAGGCCGGTGCCATGATCGAGAAAACACCAACAGCCCTTCAGCTTCGATATCTGCAAACCATGGTAGAAATCAGCAGCGAAAACGCAACATTTACCTACATTCCATTCCCAATCGAGTTCCTGGAAACATTCAGGCCTGAAGTGAAGAAGAAATAAAAGTTCAAATAGTCGTGATTCATGAGATACAGGTTGGCACAAGCGTCTACAAGATATGAGCGTCCCGCTTGTGCCCTGTAATCGGGAACGGCTCCTGATAATATCACCTATTACCGTTCCATCAACATTATTCAGACATCAACAGGTGCCTGAATAAGGTTGACATGAATTCAAATTAATTTTGTAAGGAAGTTTGAATTTTTTGCTTTTATAATATAAAGTGTAATCAACAATCATATGATGAGTATTTCCTTCCCCTTGGCAAAATTAATGTCGTCAATTACCATTCACGCGAGTTCAGCTATGATGACGGGAAGCATCTGGAAGGTAAAGTGACCCGTATTCAATATGATGCGCCTGAAGACCGGTCAACTTTGGAGATATTCAGAAATTATGAATTGGCGCTCCAAAGAGCAGGATTTGAAACACTCTTTGCTGCATCAGGGGTCGATTTGGGAGACTGAAGGTTCTGATTGATTACTTATCCGCAGGAGGACTTTGCAGCCGGCATTACAGCACGCCATGCAAGCCCATTTGCTTATTTGCATAGTACCGAAAGAGATCAACGCTTTCTTGCTGCAAAGCTTGAACGTCCCGATGGCGATGTTTATCCCAAAAAAGCCGTTAGGCCTTTTTTGCCCTTCGGGCAAAATTGTCATTGGTCAATGAAAATTTTGGGTTTATGTCGCTCTGTTCTTGTCTCAGAGCATCCACAAAGATACCCCGGCCATTCAACTTGATGTGATTGAAACGGTGCCAATGGACATAGATATGGTCACTGCAAATTCTTTATATGAGGAAATTGAAAGAACAGGCAGTGCGCGGGTGTATGATATTCTATTTGAAACGGGCAGTTACGAGATGTTACCGGAGTCGGGCCGGTTTCACCAATCAGTACAAATGAAACGGAGGAAGGGAGGGCACTGAACAGGCGTGTAGAATTGGTGAGACAGCTACAGACTAACGGAACCCTGAGCCCTGCACCTTGAACCCTGCACTTTGCTACGAATATCCAAACATCACCATGGCAACCATACAGATTGCGGCAAAACCAATCAATTTCAGGAATAACGGCAGGCAAAATCGGAACCACTTGTCGAACGGAACACTTGCCATACCCAGTATTCCCATAAGGACCGGATTTGTGGGTACAATCATATTTGAGAAACCATCACCATACAAATATGCCTGTACAGCAACCTGGCGTGTAACACCCAGAATATCTCCAAGAGGAGCCATAAGGGGCATGGTCAGAAAAGCCTGTCCGCTGCCTGATGTTACAAAGAAGTTCATTACGGATTGAAGAAGCATCATCCCGACGGAGGCAAGTTCCGGCCCAAGATAGGAGAGTGGAACAGACATGGCGTGAACAATCGTGTGAAGAATTTGCCCGTCTTCCATGATGAGTGCAATACCCCTGGCGATACCAACAAGAAGTGCCGTTTCTGTAAGATCTTTCGCTCCATTCACAAACTCTGATGCCATCATACTCGGGCCAATTTTCCCGATCATTGCTGTTAGAATACCAAGTATGAGAAAAGCGGCGCCGAGCTCATAAAGATACCATCCTTTTTGTGCTATACCCCAAACCGCGATTCCAAGAGCTGTTATAAATGAAATTATGATGATAATGTGAGAGAGCGTCAATGGCGGATAATGAGTGGCAGCTTGAGTTGCTGATGGGGATTCAATATCAGCCATCAGGCTTTTAGAAGGGTCAAGTTGAACCATACGTCCGTAGTTCCATACATGGTGAGCCCCGATCATCACAAAAGGGACCAGCAATGCTGTACGCACCTGCCAGCCGGAATACGTTGGCAGATCTGCCACTCCCTGTGCCACAACCACCGTGTATTGGTTAAATGAGGCAGCGCCGTATCCGATGCCATACCCAACAACGATAATTCCAACCGCAGTCATCGTATCCATTTTCATGGTACGGCACAGTGCCGCCAAAATTAAAACAAAAGGAATGTATTCTGCCGAGGCACCCATTGCACTTGAAGCCAGTGCAAAAATAAAAACGGTTAAATAAATGAGAGTTCCGGGTCGATCGCCAAACTTTTCAAGGAGGCGACCTAGGAGCGCGTCAATTGTACCTGTTTTCCTGATTACCGCCAAAACCCCGCCGATAATAAACAGGAAAAAAATAATAGCCTGCGCATCTGCGAATGCCCTGGGAACAGCAATAAATAAGTTCAAAGGATTCATGAATGTGCGCTCTTCGGCAACTTCAAATGTTCCCGGAATCACTACTGATCTGCCATTTACAATTTCGGTATCAAAATGCCCCTGCGGAATTATCCACGTTGCAACTAAAGCAGTTGCCATCAAAAAGAAAAGAAGGGTTAAGGTATGGGGCACCTGGAATTTCATATGGCAATACTTTGGCTGATTTTTTAAGCCGCAAAATAGGCAGGTATGCTCTATGATTCAAACCGGGTTATAGTGGGAATTTGCTTTTATTATTACAAATAATTTGGTGCAACTCTGATTTTAGGGCAGAACCCGACATGGCTATGGGGATCACCCCGATTGCAAAAAACGTTGATATTGATTTTGTTTAATAATTAAACTTTTACAAATAAGATAACAATATCCGGTAACGTCAGATTTCTGTTATGGCGGAATGTGTCCTGAATTAACCTAACTATCATTCATGTACAGTATCCAAACAGTTCACGTAATTTCAGTTTTTGGTAACCGACTGAACCACATGGGGGCTTCACATTTACATCATGATAGAAAGCTACATTTCAAACTGAGAGTCTTAAATCTTAAAAGAATTTAAATTCACTACCTAAACGGAGGAAAAAATGAAGGGAAAACATGTTTATACTTTTGGAAACGGAACAGCTGAAGGTGATCGCTCACTAAAGCAACTGCTTGGAGGCAAAGGCGCAAATCTTGCTGAAATGTCTACAATCGGCCTGCCTGTCCCGGCGGGATTTACAATTTCAACAAATGCCTGTCATTACTATTCAACACACGAACGCAACTGGCCGCTCGGCCTTAAGCAGCAGGTTAAAGACGGCCTGAAATTTGTTGAAGACATAATGGGAACCAAATTCGGAGATTCAAAACACCCGCTGCTGTTGTCAGTGCGCTCTGGTGCTGCTGTATCCATGCCGGGGATGATGGATACCGTATTGAACCTTGGTTTAAATGACAACACTGTGGAAGCGCTTGCGGAGCATACTAATAACGAGCGTTTTGCATATGACAGTTACCGCAGGTTCATCGATATGTTCGGCAACGTAGTTATGGGAATTCCCCATGAACTCTTTGAGGAAGCAATTGACTCACTAAAAAATGCAAAAGGGGTAACTGAGGATACGGACCTCACAACGAAAGATTTGAAAGAACTGGTAAACCGTTATAAGGCTGTTTATCGCAAAGCAACCGGTTACATGTTCCCCGGAGATCCTTACGAACAACTTGAGTGGTCAATTAATTCTGTTTTTGAATCATGGGATAGCGACCGTGCCAATAAATACCGCAGAATTAACCATATTACCGGTCTGCTGGGAACTGCTGTAAACGTACAGGCTATGGTGTATGGCAATATGGGAGATGACTGTGCAACCGGCGTCTACTTTACACGAAATCCATCAACAGGTGAAAACAAGCTATATGGTGAGTTTTTAATTAACGCACAGGGTGAAGATGTTGTGGCAGGTATCCGTACTCCCAAGGATATCAGTGAGCTTAAAACCCTTATGCCAAAAGATTACGAGGAACTTGAGGAATGGGGACGCAAACTTGAAAAACATTATGGCAACATGCAGGATATCGAGTTCACCATTCAAAAAGGCACTCTATATATTCTTCAGACAAGAAGCGGAAAAAGAACAGGCCATGCAGCAATTAAAATTGCCACCGAAATGGTTAAAGAAGGCCTGATCGAAAAACGTACAGCAGTAAAAACCCATGTAGAGCCAGCCCACCTTGATCAATTACTTCACCCACAAATTGATGCAAGTACTGTAGATCCGGAATCGGTGCTTGGAATTGGCCTGCCGGCATCACCCGGAGCGGCGGTAGGTAAAGTTGTATTTGAATCCGAAAAGGCTGAAGAAGCAGCCCTTGCCGGAGAACCTGTTATTCTAGTACGTATTGAAACAAGCCCGGAAGATGTAGGCGGAATGTCGGCAGCACAGGGTATTTTAACCTCCCGTGGCGGTATGACCAGCCACGCTGCCGTAGTTGCACGAGGCTGGGGCAAACCTTGCGTTGCCGGTTGTGATGATATCATCATCGACTATGAAAATGCCAACTTCACCAATGGTAAGGTTACGGTTAACGAAGGCGACTGGATATCGATTGATGGAGCCCGCGGTACTGTGATTCTGGGCCAGAAAGACGTGATAAAACCCAAACTGAAAGACGACTACAGACTCTTCATGGAGTGGGTTGATGAATTCAGGGATATGAATGTACGCACCAATGCCGATACACCTGAAGATGCAAAACGTGCACGCGAATTTGGAGCGGAAGGAATTGGCCTTTGTCGCACCGAGCATATGTTCTTTGGAGAAGAAAGGATCAAGGCTATTCGCCGCATGATAATTTCCGATCATTATGAAGCCAGGAAAGAGGCACTTGAACAATTGCTTCCCTATCAAAAGAAAGATTTCATTGAAATTTTTAAAGCAATGAAGGGACTTCCTGTAACCATACGGCTGCTCGATCCCCCGCTTCATGAATTTTTGCCTGAAGACAAAGATGAAATGAATGCAGTGGCTGATGACCTTGGAATCAGGCGAAACATTTTTGCACGCAAGGTAAGGTCATTAAAAGAGTTCAACCCCATGCTTGGCCATCGCGGATGCCGTCTCGGTATTACCTACCCGGAAATTACCGAAATGCAGACAAGAGCAATCCTGGAAGCTGCCATCGAACTTAAAAAAGAAAAGATGGATGTGGAACCTGAAATCATGATTCCGCTGGTTGGAACGCCCCAGGAATTCCGTGTTCAGAAAATGGTAATTGACAATACAGCGAAAGTGGTATTCGAAGAAACCGGAAAGAAAGTTCGCTACCGGGTCGGCACTATGATTGAAATACCACGGGCTGCACTTGTGGCCAGCCAAATAGCCAAAGATGCAGAATTTTTCTCATTCGGAACCAACGACCTCACTCAAATGACATTCGGTTACAGCCGTGATGATGCCGGTAAGTTCCTCGGCGAATACATTAAAGAGGGCATACTGCAGGAAGATCCCTTCCAGGTACTGGATATCGAAGGAGTTGGACAACTTGTAGAAATGGCTGCCAAAAATGGTCGCATGGAAAAACCCACACTTAAAGTTGGCATCTGTGGTGAACATGGCGGTGAACCCCGCAGTGTAACATTCTGCTACAAACTGGGACTCGATTATGTATCCTGTTCACCATTCAGGGTACCTGTCGCAAGACTTGCCGCTGCACAGGCTGCACTTAACGCATAAACACCCGGAACATTAAGACTGGAAAATAGAAAGGCGGAGCCGTATCGGATGCGGAACCGCCTTTTTTATTGATTGCTGATCCTGTAACGGATGATTTCTTCCATGGTAACATCAGGACCGCGCTCATCCTGTAACCGTTCAATCAATGCCGGTGTAACACCTATTCTCCGCATTCTCACGAGTTGATCTATTGTGACATCCGTGTAACCCAAATCGTGGACATTACTTGTGAAATGTGCTGTAATCCCTGCACGCCTGAGTTCGATGTATTCATCAATCGTAAGTTCATAACCCAATTCCATCATCATGGCTACAAATGCCGAGCTCACATTTGCATTTGCCAGCCTAACAGCCTGATCAAGAGAAAGATCAGTAAAACCGAGTGAACGGATATTCGAAATATACGTAGCGGTTACCCCTTCACTTCTCAGTTCACGTAAATCATCATGAGTAAGTCCGGTATATCCCATCTCTATCATTGTTGCATTCATCCGATTCAGAAGGTCTTCACTTGGCCCGGGGGTTATCACGTTACTGAAAACAGTGGAAATAGGTGGCGGATTTAAGGAAAAATTTCCGATGGCATTTTGCAGGAAAAAAACCGCCAAAACAATCGCAGCAACAAGAATGATTTTACGACCCGTTTTACTTTCATTCTCAGTTTGCGGGGAACGCTGATCAACTTTTTTATTTAGTGACTTTGATAAATAATCGTCCAGCTTGTCACCAGAATCCGGCCGGAGGCGATTCCTGAATTTTTGCTCATTAATTCCCATATCCAAAACCTTTCCTTATCATAAGAGAAAGTAATATTTTATTTAGATAATCGTACATTTTTTAAAAAAAAGTACGATTTAAATTATCGCACATTACGAAAGAAGTAACATTCTGTTGCACATTCATTTTAATTGCCCTTATTTACTATGAAATCAAGCATCATTCATTTCCTGTCATTTTTCCTGGTTATTTTCATTTACACATGTGATGAGGTTCCTGAGCATAATAATCAAACTGTTGCCAATGTAGATGCCGGGCAGCTTCTCGCAGACATTGAATTTCTGTCATCTGATGAACTTCAGGGGCGATTCCCTGAATCAGAAGGAAATGTGATGGCTCAGAATTTTATCATTGAACGTTTTCAGACTCTCAATCTTTCTTCATTTCATGATGAGTACAGGCATCCATTCGAGTCTGTAAATTCTCGCACCGGTCAAAGATTTGAAAATGCCTTAAACCTGATCGGGTATACATTGGGACGTTCGAACCCGGATCGTTTTATCGCAATAACTGCACACTACGATCACCTTGGTGTTGTTGATGGAGAAATATATAATGGCGCGGATGACAATGCATCAGGTACAGGCGCCCTCCTGGCAGCAGCAAGGTACTTTTCTGAAAATCAGCCGGAAAATTCGATGTTATTCATTGCTCTTGATGCTGAAGAGCAGGGTTTGCTTGGTGCCTATGAATTTGTAAACAACCCGCCTGTATCGTTACAGCAAATTATTTTGAATGTTAATATGGATATGATCAGCATAAATTTTGAAAATGAGTTATATGCTGTTGGCACATATCATTATCCATTTTTAAAGCCGTTGATTGAAACAGCTGCCACAGGTGCGCCGGTCAATGTACTATTCGGGTACGATTCGGCAGACTGGCCACAGGACTGGACAATGTCCTCTGATCACGGCCCTTTTCATGAAAAAGGAGTTCCCTTTATATACTTCGGTGTAGAAGATCACGAACACTATCACCAGCCCACAGATACCTTTGAAAACATTAATCCGGAATTCTATATAAATGCAGTAGAAACAATCATTGGTATACTGAAATATCTGGATCTGCACCTTGAAGATATTGCAGTGTCTTCGGACCGATAAAATATTGCTTGACAGTTTGTAATTTTCAAAGTAAATAGCTGTATAGCAATCTTTACTGCGCAAGGAAGTTTCGGCAGGTTATTTGTCCAATAATAAGTAATCCGAATGGGTAAACATGCAGATTATATCAAAGAGCTGCTAAAACCCGCTGATATCCAGATCAATGGTGATCGGCCCTGGGATATCTGCGTGCATGATGACAGATTTTACAATCGCGTGATTCGGTATGGGTCACTAGGATTGGGCGAAGCTTATATGGATGGTTGGTGGGATTCAGAAAAGCCGGATCAGTTTTTTTATAAACTCCTGTACACTGAAATTGATTCAAAAGCCGGACGAAGCCCGGCAGGTGTTTTACTTTATTTCAAATCTCTCTTTTCGAACCAGCAGCGAAAAAACAAAGCCTTTGAAATTGGGCATCGCCATTATGACATCGGGAACGATCTCTATCGTGCCATGCTCGACCGCCGGATGGTTTACACTTGTGCATATTGGGAACAGGCAAATAATCTGGATCAGGCTCAGGAAGCCAAACTCGAGCTTGTTTGCCGCAAACTTGATTTAAAGCCCGGGCAAAAAATTCTCGACATTGGCTGCGGATGGGGCAGCTTTGCTAAATATGCCGCCGAAAAATATGGAGTGTCGGTAGTCGGTATTACTGTTTCCGGGCAGCAGGCTGAACTGGGCAGAAAACTATGCATCGGCCTGCCGGTTGAAATTCGCCTGCAGGATTATCGTGAACTCAATGAAACATTCGATCACGCAGTATCTCTTGGGATGATAGAGCATGTTGGCTACAAAAACTATGGGGATTATTTCAGGATAGTATCAGATTGTTTAAGAGATAATGGAGTTTTTTTGTTGCAAACTATTGGAAATATTTATTCGGTACGGTACACAGACCCCTGGATAGACAAATACATTTTTCCTAATTCTATGATCCCGTCAATATCCCAGTTAAGTTCAGCTTTTGAAGGAAGAATGGTTATGGAAGACTGGCAGAACTTGTCGGTTGATTACGATAAAACACTCATGGCATGGGTTTCAAATATTAACCGGAATTGGCATAAACTGAGAGATAGATACTCAGACAGGTTTTACAGAATGTGGACGTACTATCTGCTGATGAGTGCCGGAAGTTTCCGCGCACGCAAAAATCAGTTGTGGCAAATTGTGTTGTCAAAAAAAGGATTGCCTGAAGGCTACCGTGCATCTAAAGTTTACAGGCACTTTCTACATCAGAACGAGATGCTCCATTCTGTGAAAGGTTACTGAATAATTTTACTCATAAAATACATCCTGGGTTCTCCGTACGAAAATCCAACGTGTTCATAAAGGTTACGGGCACGATTATCCTCGCGGACTTCAAGCGTTATTTTACAACATAATTCATATTTTGCCTTTTTTTCGACTGCAGCCAGTAATGAAGATCCTATTCCTTTTCCACGGTATTCATTCAGTACGGCAAGATCATGTATATTGATTATTTTTGCAGCACTAAATGTAGAAAAACCATAAAAACATGTTGCAAGGCCGGCTGCTTCGCCATTATAGAATGCGATAAAGATGAGGCTGAGCGGAAATTTTTCCAGTTCCCTGATCAGTTTTTCTTTTGCAGATTTTGGCAATGGAAAACCGAGCCCCATTGGATCATGTGCATATGCATCCGTAATCTTTATTATTGCCTCTCTGTGCTCTTCTCTTGAAAAATCAGCTTCCGATATTTCTAATATATTCATGACATTATTTTAAAAATTATATCTGAAATTACTATTGATTTTTATGAGAAAAAATTGTCAATTATCACTTCAATCATAACCTTCATTAATGATCAAATTTATGAAAAAACAATTAGTTCTGCTTCTCGCCCTTCCTATTCTCTTTACAGGGTGTTATCACGCCCAGATTACTACAGGTTTGCAGTCATCAAATGAGGTTTACCAGCAGGCCTGGGCGCATTCATTTATTGGTGGTTTGGTGCCACCCAATATCGTGAATGCCGAGCAACACTGTACGAATGGCGTGGCACGAGTCGAAACACGACTCAGTTTTTTAAACATGCTTGCGCAATTTGTTACACTCAGCCTTTATTCTCCGATGGAAATTACGGTAACCTGTGCTGCAAGTCCAAGAGCTGACCTTCACCCCGATTCAAAAACACTTGAGGTGCCAAAAAATTCGGAAACAGAGATTGTACTTGGTGCATTTAACGACGCTGTAAAACTCTCTGCAGAATCAAAACAGCCGGTATATGTTTCTTTTCAGTAATATTTTATTTTCATAAAATAAAAGGCCGTGCATAATCTAATACACGGCCTTTTTTATATCCTGGAATAATGTGGTATTGTTGCTTTGTGCCAGTAAGATCCGGGTGTATTACTGAACAATCAGTTTACCAACCATTCCGCCGGCAAAGTGGCCCGGGAATGTACAAACATAATCGTATTCACCTGTCTCTTCAGGTACAGTAAATGTGATTGTATCGGTTTCACCGTTACCGAGCATCCTGGTTGTTACAATAACCCTGTCTTCAAAATCGGGGGCAATGTACTCATTATCCCTGGCTGTAATGGAAGCCCTGGCAAATGCATCCACATCGGTACCGAGGTCAACAAGGGCAAGATTATGGGACATTGCAGTAGGCGGCAGGTTGCTAATTGTTGTTAACCGGATTCGAAGCTCTTCGCCCGGCTCAGCATAAATTGCTTCAAGAAGCAGGTATTGACCTGCCTGACCGCCGGTACGTAAGCCTTCTGCGGCTTCACGAACCACAAACTTCATGTCGTCGGTTCCGATTATTTCAATGGTTCTTACACCATCATCGACAATTTCTTCGGCCGGTTGTGATGCCTCTTCACCGCCGCAAGCGGCAAGTGCCATGATGAGTGCAAAAAGAATTGATGTAAAAAGTAGTTTTTTCATTTTATTCGTTATGTTTTATTGTTTAATTACCCTATAACAGATCAACATACAAAGATGTGTTAACATTCATAGAGTTTATTTTTTATGATTCATTTAGCAATGTTCTTATATCTTCGATCACTTCGCCAGAGCTTAATTCACTACCGGGATAGTTTCTCCTGATCTGCCCTCTTCTGTCAATCAGAGTCACCCTGTCTGTGTGATCAATAAAATAAATCGGTGTATTATCATCTGCAAAGCGAGTGGGGGTTTTTACCGTAAAAATTTGAAGTTTTTTAAGCAGAGCCTCAACCTCTCTTCTTTCGCCAGTTAAAAGCTGCCAGTTTCCCTGGTTTAACCGATAATTCTCAGCATATTGATAAAGTATTTCGGGTGTATCCCTGTCCGGATCAAATGATACACTCACTAACAAAAGGTTATCATTATCAGGAAATGCCCGTTGAACATCCCTCATATTGTAGGTAATTATCGGGCAAATATCAGGACAGTGCGTATACACATAACCTACCAGCATTACTTTACCGTGATATGCTTCCGGGAATTGTACAGTTTCATTAAACTGGTTTACCAGTGCGAAATTATATCCTTCGAGAGTATCCTTTACAGAAAGACGATCGCAGCCTGCCGATAGAATAAACATCAACATGACTGCGATCGGGTAAAACGTAGAATTTTTTAAACTGCTATAAATCATTGTTCCTGTTATTACAGGGATTAATCCTACCTCAATGGCACCGGACTATCCGGAGAGTAGGGCAGGGAACCACCGTAAGTAGCCTGCAATACATCATAAATAACAGGAGTATATGAAAGTACGATTAAGATAATTGCAATAACAATATACGGTTTAAAGTTTCGCAGCCAGGTAGCCGGTTCATCATGCAGTGGCTCTGAAATTGGGAATGTGATCTCAGCTTCCCCTTCTTTACTTTTCGAAAATACCGTGGTAAAGAATGATGTGATGTACATCACGATTCCGACAAACATGATAACACCGCCAACAACCGTGAGGTTGATATATATCATCCAGTCTGCCTGGAAAAGAATGCTATCGGGATTCGCATAGGAAGCGCCGGTATTGGTTCTTCTTGGCATACCCATCAGACCACCAATTTTCAGTCCGTACGACATTATCAGAAGGCCAATGGTATAAACATATGGTGAAAACAATGCCCAGGCCTTAAGGCGTACTTCTTTGTTCATGAATTGGCTTATGAGATATAAGCTGCCTCCGAGAAATGCCAGCATAACAGGCCCGGCAACAGTAAGGTGGAAGTGACCCGGCACCCATGCTGTATTGTGAACAATGGTATTCATTTGATACGAAGCGTTAATAATACCACCGATACCGCCAAAAATAAAAATGAGAAGCCCGGTTATCATGTATGCAAAAAACCATTTTTCTTTATCGAAATAAGGCAGTTTCCACATCCAGCCAAAGAGTCCCTTTCCACCATTTTTTTTACCTGAATATTCGAGAGAAGCGGCAAGCGTAAAAGCAGTAATAAGGCTTGGCAGCGCAACGGCAAATGTAAAAATGCCATGCAGCAGCTTCCATTGTGAACTGATAGCAGGGTCCATATACTGGTGGTGGGTTCCTACCGGAACAGAGAAAACTATGAACATCATAAACACAAGCCGTCCGGCCATATCGGAGTAGAGTTTTCCGCCGGAAATTTTCGGCAAAAACACATAGTACATAACGTAAGCCGGCAGCAGCCAGAAATATACAAGGGGATGGCCGAAGAACCAGAAAAGAGTTCTGGCAAGCATCACGTTTATTTCATCTATTAATCCCAGTGACCATGGCAGCAGCATGAATAAAATTTCGACTGCAACTGCGAGTGTTGCGATAAACCACACGATAAACGTTGTAAACAAACCGACAACAGCCATAGGGGTTTTCTTTCCGGGATTTTCTTTTCTCCACGCTAAATACATGGGCACCCAGTTTGCTGAAGCTACCCATGAACCGACTACAAGAAGCGTTAAGCCAATATAAAATAACGGATGAGCTTTAAGAGGCGGATAAAATGTATAGAGTACCGTTGCTTCGCCAATTAAGGTCATTATGGCTGCCATTACCGAACCAACCAACATAAGTATGCCGGCTGTCCAGGCTACTTTGCTGTTCAGTGCCTTTTTCAGGGAGTATGGAATCAGTGCATTAGCAAATGCAACCGCAAAAAAAGTGGTAAACACAATAGCATTCAAAACCCCGTGGAAAGTTAATCCTTTGTAATAATCACCTCCAACAAACGGGTCGCTCTGAATAATTCCGGCCCTGAACAACGTTTGCATCAATCCGCCATATACCCCTATAAATAACAGTACCATAGGGATGATAATCAGAACGGCTATCAGCGTTCTGTTGGATTTGGAAAATCGAAATGTCTCTTCGTTCATGTTACGAACCTCCTTCTTCGATTATAAACCTGCCAGCCATCGTATGGTGAGCAGCCCCGCAAAACTCATGGCATGCAAATAAAAATTCGCCCGGTTTATTGAATGTAACCCGCATATAATTTATCGCGCCCGGTATAGCCATCAGGTTTACATTATGCTGTTCGATTTTAAATCCGTGTATGATATCCTGAGAGGTAACATAGAGGTCAACCGTCGAACCGACCGGTAGGCGCACTGTAGATGGCTGAAACGCCCACATACGTGCTACCATTTGTAGTTCATATGAATCAGGCCCCGTCTGGAAGAGTGTATCTGTTGTGAAAGGATCCATATCCGTGATACAGGTTGGCACATCAATGTTTTTTGCCATTGCTGCGTACATAATTGCACCAAAGAAAACTACAAGTAGAGCACCGCTGAGAGTTAGGGCTAATTTTTCTGATTTATCCATGGCTCATCCTCTGCTTAATAGTTCGAAGTACATTAAAAACCAAATGATTGTAAAAAAAACAATCATTACTATAAAAAAAGCAACAGCCCCTTTTGGCTGGAACCCTTCCATTTCATGATTTTCTTCCTGATTCCCCATAAATACACCTCCATTTTAGATTTTTTGTTAACGCGGAGAAAATAATGCGTAATTCATATAAAAGTAAAAAGACAAGCTCATCCTAATATAAAAAAAACGCATCACTTCTACAGTGTGCGCTTCAAAATGGTTTGAAAAGGGCTTAATTCTACCGTACGGTTACCGTGCCACCTGAGGTTCTTGCTGCGAGAAGCGGACCTCCCTCACCTACTTTACCCCTTATGTAATTTCTTTCAACTTCTCCGGAAAAATTTCTCAATTCAATATCTACCCTGCTGCCTCTCAACTGAAGATCATAATGGTCGCTTTTTGGTAGGTTTATCCGGATACTGCCACCACTTGTTTGAAGTTCGATATCATCCATAAAGGTTGTAAATGAGCCGCGTATACCGCCGCCGCTGGTTCTGGCAGAAACCTTTGCAGATATATTTTCGAGCCGGATACTGCCTCCGGATGTTCTGAACTCGGCATCACCATATATATCATTTGCCGAAATAGACCCACCGCTTGTTCTCGCCGAAATATTTCCGGATGCCCTGTCAACCGTAATACTGCCGCCCGATGTAGAAAGGTTAATATCACCCTCAACTTCTTTGACACGAACACTGCCGCCGCTTGTAGTAAGTTTTACCTTGTTGAATAAATTTTCACCCGAAACGCTTCCTCCACTGGTTCTTCCGTCTACCAAAGAAAATTGCGGAGCATGCACCCTGAAACTGATAGAGATGTTTCTTGGGCCACTGAAAATTCCGGATCTTTTTCTTACTGCCTCAGCGATTACAGTATCTCCGTCTTTTCGAATTATAATATCAAAATCAGAAAGGTCTGTATCTGCCGGTGACAAGTACCTGCTGCCACGTCTTACAAACATTTCGACGATGACTTCATTTTCTGTATGTCCTATAACATTAACAGATCCTCCAGATGTGCTGATATTTACGTGTGGGGAACCGGAGGTTGAAAATGTATCCACACGATACGCACGGTCTGACGATTGTGCCAGCACCAGTCCGGACAGCGCAAGCAGAAAAAAGATTAGCGCCGATATTTTTTGAATTAGCTTGGAAATCATTGTGAAACCTCAAAATATTGATTCATACCTGATTTGGGGAAATAACGGTTATTTACCTCATTCAATCATCACTTACGTCACAAACCGGCTATTGGTTTCAGTATTGAATGAAAATTATCAAAAACGATGTTTCTGATATGTTAAACTCTTAGGAGTTCAGTATACTTGATCGCATATATCAGTTAAAATCATCATTATGAAATTACCTTTTACATTGGCACAGCGTTTTGTTGCAGCTGAAACATTCAATGAGACTATACCGAAAATTATTGCATTCAATAAGAAAAATATTAAAATAACACTCGACTTATTGGGTGAGAATGTACAAGACAAATCAATGGCTGATGAAACCGTGGATACTTACATGCAATTGCTGGACGACATTCAAAATGCCGGTCTTACAAGCAGTATCTCTATAAAATTAACTATGATAGGGCTTGATATTGATGAAAATTACTGCAAACAAAACCTGTTCAGGCTTCTTGACAAGGCAAAAGAGCTTGGATCTTTTGTGCGGATCGACATGGAAGGCTCCGCTTATACCCAGCAAACGATCGAAATATTCAAAGAGGCGTTTACTATTTACGGCAACCATGTTGGCATTGTAATCCAGGCTTACCTGCACCGTTCCGGGGATGACATATCTGAACTGGCTGATGTAGGTGCTGATATACGTTTATGTAAAGGTGCCTATAAAGAGCCCGATCTCATCGCTATTCAGAAAATGCCGGAAATCAGGGAAGTATTCAAGGAATACACAAAAATACTGCTCGAAAAAACGCCTTTCCCCCGTATTGCCACTCATGATGATGAATTAATTAACTGGGTACTCAATTATACCGCAGAGAATAACATTTCAAAAGACCGGTTTGAGTTCCAAATGCTTTACGGGCTGCGTGAGGAAACGATGGAACAGTTTGCCAAAGATGGTTACCATGCGCGCGTTTATGTTCCCTATGGCACGATGTGGTTCCCTTACTTTAAACGCAGGCTGATGGAGAGAAAAGAAAATATTTGGTTTGTTTTAAACACAATGTTTAAAAAATAATCCTCCAGTGTGAAAAAACAGACATTTGATGTTGCAATTGTTGGTGGAGGCATAGCAGGTTTATCTTTCGCTTACACTGCTGCAGAAAACGGACATCGCGTCATAATTTTTGAAAAAGACTCGCAGGCGAGCGGTGCCTCGATAAGAAATTTTGGGCTCATTTGGCCAATAGGCCAGCCTGCAGGCCCCCGGTTCGAATTGGCTATGAAAAGCCGGGAGATATGGACTCAGCTTTCCAGGAAAGCCGGCTTTTGGATCAGTCAAAATGGTTCCCTTTTTGTAGCATCCGCTGAAGATGAAATGCAGGTACTGAAAGAATATCACGGTCAATTTGGATTTAATACCAAAATTCTTTCACCTTCTCAGGTTTCTGATATTTCCGGTCAGGTTCATACGGAAAAGATCAGAGGGGCACTGTTCAGCTCTGTTGAAATGACCGTAAACCCGCCTGAAGCTATCCTTGCCATAACCAATTATTTAAAGAACTTAAAAAATGTGGCCATAAAAACCGGTGAAATGGTTCTGGAAGCCGGTAATGGAATGATTCGAACCTCGTCCGGTTCATGGAAGGCTGACAGAATTATCATCTGTTCAGGATCGGTGACCCATGCTCTTTACAGTGATGTGTTAAAACAGAGCGCTATGACAGTATGCAAATTGCAGATGATGAAGTTTAAATCTTTGGAAAACACTTTTACGATAGGCCCGACAATTTGCGGAGGATTAACACTTCAGCATTACGAATCCTTCAAAGGCTGCCCTTCCATTGATCAATTGAGAAAAAGGATACTCAAAGATTTGCCGGAATATGTAAGGTATGGGGTGCATGTACTTGTTGCACAAAACAACCACAGTGAATTCATTATAGGAGATTCTCACGAATATGGAGAAGCGATTGACCCGTTCAACAATGCAGACATTAACAATCTGATTTTAACATACCTTGAAAAGTACTTCCCGATTAAAAAGCTGGCTTTAACCAAATCATGGCATGGAATTTACCTGAAAAATCCCGGGCATACAGAATTCGTTTACCGGGCCGATCCCTCCACTTTTCTGATTACAGGATTCGGTGGTGGGGGCATGACATTAGCACCTGCATTCGCGGAACAATTCCTGTCATCATTATAAACCGTTTTATCCGTGTGAGGCAATCATTTTGTTTCTGATTCCTTCTCTGTTTCTTCAGGTTCTTCCGCAAGTGGTTTCCAGATCTTACCTGATTGATTAAGATTTGCCATTCGTCCGGATGGATCAATCTCGATCCTTGAGATTTCATCCTCAGGCCGATTTATAGAAAACCGGTACTCAGGAAACACCCATGGCCATTCTTTTTCAACAACTCTTTCGATAAACGGAAATTCATTTTCTTTTTGCCCCCACATTATTTTCATTGGAATGTAGTGGTGAACAATTTTTCCGTCAATAAATTCAATCTCTACATCCAGTGGCATTGGCATTAATCCGTTTTTCCTCAGAGTAACGATTGTGGATTCAGAATCATCAGCGGTATTCACCGATTCAATACTGTAATCAATGGTTTTTGTTGTCGTAATCCAATATTCGTAGTACCATTTCAGTTCTATGCCACTCTCTTTCTCGGCAATGCGAATGAAATCCATCCCGTTCGGGTGTTTGAATTTCCACTCATCAAAAAACCTTTTCAGGGTACGCTGCAGCACTTCTTCACCAATGATGTAGCCAAGCTGATGTAAAAAAATTGCACCCTTTGTATACGATGCCACTCCGTAAGCAGTGTTTGTAACATAGTGGTCGGAATGTTTATGCATGGGCTCTTCGAGGCCGGTTCCGGCAATACTATAATAACTGTTATACCTCGATAACATCGGGTCATCAATTTTATCATTGAAAAGCTCATTCATGATAAATGCTGATACATAGGTTGTAAATCCTTCATCAATCCATTGATCATACACTTCATTGTTTGCGAGAACACCTTCGTACCATGCATGCACCAGTTCATGAACAGTAACACCTACCAGGCTTCTCAGCGAACGGTTGCCGGTGATGAGGGTTCCCATTGTGTATTCCATACCTCCGTCACCGCCTTGTATCACCATGTATTCCTCGTATGGGTAACTACCATAACGCTCATTCATGTATTGAAAAGCCCGGATTGTAAATTCCGGTAGTGCTTCCCAGTTTTCAAGTAATTCGGCCTGGCGTTCTTCAGATGCGTTTTTTGCTACGGGATCGGTCTGATAAAAAAACCGCAGTAAAGGGCCATCCGGTACTTGTGCAACAACATGTGTGTAATCAGGATCGGCTGCCCACACCACATCGTGTACATTTTCGGCCCGGAAATTCCAGGCAAGTTTTTCACCATCCGGTATGTTTAGCTGCAAACCGGGCCTTTCGTATCCAAACCCAACTTCTTCAGGGTTTTGTAAAATTGCACCTGCCGCCACGACGTAATTACGGTCAATGTGAATAGTGATATCAAAGGTGCCAAAAGGCGCATAAAATTCTCTTGCTATATATGGATTGGCATGCCAGCCCCATTCATCATAAGCAGCAATTTTCGGGTACCATTGGGCCATGGAAAACCTTATTCCCTCAGCATTATCCCTGCCGGAACGGCGGGTTTGCAACGGCACTTGCGCCTCAAATACCATTTCAAATACAACCAATTCACCAGGCATCACCGGTTCATTGAGATGCACCTCCATTATGGTGCCATTCACAGTAAAGTGAACCGGTTCGCCATTTTGTTTCATCCATTCAATTTTCTGATACCCTATTTCAGTTTCATCGAAATGATAGATCCGGTCACCAACGCGCCGGTCGGGATCGGGTATGGTTCGCGATCGTTTATCCATCATACTGTTTGGCTGAAAAGCGTTAAAGAATAGATGGTAAAAAACCCGTGTCAGTTCATCAGGAGAGTTATTGTGATAAACCAATTTTTGATAGCCATCGAACCGGTTTGATTCTACATGCATATCTATTTCCATTTCGTATTCAACAGCCTGTTGCCAGTAACCTGCCCGCTGGGCTTCTGACAGATCCGGAATTGATTGAATAAGCAGGATGAGAATCGCAACTATTACCAGGGTAAAAGGCCGGGTTTGGTACAGACAAACCGGCAAGATTTGATGCAGGTGTCCCTCTCCCCTGAAATCGTTCCGATGCTTGTACAATTGGGCAGCGGGTCGGTCACAAGCGGGACGCTTGCGCCATCGATCGTTAATGTGCCATCGATCGTTAAGCTTGTGCTGTCGGAATATTGGCCATAATGATTTATAAAATTCTTTAAAAAGGTACATCTGGTAACATTTTTGCAATTTTAAAAGGCTGTTCTGCTTGCAAATGCGCGGCTGAGTGTTGCCTCATCAATAAATTCAAGTTCGGTACCCAAGGGTATACCATAGGCGATCCGGGTCACTTTTACATCATAATTTTGAAGCAATTTGTTAATATAGTAAGCTGTCGCTTCTCCTTCGGCATCGGGATTGAGTGCAAGAATCACTTCAGTAATTTCCTCTTCTTTATTTGCAATACGGTGCAGCAATTCCCGTATCCTGAGATTATCCGGCCCGATGTTATCAAGAGGTGAAATGGTTCCGCCAAGAACATGGTAGCGTCCGCTGAATTCATTTGTTTTTTCGATGATATAGACATCCTGAAACTCTTCAACCACACAGATAATTCCATTATTCCGTTTGAAATTTGTGCAAATTGAACATGGATCCATATCTGCAATGGTTCCGCATACGGAACATCTTGAAACGGATTTTTTGAGTTGTATTAGAGAATCGGTAAGTGCTGCTACCCGTTCGTCAGTTTGCTTAAGAAGATAGATTGCAATTCTGCGTGCGGATTTACGTCCTGTTCCGGGCAGCTTAGCCAATTCTTCAATTACCCGTTCAAGGGCTTCGGAGGTAATTTGCATCAAAAAAAATGAATGGTGAGTAAAAAAAAATCTGAATGGAATACATTTCTTTATTCATTGATTCAGAATTCACACTCAAAAATTAATATTCCTGTTATAGACCGAATTTACTCAAATCCATTCCGGGCATCCCTCCGCCAGGCAATAAGTCTTTGTAAACGTCCTGCATTTTTTCTTTTGCAGCATCCTCCGCTTTCGCGAGTGCCTTATTAACGCCGGCCACAACCAGGTCTTCAATCATCTCTTTATCATCAGGGTCAATTACATCCTTGTCGAGTTCAATACTAATGATCTCTCTTTTACCATTCGCCTTTACCTTTACCATTCCGCCACCGGCCTCTGCTTCCACAGTTACCTCAGACAGCTGGTCCTGCGCTTGTTTCATCTTTGCCTGCATATCGGAAATCTTACCGAACATATCGGCCATATTAAATTGATTCATTGTTCTTGTATTCTTTGGTTTTTATTATTAAAAATTTTATCGCAGGAATAAATTAATATTCCAGTTCAGCGCCAAAAAGTTCCACTATGGTTTTAAGGTGGGGATCTTTTTTTTGCAATTCCCTGAACTGCTCATACGGGCTCAAAGAGTCTGCTGATACTGAATTCTGCCTTTCAACAACACAATTCAGGCGAATATGAATCCCGACTGCTTCTTTGAGTAGTGAAGAGAGCAGGATTTTATTCTCTTCAACAAGATTTGACGCAAACATATTGTTCACGGATATCGTTAATTCACTCCCCTTCAGTTTTTTCAGTTTTACATTTTCGAGTTGATGGAATAGCGTTTTAGAGCCATTCTCTTTTATCAGCTCTAAAAATTCCGGCCAACCGTCTTCAATTTCGTCAAGCCCTTTAGCAGTTTTCATCTCCCGGAAAACCACCAAGTTATTATTTTCACCGGAATCATGATTGCCATTTTTAGAACTGATTCCTTTAGCAAACCCGAGGCTTGGTTTACCGGTTAAAAGTTCATCAAAATCATCGTCGTTATCGGAGTCACTTTGGGCAGGTTCAGAACTTTCAGGGGCTTTTGCCTGGATTTCCTGTTCCTTTTCCACATTACTTCTGAGTTCTGTTATTGGGGGAGTAAAGGTAACAGGCCCTGAATTATCCCCTAAATTTTCAGTTTGCCGGATATTGGAGTTTTTTTTTAAATGGTTTAGCCCCTCAACCAGTTCGGATAGCTCTTTAATCCGGCTCAGGTGAATCAGTTTGAGGATAAGAATTTCGAAATGTACCCGTGGTTGTTGTACCTCCTTTATTTTTATCTGGGCTTCACTTACAAGATGAAGCATTCTCATAAGGTCTTCTTCAGAAAATGCGGCCGCTGTTTCGAAATATCGCTGTCGCGTGTCTTCAGTTGCCTCTATCAGGTGCTGGCCGGTTTCCTGCTTTGCAACGTACAAATTACGCAGGTGTGTTGTCATTGAAACCAGGAATTCCTGAATGTCAGTACCATCTTTCATTAAACGGTCTATCAACAAAAGGCCATTTTTTGGATTGCGTTCAATTACAGCTTTTGTAACCTCAAATAAATCATCATTACCAACTACATTCAGAGCCGAGATTAGTTGTTCATATTTGATATCCATCCCGCAAAATGCCACGGCCTGGTCCATAAGTCCGAGCGCATCCCTCAAGGCACCATCAGCTTTTCGCGCAATGGTATGTAGTGATTCTTCGTCAATCTTGATACCCTCCTTTTCACAAATAACCCGCAGGCGGTTCATGATTTCATCAATACTTATCCGCTTGAAATCAAACCTCTGTACACGCGATAGAATAGTGGGCAGCACCTTATGCGGTTCAGTAGTGGCAAAAATGAAAATAGCATGAGCAGGAGGTTCTTCAAGTGTTTTCAGCAGGGCGTTAAAAGCCTGCTTGCTGAGCATGTGTACCTCATCAATGATAAAAATCTTGTACTTTCCGCTTTGCGGAGGAACCCTCACAATTTCCCTTAGGTGATGTACATCTTCTACCTTATTATTCGATGCGGCATCAATTTCTACAACGTTCAGGGTTTGGCTTAGGGCTTCGCCGTCAACAGCCTCATCAATCTGGTTGATAGCACGGGCCAGCACACGGGCCATAGTGGTTTTTCCCACACCCCGCGGGCCGCAAAACATATAGGCGTGGGAGAGGCGGTTTTGATTGATGGCATTTTTAAGCGTGCTGCTAACATGCTCTTGGGATACAACATCATCAAATGTTTGTGGCCGGTATGTTCGGGTTAATGCCCGGTAATGATTTGACATCAGATATATTTCGGTTGTGCAGTTTTCAGTGTTCTGAACCCGTTGATAAAGGTACAAAAAATGAGATTCCTTTTTGAACCTTTCTCGCTTTTTTTGCTATAAACTCTAAGGTACTTAATACATAAATTATCACGTTGTATTTTCAGCAGAATCCGTTAATTTTAAAGTTCTGATGATTTTAACTTTAAAAAATATAACATACACAGGCACTCTTTTAGCCCTGTTACTCCATACAACCGGTTTATTAGCACAACCGCAGCGGGCTTATGAAAGAGGTTTGGAAGAAATTTATAGCGGCAATATCACACAAGCCCTGGATATCTGGTATTCTGCATACACTCAGCCCGGTAGTATTGACAGCCGAATTGGGTTTGATTTTATCAGAGTGGTTACGGAAGGGAGGAGGCGATCGTACTTTGAAGCTGCAACAAATATGTACAAGCGCGCGCTGATTGATGGTGCAGGACCAGAAAGCCGGGCTGCCATCCGTCAGGAAATCGAACGCATGCGGCCGATTATTGGTGAGGGAATTTACCGGCAGTGGATAGATTGGTGGGAGCAGCGCAACAGCGCCCTTGCCATCGATATGCGTGGGTATTGGATACAACTCGATCCGACACCGGCCAAGGCTTCCAATGAACGGCTGATCGAACACTGGGAACGCATTGCTGAAGCCCGTCGCCAGTTTACAAAAAACAACAATACAGCTTATGGCACTGATGACCGCGGCCTTATTTACGTTCGTTATGGGGAGCCGGACCGTTCCAGGCGCGGTATTCTAACCCTTCAAAGCCTGAATGTGAGAAACTGGCTTGAACGGCAGATGAATGAACCCATTGATACGGATATGGAGGAACGCACACTCAGTGATCCGGATCTTCGCAATCGTGAATTTGCCAACCGGATATTGGACGCGATGTATGCTTATCACCAATATCCGGAATACGA